>OMYE01000006.1 GCA_900315145.1 uncultured Pseudomonadota bacterium | reverse complement strand
TCCATAACCGGCATTCTGATATCCATAAGCACTAGATCAGGCAGTTCCTTTCTCAGTATCTCCAGTGATTCCGCACCATTGTTTGCCAGAGTTACCTGATGTCCCAGTTTTTCCAGCATGGTCTTAATAACAAACTGATTAATCTGAGAATCCTCCACCAGAAGAATACGGTATTTATGCTCATGATGAACCATATTCTTAGGCTTAACCGAATTGGCACCTATAAGCGGAGATGATGGAACCTTGCACGGAATCTCAAACCAGAAGGTGGATCCTTTTCCTTTTTCACTGCGAATACCTATCTTGCCGCCCATGTGCTCAACCAGTTTTTTACAGATGGAAAGTCCAAGCCCCGTACCGCCGTAACGCCGGGAAATAGAGCTGTCAACCTGAACAAACGGTTGGAAAAGATTATTCAGGTTTTCCGGTTTTATCCCCGGACCTGTATCGGTAATAGAGAATTTCAGTCTGTTATCAAAACGCTCGGCAGCCACGGTTACCCCGCCTTTCGAGGTGAACTTTATGGCATTATTAATCAAATTAAACCAAATCTGCGACAGACGGTGCTGATCACCGTAGATAATTGTCGGAAAGTTCTCAGAAATATTCAGCTTAAGATAGATATTCTTGGCATCAGCCTTATCACGCATCTGTATCATTGTGGAGTTAAGTGCAAAACGCACGTCAAAGCTGATATTCTCCAAAGTCATGGCCTTGGAGGTTATTCTGGAGAAATCGAGTACATCATGCAGAATGGTCTGCAGCAGCGAGGCACTCTGGTGAACATGTTTTATGTATGAACGCTGTACATCACTCAATTCAGTCTGCTCAAGCAGATCAATCATCCCTAGAATCCCCTGAAGCGGTGTTCTAATCTCATGTGACATAACCGCCAGATATTCATTCTTGGAACGATCGGCAAGTTCAGCTTCAATTTTGGCATTCTTAAAAGCCTGACGTTCATTGTATTCCTTGGTTATATCGCGGATTATCCCGCGATAGCCCTGATAATCACCTGAATTGCTATAATACGGCTCACCGCTCAGACTTACCCACAGTTTTCTACCGTTAAGACAGAACGGCAGTTCAACATTGGAAAAGAAAGAATGATCCTTCACAAGTTTTACCAGTTCCACCATCGACTGACTGTGCTTGTTTATCACATCAGTATCAATCAGCTCATAGATATCACGACCGATAAACGATTCGTACAGGGGCAAATCTGGTACATCATTAGAATCTAAAAAGTGCGTACTGTCGGAATCTATAAAAACATTTGTCAGCCGGTTGGAGGAATCGGTCTGCCAGAACACTTCATGTGAAAGACTTCTGAATGATGAAAGCCTTCTCTGAAACTCCATCATCTCACTGGTGTGGGTAGCTACTATTTTTTCCAGTTGAGAACGGTATTCAATACAGGCTATAGACTGCTCGATAAACGGCAGATAGTTCTTTAAATCCTGACGGCTGCGCATATCAAGACGCAACGGTACATGATGCGTACAGACAAAAAGCAGATGCTCGGTTCCGATAATCATCGGAACAATCATAACACTGCGCACAAGCTGGATAAACTCATTGTCACTGCTTTGAAAACCGGCGGCTATACTCGGATTGGCCAGTATGACAATATCTGAATTATCCAGAGCTATTTTCAGAGCACCTTCAAGCTTCCAGTCATGTCTTTTCAGTGCAGGATGTGACGCATATATGATATCAAGATTACTTACGCTATCTAACTCAGCATCATGATTCATCAGCACAATTTCATCAAAGGTGATAATAGTATGCAGTGCGGTAATCAGTATAGCGTACTGCTGTTCGTTGCCACCGGCCGTAAAAAGCTCATTGAACACCCCGAAAATATTCCTGCGGAGATCAATATGCTTGCGCTCACGATCTTTTGACAATTCAAGCTCCAGTCGGACCCTGTGCAGTTCCCGCTCCAGCTTGGCTACCCGCAGATCATCAGCGTTCATAAGTCTACCCCTTGGTTTTTACTGTTATTTTACGGCAGTTTTTTATTTTCTCTTCTGTGCCTTTTATTAATAACTGTTTTTATTCAATTACTGCTTTCTGTTTATATTATCCGTACTGCAAGTTATCAGTATTCATATCACACAGACAAGCATACTGCATGAAACTTTCACCACCGGCATCATTCTCCGGCATTAATTATCCGGTTCTGTTCTATCAGGTGGTGGCGTGGTACTTCAGATCTAGCGATCCTTCTCTAAAAAACTCACCGTGCATACTGTACAGTTCTCCAGCTTCACTTCAGACTCGGTGGTACCGATAATCTCGCCTGCTGCTGAATAAACCAGATATTCCTGATCACCGTGGTACTTACGCACGGACTCAACCACGTTCGGAAATACGACAGCCTTGCTGCCACGGCAGAATGACTCGCACATAATATGCAGAACACCGGTAATCCGGTAATCATCCAAAGGAGCGACTTCAAAACATCCGACCATATCCTCATCCGTAGCCCGCATGATAAAAATCTTCTCTCCCTGATGGAAATGACTGTTGAGAACAACTCCCCGGTTCGGAGTGATACTGTTTACTACTGAAACCGTATAATGACTCATTTCTTCAAAATCACAGGTGTTGAATGCCAGAAAATAGTCACGATTAAAGCTGGACAGAAGTCTCTCCAGCTCTTCAATTTCGATTCCGGTACTGTCTATGCCCGCCTCAGAAAAGAACATATCTGCAGCCGGCTTATTATCAATTTCGTTAAGAATAAGATCATGGGAGGATGTGACCCTGCCGAGACATGAAACCATCTTAACCTCGCTGATGTAGTCGAGTTTGATTTCACACGGGGTATACATGGATACGAGCAGATATCCCTCACCTGTTTCAACTACCCTGTCTCTGGTGAAAAATGTCACTGGTCCTGATGAATTATCAACAATCCCGCCGATTATTGAAATAGATATTCCCAAAGTATTGGTTATTTCTGATTTTATCCCTTCGGTAGTCCCCTGTGTATTGAACAAAAGCAGCAGATTCGGCATGACTCCCGCTCTGTCAGCGTCACTGCCGAGAATGTTCAAGGTATCGCTGATACATATATCATTACTCTGCTGACAGGCGCGTGCATAACAGCTGAACGCACCTTTGGCATCATAAAACGCCTGCACAAAAATCGGAGATACGGGACTCTGGGGTTCGGCAAACTTCTTTACCGAAAATCTTGATTTGGCAGGAGCTGGAGAAGCACTGCTATCCTTTGATACGTTACTACTGAAACCATACAGTTGATCTCTGCCAAAGGTTCCGTGATTACATCTGATTCCGGCAATAACAGTATCCGGATAAGCGGCAGTCAGCAGGGATCTCAGATCCTCTGCCACAGCTTCTTTCGGAAAAAGTACCAGTAAAAAACTGGGCTGTTCGGCAGAAAACTGCGACAGAGCGGCGGTAAGTTCCGCCACTGCCATTTCAGCTTTATCTGATCTTAAGTTGACAACCTTTATTTTCATGAGTTTTTTCCGCTGCAGATTCCTCCGGAAGGCATCAAACGTTACCGGAAGTACATTCCTGTTTGAGTTTTTCCATTTCCGAACAGGTTGCACGCATAATATCTATTAACTTCAGTAAATCGTCACGCATAGATGACAGAGCCTCTTTACTTTTAAACCTCTTATCAAGATTTACAGCAGCCTCCTTCATCTCAACAGCACCGTACGTACCGCCGACACCTTTGAGAGTATGCACCTCTCTTGCCAGACTTTCATAATCACCGTTTTCGAGCGATTGAGATATTTTTTTTATGTTCTCCCCGGTATCAACAAGAAACACATCTATAAGAGAAGGCAGTATTTCTGTTCCAAGATCCCCTAGAAAGAACATCAGTTCCTTAGTATCGACTAGCATGATTTACCTTTTTTCTTTTTTTATTTTTATTTTTATTATAATTCTTGTATTGCATTCATATAACCGGCGAATCTCCGAAAGACAGATGATAATAATTCCGGGGGGAAACAGGTTAACCTGTTCATTCATATCCGCCGAACCGTGCTATACTGTTCTTGGTTGTGCAATCATTCATGAGAAACACGTTTCTCACAGTTCAGAAGGCACAACATATACCTATGAGATACTAGCACAGTTAAAGTCTACAATCACGCTATTAATAACTAGAATGAGATATCTATTTATTTTTAATTCCGATTTAACCAGAAGCATGTCCGGTGTTAGAGCGGAACAGTATCTGTAGATAAAAACTGAACCGTCATTACTGGAATTTTCTGTAATTCTTCATGATAATATCTCTGTAAATTAACAACTCCTCGCAAAGAAAAAAACGTCCATGTCTTATTCAGAATTATAGAAGAATTCTACCTTGCCGCTTCACGGTTCAAAATGACATTATTTTTATCAAAAAATGAGCAATCAATCATAATCAGAATTTTTTATATACAAAAAATTCACTAATGAAATATATTTATAAATTATACTAGAAATCGGTTTTCTGTAGCTGTTATGAAATACTATCAGAAGAAAAAACATAGTTATACAGTCTGCAGGAATGATGAAAAACCATACGTATTCATCACTTTCATTTCATCATATTACTACAATTGTTGTCGGAGCAGCTATGAGCGGAACCATCGGATTAGGCGGATTACTTGTACAGGGAGTCATTGTTGGCATCAATGCAACAGTTGAGGCAGCACGTCGTGCTGAGGAAAACAGACGTCGTCGCATTGCAAATAAAGTATCAAACATACACAATAAGCACCATTTCCTAAGCTCCACCATTGGAAATGACTCCAGACGGATTATCGCTGAGGTGACCGCTAAAAGCAAAGAGTACGGTATTCCGGTAAGTGAGAATCTGTCACTGCTTGCCGACCGCATCAGCCAGATCTGCAATGATGTAGCCGATATATATATATCCGATATCAGCAATATCACATCGGAATCACGGCTCGATGACGTGCTCGCGGAATTGAATAAGGCTGACATTGAGGCCGGCCGTATTACCGCAGTACTTGACAGTGTTGAAAATAAATTAAACAGAGATATCCAGCTGAGATTAACCAAAATCAAACATCTGCAGGAAAACATTAATCTCCATTCAAAAAAGATAGATGATATTATTCATTCCACCGGAGTATCTGTTGAAAGAATTAAGGAAAACTTAAAAAAATACGAAATCTCATGCGACAGCCGTTTCGACGATCTGCAGAAAGAACTGCAGAACTGCACGGATTCATATCAGAAAGACAGCAACGAATACAGACAGAACAACGGGAACTGCACTGAAGAAACGGTGCAAAAACTGACGGAACTTGACAAACGTTTTACCGCAGTATACCAGAAAATCCGGAATCTGCCTGCCGTTGCCACCACCATTGCTGATGACCTAAGGCAGAAATACATCACCAGACTCGACGATGAAATCAGCGCACTGCGGGAGGAGATTGCCGAGCAGGAGCGTCTGGCAGCAGTGAAAAAAGCTGAGGAGGAAAAACGCCAACTGGCTGAACAGCAGGAAAAGGAAGCCAGGGAAGTAGCGGAAAAACTCGCTAAAGCTGAGCAGATTAAAAACGATGCAGAAAAGAAATTCCAGGAGATTCTGAAAAATCCGTATGCACCTGACAAATGCAAGGAGGAGGTTGTCACCCTCAGAGGAAAATTAAAATCCCAAATTGAGGGCAAATTCATCGTTGAATGCAATCTTAGTGATTTCTATGCTATCAGTATTCTGCCGGAAATAAAAAAGATCTCAGCCAGGGTAAAAGCAAATGAGGAACTGGTAACTAGATACAACAACGCACTTATCTCATACCAGTATCTGTGTGAAACCACCAACACAGATATGAAGGAATTTCCGGTTACTGACAGTGGAATCTCTCTCATGGAAGTGGCCACTGCCGAACTCCACGATCTGGCCGTAAAACAGAGCGAGGAGCGTTACATCCGTCAGTCCATCGACGAGGTAATGGAGGAGCTTGGCATCAATTTTATCGGTCACGGCAAAGATGACAACGGTGTAAGCAAATCAACTCTCTACAGATTCAATGACAGCACAGCCGTGGGAGTTACTGTCAACTCTACCGGAGAAATTGCCATGGAGGTCGGAGGAATGGATACTACAGACCGGGAACCTACCGCTCAGGAGGCCACTAAACTGGAAAAGGATATGAGTTCCTTCTGCCAGCGCTATAAAAAAATCAGGGAAAAGCTTGAAGAAAAGGGTATCAGGATGGTTACCAACTATGAACTGCCGCCGGTTTCTGAATACAGCCTTATCCACAACCTCCGGGACTACGATATAGATGAACGGACCATTGAACAGATCATGATGGAGCAGCAGAATGAGGAACTCCAAACTGCCCGTCAGGAAAGGAAAATGTATATCGACAGTCAGGAAGACTGATTTTAAACCGGTAGGATGCACTACATACATCCTGTAGCGGGGCGTCTGATTCGTAAATACATTCACGATACTCAGGCTCCTCTGTAGAAGTATGAATAAAACATCCCGAAACACGTCAACCGGTATTTTATTTTTGTTAGGACAAGGAAAAAAATACAGAACTATGGCCGGACGCATTAAAATATGTCCCTACTGCCACACTGAAAATGATGCCAACAACGTTTCATGTGAAGAATGCGACAGTGACTTATCAAGGGTAAAATCCATAAAAAAAGAAGACAGCGGTTCTGCTGGTGTAAATCTGTCCGATAAAGAAGCCGATTCTGCTTCCGCACCTCAGGAAAAACGGGATGTTAAACCGTTACCGGATACTGATAACGCACCCCTTGCAGAAGCTACAGTACAACCGCCTCAAGTTACCTCCGATTCTTCCCGGGAAGAAAAAGCGGTAGTAATGGAAGCTGTCACCTCCTCTCAGGAAGCCAAGAATACATCATACCCGGAAACAGACAATGCAAAAACAAGTGCTCCGGCCATATCTCCTTATGACAGTCATGGACGCCTTCTTTACTCAAAGGAATGTCCGTTCTGCCACCATATTAACCGCGGAGTTGCTAAAATCTGTGCCGGCTGCGGGGAGAATATCAAAAGAATAAAACCTGTTCTGTCACCGGAGGCGTACATGGCTTCAGCAGAACATGCCGCCGTACCTGAAACTTCCGCAGAACGGCAAGCAGCACCGGCTGAAAACCCGATACCTCAGGAAATCGCTGCATCAGCGTATAAAGAGAGGAAATCAGCGGCAGTTGTCATCGACTCTGCATCCGCTGCGGAAAACTCTACCGGTTCATCAGATGTTTTTTCAGCACAGGTTCAGGAGCCGAAGCCTGTTATTCCGAAACAGGTAAAAAATGACGCTTACGTTTCTCCATCTCCGGTACCGTCTGTGGAAAATGCCCCACAGATCAAAAGCTGGGAGGACGGCAGTAATGATAATGCTGAGGGGGAATATGAACTTATCACCGTCAGGATATGCCCAAAATGTCAGACGCAGAACAAGGATACAGCATTTATATGTCATAAATGTGCCACGGATATAAGCAATATCCCGCCATCCACGATTAAAAAACCGAAAATCACCAGAGGTTTTGTGACTACTCCCAAAAAGCCGGCAGTGGTTCAGAAGCTGGTTGATGTCAACAACCGGACTCTTTTTATCTTCAATACCGACAAGACACCGGTCATTGTTGTGGGCAGAGAGCATGAGCTTTCGGAATATTTCGGCGGTTGCTCCTATACCAGTCGCAAGCATGCTGAAATCACATGCTACGGAACAAGGATGAGCATTAAAGATCTCGGCAGTACCAACGGCACCTTTGTGAATAATAAAAAAATTGAACCTATGGTTCAGAAGATGTTAGAGAACCACGACCGGATATCACTTGGAGGTCATTTCAACACCGACGGGGTTGCCAGTTTCATCGTGGAGTATAGTTAATGTATATCGCTAGACTTCTGTATCCGGTAAAGGTATTAGGACCGGGGAACAGGCTGGCCATTTGGTTCTGCGGCTGTAATCACAAATGTCCGGGATGCTGCAGTACCGAACTGTGGCGACAGCAGGAAAAATACCTTACTGATGCAGATAAAATCATGCATCTGGTAAACTCAGTCAGAAACACCTCTTCCATAAGCGGCTTTACTCTGACCGGAGGTGATCCTTTTTTGCAGCCGGAGGCTCTCAGGGAACTGCTCCCCCGTTTAAAGGAGATTTCTCCAGACATTTTGGTTTATACCGGTTTTGACTATGAGGAAATCAATACTCCGGAAAATCAGGATATATTAAAAAATATCACTGTACTTATTGACGGAAAATACATCGAGGAACGGAATACCGACTGCTTCCTGCGGGGATCCGACAACCAGCGGATACATATTCTTCAGCCGGAATACCGGGATTTTTACGAACATTATCTGCAGAACGGGACAAATTCCATTCAGAATTTTAAGCTTTCCAACGGTTTTATCTCCGTAGGCATTCCCGGAAGAAACTACCTGAAAATGCTTGGTGAGTCCCTGCAGAAAAAAGGAATCTATAATCAGAAACATCATTAGGAGTTCTATACATGGAACTGAGCACGGAACAGAAGACTGAGATTCTTCTCCCTAAATGGCACACTGAGCTTTCCATATTCAACAAGGTAAAGCCGCAAATCATTATTGAGGGCAATATTCTTGATAAATTCATTTATCCCGAAGACAATGAATACCAGCAGCGCGGTGCTATTGTTGATATCAAGGGATATCTCTATGCCTACTACAAGAATCTTGGCTACCGCCACGTTATTTTCTTTGATCACATTAAAGGCTTCTACAATGAAGTATGTCCTGATGAGGAGATAGCCGCCTGTATAAAGGATTTTGCCGAGCTTGTCTCTCAGGAGGTCAGCCCGGAAAACAGAATTGAAATAACCTTCAACTCCCGCGGCAGTAACGGCCATGATGCCGCCGATATCATAAATCTTGCCATGAGACAGCAGGTTCAGTCCACTGTCATTATTCTGGATTTTGCCTCCCGTTATATTATCGCTCCGGATCGTGTAGATAAAAATGATGTGCTCACCTTTACCTGCCTGCAGAAAGCGGTAATCGACAGCCGCGAGGTAATTGATCCGGAAACTAAAAAACACTTGAAGAACTCTCTTGTCTTCCTAACTAATAAGGTTAACGATCTGCCCGCATGGTTCTATCTCGACAATCCTTTAAGCAAGACCATCAGAATCAACACCCCGACTAAAGAGGAAAGATTCAACTTTGTCGACAGGCAGTTTAAATTCTTCTTTGACAAGGATATCTACAACGCTGAAATCGGCAACTACAGTGACGAACAGGGACAGGAGGATCTGAAAAAGCTCAAGGAAAAGTTCACCGGTATTACCGAAGGTGTCTCCTACACTGTTCTCAATGATCTGCGTATTCTCTGCAGAAACCAGAAGTTTCATATAAAAGAACTGACAAAGGTAGTGGATCTGTACCGCTACGGTATTAGAGAAAATCCGTGGGAACATCTGAGCTATGATGACTTTGAGAATGCGGAAAAGGAATTCTATCAGCGGGTAAAGGGACAGAACTACGCCATCTCCAAAACCCTTGATATTATCAAACGAGCCATGACAGGCATGAACGGTCTGCAGCATTCATCCCACTCAAAACCTAAGGGTGTTCTATTCTTTGCCGGTCCAACCGGTACCGGTAAGACCGAAACAGCCAAAACTCTTTCCCAGAAGATTTTCGGGGATGAAAGCAGATGCATCCGTTTTGATATGAGTGAATTCAGTCAGTCCCACAGTGACCAGCGACTTCTCGGTGCTCCTCCGGGGTATGTCGGGTATGAAGCCGGCGGTCAGCTGACCAATGCTGTAAAGAATAATCCGTTCTCCATTCTGCTGTTTGATGAAATTGAAAAGGCTCACCCGTCAATACTCGACAAATTCCTTCAGATACTTGAAGACGGACGCATGACTGACGGTCAGGGCAATACGGTTTATTTCTCTGAATGCATTATTATCTTCACCAGCAATCTGGGTATTTTTGTGGAAAACGAGCAGCATCAGCGTGTTCAGAACGTTGATCCGGATAAAGACAGCTATGAGGTGGTACGTGACAAGGTTAAATCGGCCATTGAGAACTTCTTCAAGTTCAAGCTGAACCGTCCGGAAATTCTTAACCGTATTGGTGAGAATATCGTGGTATTCGACTTCATCAGACCGGCAGTTGCCGACGAAATAACCAATTCTCTTATCAACAAGATAAGACGTGAAATGCTCGAAACCAAGAATATCACCCTGACTCTGAAGGACAGTGCCGTAGAGCTTATTAAGAGCAAAGCCCAGAATAATCTGGAAAACGGCGGTCGCGGTATAGGCAACATTATCGAAGAGTATCTTATCAATCCTCTGTCCCGTCATATGTTTGCCAGAAGAATAACCAGAGATGCGGAGATAACCATCAACGATATCACCTCTGACAACGGTATCATTACCCTGGTATGTGCTTGATAAACTGTCAGACCATATGGAGATTTACCAATGAAAATTACCTGTGTTACGGTTCCTGGAACCAGTCATGAAGAATGCGAAGATGCCGTAATGATTTATACCTCTGAAGGAGAAGCAGTCATCAACCATGAATGCTGCCTCACCAGAGAGGTGGCAATACCGGTACTTATTGCCGTAGCTGATGGTGTCGGCGGTAATCCCGGCGGCCGTAATGCCTCAGAATATGCTCTGAAGACACTCTCTGGGCTGAATCCTGATATGGAGACAGATATGAATGCCGTCTATCAGGAGATAAACACCAGGATTATTGATTATGCCAGAACAGTTCCTGGCAAAGAATCCATGGCCACAACCCTGAGTGTGGCTCTTATAACTGAAAGCAACATCAGACTCACCCATACGGGCAATACCAGAATTCAGGTACTGAACAACGGCTACCTGCGACAGCTTACCAGAGACCATACCACCTACCAGTTTCTCATGGACATGGGAAATATAGAAGGAGCTGAACACTGCAATCGCTGTGAAATCACCAGCTGTATCGGTGGCGGAGATAAAAGAAACCTCTCTAAAACCGACAGCAAGGATATCGAAAGAAACGGCGCCCAGTCAGTTCTTCTTCTCACATCTGACGGTGTTCACGAGTACGTGGATATCGACATAATCGAGGATACCCTGAACGATCAGTCATTAAATACCGAGGAAAAGGCAAAGAAGCTTATTGAAACAGCTCAGCACAATGGTTCAGGTGACGATCTGTCCGTAATAATAGCTGAACTCAAATAATACGGGAATAACCGGATTTATTTGAACAGTTTATCTAGGAAAGACATTAAGAAAGGATCATGAAATACTTCATGATCCTTTTTTTACGAGTTGGAAAACACCACCGAGAAAACATACCTCTACGGCGTTTAAAGACCTAAAACCTAGCGACAGTTCTTGTAATCATCAACCCAGTGATGATAGTGACTTCCTGATGAAGAACGGGAAAAATCATGCACTGCTCTTCTTTCATTATCCCTCAGCTTGTCGCGGGCATGGTACAGACATCTGGCCTTGTTACGGCAACGGTCTCTTTCATGCCAGTTTTCATCATCGGCTGCTCTTGACTCACATCTGTTCGCATCCTCAATACGCCTATCAATCTCACGATATGCTCTGTCAACATCCTCAAACATTTTTTCTGCATTGGCCGCCCCCTCAAGAGCATACGGATAAGGCATGTAGCTTACAACATGAGAGTAATCAACATGATTGAAGTTACCTTCATAGCCACGGCTCTGAACGTAGTTGCAATGATTGGCCAGGGTTCCTCTATTGGTCACGAGATAGTCACGGTCAGCCCGAAGCATGTGATGCAGCGGACCTAAACGGCCGTCGGATATATATTCATCAATACTTTTGATATAATCATCAGTGTCATAAAGCGGTTTACATTCGTTATAAACATTAATACCGCGGGTATAGTAAGTTTTAAAATTATGATAGTTTGAAGAAATGCTGCAGATATCAGTAACACCTTCATTGGCGGATCCCATCTGATATGCCCTGTCATTGGTACAGAATACATCTGCCCCCTGCTTTCTTCCAGCATCATAAGCCGCCTTGTCAACATTCACATATTTTGCGCAGGCAGAAACGTACTCATTGAATCTAGAAGATGCATGTCCGTTGACTCCATCCTGATAACCGACATTCCCCCAGTTTGCCTCATAGCATTCCTCTTCAGACATAATGGCGCAGCCTGACAGGGTTATTATCAGACCTGCTGCCACACTATTTAATAATTTACCCATGTGTGCCTCCGTATTTTCTATTATTTTCTTTTTATCACGACACCACCGGCAGTCAGACATCCGCTTAAGACCGGTTGCCGGTTAAAACAGCAACAGAAAAAGCATCTTTCAGTACCAGGACAGAAGTGCAATTTATACTGTGTCATCCGTCCCTACTGCATCCTGAAGTCACATGAACACATGCCGGACAGAACCCAAAGTAATTATACACAGGGCAAAAACTCCGGAATTTCTCCAGAATAAGATTTGAGATCTCTATCGCCATCCGGCAGTAAAGAGATTCCGTTTATTTTAACTTTGTCTCTATCCTGTGGCAGTATTCTAGTTATAACGGATTAAAACAGCACCTCTATTGTTTGACCATGAAATCAGCCGGTAAAACCTCCGGTACAGGCGGTAAAACAACGTTTTTATTAAAGTTTATCAACAATAAGGTATTCAAAAATACAATAATTACTTATCATAGAAAGAATAATTGCAGAATCCTCTCACGTTATAATCCGGCAGGCTGCCGCTGTGACATCAACTGAAAAAAAACTTATTTATGAATGACCGGACACTGATTAATCCATCAAGAAACAGGCAGACCGTTGTTAACGGATCTGCCGGAGTCCTGCCGGATTTTACGGGCAGAACAATAAATGACACCTATATTGCCGACCGGACATTTGAAGAATCATCCGGAGAGGCGGTTCTATACCTTTGTCATCGGAAAAACTGCCCGGAAAAGGAATACGTCATAAAAATATACCGGCGTAAAGAGGCTGTTTCTCCAGCGGTTATGGAAAATCTCATTCATATCAGCAGTCCTCATATTGCCGCCATTGTGGACTATGGCATAATTGACGGATATCCCTATGTCATTCTGCCGTTCTACCGCCGGGGAAGTCTTGCCGGACGGATTTTTTCCCCGGATTTTATCCGCAGAATTATTGTCCCCGGCATTTCTGCAGGTCTCAGAGTACTGCATGAAAACAACATAGTTCACCGGGATATCAAACCATCCAACCTGATGCTTACAGATGACGGCACGTCGGTAGTTATTATCGATTTCGGCATCAGCACAGTTATCGGCAATGAACAGATAACCCAGCTGGATACCCTGGACATGTCACCGGTGTACAGTGCTCCGGAAACATTCACATCCGCCTGCATCAGAGAATCAGACTACTATTCCATGGGAATAACCCTTTATGAAACAGCCACCGGACGGGTTCCCTTCGCAGGTTCTAACGTCAGGGAGTCGGCGCAGCTGTCACTTTTTTCGAAAATATCATTTCCAAAGGATTTTCCTGAAGATTTAAAGCAGCTTATCACCGCCCTCACCTTCAAAGACCTCAGCAACCGTCTTGAACCGGCCAATCCTCACCGGCGCTGGACATACAGGGAAATCAACAGATGGTTGGCCGGCGAAAAGCTCCCTACTCCCGGAGAATACCGCGACTACGCACAGGCTGGTACTGCTCCGGAAGGTAACGGATTAACCGTCACCGGCGGAACCATGACGGCGGCAGGACATGACATATTTCCGGTACCGTACAGATTCAATAATAAAAATATCCTATCCCTAAGAGAACTGGTATACGAGCTAGGAACCACCTCTGAGGAAGGAAAAAAACATCTGCTGCGCGGCTATCTCACAGAATTTTTCAGAAGAACCGGAAACCAGGAGGCAGCGAGCATTACCGAGGATGCCGTGGAGAAACAGGGTGGCACGGTTGCTTATTTTGAGATGATCTGGAGGCTTCAGGATAATAAATACCGGTTCTGGTGGCAGAACCGCTGTTATGATAATCTCTATTCCCTAGCCTCCACTATACTCGCATCGCCACTGTTCCGGATAGAGATTCCGGAGCTTCCTGATTCTGAAACGCCAGGTTCCGGCAATATACGGAACCTAACTGAAAATGACAGATACATCAGTAAGCTGTTGGTAAAAACCGCGATATCCTTTATAAAAGCCGGTATTTCCAAAGCTTCCTCCCCCGTGGCTGCAACAGATAATCTGAATACAGGAGTTCTCTATGCTCTCTACAACGGCATGAAAGATCTGAAAAACTACTTCAGTAATCTTTATGACTGTCTCAGCTTCTGGCTTCTGCACACCTCCGGGGATAGTTCCTCTCCTCATGATAAAAAACTGTTAACTCTGCGAAAGGTCAAGGTTTTATACCATGAGAATAACGAACTGTTTTCCAAACTTGAGACTCCTGCTGAAAACAGCTTAGATGTACTGAATAATCTGCAGGAACTTAAAAATTTTGCCGGTGAACTTGCCGGAATTCTTTCCGGCAGCAGAAACGTTTTTTCGAAGACTGAGAATAAAGACAACCTACATGATGATGTTTTATCCGGAAAGAACCGGATAAAGGACGATACAGTTCATTTAAAAAAGGACACCGGATCTTCAGGAAGTATTTCCTCCAACCTGAAACGAGAGCTTCCATCCATAAGTAACGTAAACAGAAGCTATAGCGTTCCGGAAGGATTTCCTTATTCATTTGATTCAGATACTGAAAGAACCACTGACATTCCGCAGGAAAAGGAACTTCCTGATAATATCAGAGACTATCTTGACGGTATCTACAAAAACAAACTTCAGCAGTTTGTAAATATCATGCTTACGCTAGATGACACGGAGGAATACCGGAAGAACTTCAGGAAAGAGGAGCTTGACTCTCTCAGGATATATTTTCAATCCCGTGTGCGGGATATAAACTTTAGTGCGGTAGATTTAAGGAACTTTACCAGCGAACAGCTTTTAAGGTATGGCATCTATGTTATCAACAGTGAAAGAAGTCTGTCGTATACAGGTAAATTACTTGTATCCACCATCAGCTACTCTTTTATGGAATGGGTCAGAACAAACAGAGTCAAACGCATCAATGCCTTGATATTTGAAGATGCCCCGGGGGAATTTTTTGCCCGCACGCCGTTTAAGGAAATTTATTTCAATATATTCCTCAGCAGTAATATAACCAGTCTTACCTATCTTTTTTCAGGCTGTGAAGAGCTTATCAGAGCCCCGTATATCAATACCTGCTTCGTTACCGGAATGTACGGCATGTTTGACGGCTGCACCAGACTTAAGGAAATACCTGTCTACAACACATCAAGAGTAAACTGCATGAGCTTTATGTTTGCCAACTGCAGTAGTCTCACAGCCATCCCCTCCCTCAGAACCTCAGAGGTTGCTGACATGAACGGTATGTTCTCCGGATGCCTTTCACTCAAAGAGGTTCCAGCCATGGATACAGGCAGGGTTAACAACATGTCTGACATGTTCTGTGACTGCCGGGAGCTCACTGCCATACCGTTTTTAGACACAGGATCCGTCATCTCCATGAACGGCATGCTCTCAGGATGCTCACGGCTTAAAAATATTCCGCCTCTCGATACGGGAAAAGTACGCCTGATGGAAAGTCTGTTTGCCGGCTGTCTCAGCCTCAAGGAAATACCTTTTCTTAAAACCGGCCGGGTTACCGACATGAACGGAATGTTCAGTAACTGTGAATCACTGACAGCGATTCCTCTTCTCGATACAAAGGGGGTCACCTCAATGAACTGCATGTTCCGGGGCTGTACGAAACTTCAGGATATACCGAAATTCAACACCGCCGGAGTCACCGACATGCACGGCATGTTTGCCGGATGCACGAGTCTGCAGTCCGTTCCGGATCTGGATACAGGAAACGTAACCGACATGAGCCGGATGTTTGAAAACTGCAGTTCACTCACCTCTGTTCCTCTCCTCAATACCTCCAGTGTCACCAGTATGGACTACATGTTCCGCAATTGCGAAAGTCTTGAAAAGCTTCCGCATTTCAATGTTCGCCGGGTAACCGGAATGTGGCAGATGCTGAGCGGTACAGGAATCAGCAGTAAACCGGCATTTCTATCGGAAATAGCAGTCGACATAACTGATATATATGATTAACAGCCTGTTCCTCAGGCAGTCGGACAGACACTGTCCTCATCACTGACAGCTGTTCTGTTTTTTCTACCGGTACTGATTCCGGTTTTCTTTGATAATAACATCTTCTGATGTCAGACTTTTGCATTACTTTTTGCAAATTGCAAAAACAATTCTTGGCATAGACCGGTTAAAATCGTA
The DNA here is from genome assembly GCA_900315145.1 of uncultured Pseudomonadota bacterium. GTDB lineage: Bacteria > Pseudomonadota > Gammaproteobacteria > Enterobacterales > Succinivibrionaceae > Ruminobacter. The sequence goes on along the minus strand of OMYE01000006.1, from coordinate 26,942 downwards.
TCATTCAAAAAGGAACATTTCTACCCGATATTAAAAAACTCATAAATTATTCCCGGCGTGCGGTATGCAATTCCGCAGTAATTTCAGAAAAGATATCGGTAACGGATCTGCAAAGCAACCATGCATATACCGGAAGTTCCATAATATAAAACAGGAGTTTTTCATGGTGGCATTCAACGTTGACAATAAAATCAAAACTAGAATTCTGGTAGTTGAAGACTCACAGTCCCTTAACTACTTTTACAGTGCTGTCGTAAAAACCCTTGACACCGAGGTTAAATCAGCTTTCAACGGCAAAGAGGCCATTGAATTAATTCAGAGCTTTGCTCCGGATATTATACTGCTTGATTTAAATCTTCCAGATATACCAGGAATGGAGATCCTGAAACTCCTGCAGCTTCAGGAGCACCGGGTAACATCAATCGTCATCACCGCTGATGAAAGAATTGATCTGCCGGCAAAGGCCATGAAACTCGGAGCCTATGACTTTCTTACCAAACCGGTTGACAGTAACCGCCTTATCACCACTGTAAATAACACCATTGAGAAACTGGAACTGGAGGCTATAAAGGAAGGTAGAAAAAAGGAAACCCCCATAAAACTCGGTAATTTTATCGGCGCCTCACAGGTAATGCATGATATCTATGACAAACTGTGCCGTATCAGTAACTCCAAGGCCTCTGTATTTATCACCGGTGAAAGCGGCACCGGGAAGGAGATTACCGCCAACACCCTGCATGAGCTCAATACCGAGCGTAAGGGGAAATTCATTGCCATTAACTGCGCCGCCATTCCCAAAGATATTATGGAAAGCATCATCTTCGGTCATATCAAAGGCGCATTTACCGGAGCTATAAGTGACCGCAAAGGGGCTGTTGCCGAAGCTGACGGCGGAACCCTGTTTCTAGATGAAATCTGCGAAATGGATCTGGAACTGCAGTCAAAACTTCTGCGCTTCATTCAGAGCGGTGTCTACCGTATGGTCGGCTCCACAAAAACCTATACTGTCGACGTACGAATAATCTGTGCCACCAACCGGGATCCCCTAAACGAAGTCAAGGGAGGCCGCTTCAGAGAAGACCTCTTCTACCGCCTGTTCGTTATTCCGATTCATCTGCCACCTCTCAGGGAAAGAGATCATGACGTGGTACATATAGCCATGTATTTTTTAAAGCAGTATACCGAAATAGAGCATAAGAATTTTCTTTATATTTCTCATGCTGCAACAGAGATTCTGCTCCAGTATCCGTGGCCCGGCAATGTCCGTGAACTGCAGAATGCCATCCACAGCACCATTGTGCTCAATGAAGGACCGGTGCTGGAAAAGGATATGCTACCGCCGAATATTCTCAATGCAGTGGCTGATATCCGGAACAATCCGGCAAATTATCAGAAATATGTCGGTATGAATACCATCTACTCCCTGTATTCTAATAATGCATCCAGTCCGGCTGCCGGTGAAAAATCAGAAAACAGTCAGAGTACACAGATCCCGGCAACCTCAGAAGTTTTCCATAAACCGCGGCCTGATGACGGAAAAGAAGATTCCGGACATCATGAAGATTCAGATTATCCAGCCAGACATAATTTCATTCCGCTTCCGGAAATACCCGCGGATATTCTCTCACTTGAAGATATCAAACGCAGGTATATCCTTGCCGCAGTCAATTCCTGCAACGGCTCAATAACCAAGGCAGCCGGACTTCTAGGAGTCAACAGTTCCACCATATACAGACAGATAGAAAAGTGGGAAAGCTCAGGACTTATTGAAAAGAAGAGTACCTTCAAGACCGTATAGAGAAGAAAAACGACGCTGCAACAGATTATCCCCTTTTATATCATCATAACGTATATCAGTGTAACCGGAAAATCAAACCATAATGCCAACCGGAACTTTTTCATTTCTTAGTTTTACCTGTTCCTTTATGGAGGATGGTTTCCATGCTGATACTGCTTGTCAGGGCTTGTATTATCCTGATTTGCCTAAAAATCAAACGAACAGCATATTGGTGCCATAGTAAAAATAAACTGTGATCAAAACCTCTGTTTTAAATCTTTTACAGACCTGTATTCCTGTTTTAAAATACCGAACCTGATACACATGAGAAATAAATAACAGATTAGAATCAGTTACTGTAAGTACATACCGGAAAAACCTCAAATATTCTTTTTATCAACCGGTATACGGTACATCAACATGATACTAATATCCGTAAGTGGAGAATACAAAATGGTTCCTTTATACATAACTGTTCTAGGAATATTATGCAGCATTACCATATTTGCACTGGAGAAAACCGTAAAACCCGGAGTGAATTTCAGTGCCTGGAAAAAAGATTTTCGTCTTCCCTTAATACACCTCTCCATTTTCTCCTTTTTATATTTTTTAATGGTACTGCTGACAGGAAGACTTATTTTTGCCGCTGCACTGGTTATTCTGCTGGATCTGGTTCTAGTGGTAATAAACTATGCTAAATACCGCAATCTCTGTGAACCGCTGGTTTTTTCCGACTACGATTATTTTACCGATGCGTTCCGTTTTCCCCGCCTGTATCTGCCGTTTCTCGGTGTATACGGCTTTCTAGGGATATTCATAGCTGCAGTTCTGCTTGTTCTTGGATTCTGTCTGGATACCTCTGCGGTCGACCGATTCTCCGGCAAAGTACTCATTACCTGTATTACCGGACTTGCTGCCACCTCGATTATTCTCTATCTAACCAGAAACATCAAAAAATACAACTCCTTTCATCCGGATGAGGATCTCAGAAAGCTGGGATTCTCTCTCTACGTATGGAGCTATTTTCTCGCCTATCTCGAAAAACCGCCGGTCATTTCGCCGTTTGAGAACTTCAGTGATTTATCAGGCAGTTCTGACACTGATTTATCGAAACTGCCGCATCTGATGGCCGTACAGAGCGAGTCATTCTTTGATCCGCGCAAATGGAATCCGGATATCCGGACCGGGGTTCTGCAGGATTTTGATGCAATCTGCAGGGAAAGTCCGGTATCAGGAGTACTTAGAGTTCCGGCCTGGGGAGCTAACACCATCAGAACTGAATTCTCCTTTCTCACCGGTATTGCTCCGGAAGCCATGGGCGGGCATCAGTTCAGTCCATACCAGATATCCTCCAGATCATGGCATATCACTTCTTTTGTCAATTATCTCAAAAAAGCGGGATACCATACCATCTGTGTTCATCCCTACTACAAAAGGTTCTATCACCGCAATATCATCTTTAAAAAATGGGGTTTTGACGAATTTATTGATATCAGCAGTTTCACGGAAAACGACAGGTTCGGACCTTATACTTCTGATGAAGCAGTAAAAAACTATGTTCTTTCCCGTTTTGCCGAATCACGTAAAAACAATGCCCCGCTGTTTGTCTTTGCTATTACCATGGAGAACCATGGTCCGCTACATTTAGAAAGCATCACCGACGAGGAATGCACCGGTTACTTCAATAAACCGGTTACTCCGGAATATCGGGATCTGGCCAAATACCTGCGTCATCTGGCTAATGAAAACAATATGTTAAAGGAACTGATTGCAGCATTTAACAATATGACCAGACCTGTTTCCCTGGCATTCTACGGCGATCATGTGCCTATTCTGCCGGAACCATACAGTATCCTGGGTAAACCCGACGGACGGGTTCCCTTCTTTGTCTACCACTGCGGTTTTAAGTGTTCCCGTAATCAGGAGACTCCAGTAAATACTACCACAGATAATGAAAATATGGAGAAATATCCAGAGAGTATTGAAGAACTCTCTGTATACTGGCTTAACCTGGTGAGGAAACTGCAGGCAGACTCACGTAATTACTAATGACGGGACACCGGTTACCGGTATTCACCCGAAGACCGGTAATCTCTATATTAATCCTGCTTACCACAAAGCAAAAAAAAACGGCTTTGCGGAAAATAATCCCCAAAAGCCGTACTGCAATCTCGCTAATAAAATTTAATCTTTTATATATAATCCCGCAGGAAATATCCGTATAAACCTGTTTTTATATACATTCTTAATACTCTCAGGAATATTTCTGCTCTTATAAAACTACCAGATTTAGAATACCACTGTCTTGTTACCGTGAACAAATACCTTGCCGTCCACTACTCTGCTTAAGGCTCTGATAAGCACCTGACGTTCAACATCACGTCCGGCCTTGGCCATGCTTTCAGCACTGTAGTTATGGTTAACCTTGATTACGTCCTGAGCGATGATAGGACCTTCATCCAAATCATTAGTTACGAAATGTGCAGTGGCACCTATAATCTTAACACCGCGGTTGAAGGCCTGCTGATACGGCTTGGCTCCGATAAATGCGGGAAGGAATGAGTGATGAATATTAATCAGAGAGCCAGGAGCAAAATGATTAACAAAATCAGGTGTCAGAATACGCATGTATTTTGCCAGAACCACATAATCGAATTCAAATTTATCAATGGCTTCGATCATTTTTGCTTCATGTTCCTCACGGGTCATCCCCTCGTGGCTTACGGTAACAAACGGAACATTGAATTTTGAAGAAAGATCCTGCAGGGTGGAGTAGTTGCCGATTACTCCGACAATATCCACAGGAAGTGCTCCGGCATAGCTCTTCATTAACAAATCACCGAGAACATGAGCTTCCTTGGTAACCAGAACCAGAACTTTTTTTCTCTCAACAGGCATCAGCTTACAGATGCCGCCTTCAGGAATAGCATTTTTTACTTCAGCAATAAAATCTCCAGCGGAGGAAAAATCCCCCTCCAGCTCGGTTCTCATAAAGAAACGGTTGTCTTCAAATGATGAAAACTGGTCATTTTTGATAATATTATACTGATACTTAAAACAAGTACTGGTAATACTTGCAATTAAGCCCTTGGCATCGGGACATTCTGTGCGAAGAATACGGCGTTCCATTTATTATAATCCTTGCTTACTGAACCTTTGAACAGCATATTCAAAATCAACAGGTTCAATAATAAATATGTTCAACTCTCCGGCATGAATCAACCGGTTCTTTTGCACCCGACTTTCACCCGACTGATTAATACCGTATTCATTTTCTACTGAATACTACCGGTAAATTCACACCACAAACAATCTTTCGGCAAAACCAACTGCCTGTCGCAATCTAGCTGACTGCCAAGCTGTTAACTTCACCTAAAAAGCCACTGAATTTTAACAAATATTAGACAAAGTATCAACAGCATGAGACGCATGCATCGAATACAGAAATCCTGACATCACACCAAACGAACTCGGATGGATAAAAAAAACAGAGAACCGGCAATCTAAAAAATTATTACCGGTTATCTGTTCTTTAAACCTGACGTATATCCTGACTATTTCTTTTTGTTAAGACTTACTGTTGATGATGAGTTATTCCTGTATACATGTCCTGTAAGGGTAAAATTATTCGCCTTTGTAATGGAAGTAAAGGTATTGAAATCATCGTATCTATCCGGATTATCCGCTCTTTTTCGATCAGGCTTTATGCGTCCTTCAACAATGACATAGTCAGTATCATCGGTAAGTCTGCCGTCATAATAAATCTTTACATGATTTCCGGTGAATTCACATATACACTCGGCTCCGAAGTGTTTACCGGTCCAGGTGCCCTGCAGCATCTCCTCATCCGGATCATCATAGATTTTCACATTGGATCCGGCGGTTGAGAAAGCAAGTCCCTGTTTATGAGCTGATGCAAGAAAAATCTCGTAGATTTCATTAGCAGGATCCTCAGGAATAGCACGCTGTACATTATCGTTAATATAAATACGCTCTTCTGAATCATATTTTACGGAAAGGGTATCACCGTCACCTGACGGTATACCGTCGGTATGATTTACGAAACCATTATTCTGAGAAAGATTATACCTGCGCACCACTTTCTGAAGTTCCGCCATCAGCCCATCATCCTCAACGGTATATTTCACGTGAAAGGTCTTGCCGTCTCTCTGCTGGTAACGTCCAGTTCCGCGCGCCTCCACAGCTATACGGCCGTCAGGCTGTTTTATTGCGGATACATACATCACAGGATATAAAAAATTCTTATTTTTTTCATCCAGTTCCCCTACGTATCCGCCTTCAAACTCGGAAACACCATGGGTATCAAAGGTGAAACTGACAATATTTTCGGAATTAATAACATTGGGATGATCCTTCAGATAGTACTGATGATGACCGCCGCATACCGGACGATCCTCCCTGTTTGAAAACAACATATCGCCCACCTCTTCTAAAACATCTTTTACACCGGCCACACATTCCTGAACAGGAGCCCCCCAGGATATAATAGCCGCCGTCATAACACCAAACATCCAGCAAATAAGATTCTTTCGCATACGGGAATTCCTAACCTGACTCTTCCTGCGAAAATACCGGAACAGAACTTCCATCGCAGGAACCTTTTATCCTGATTGTCTATAGAATATATATAATGTTTTTTTCAATAAAAAACTGTTAAAGAAACTGAACAGTTGAAAAAATTTTTCCGGAAAAAATGCTCACGGAAAAATCAATAAATGAACCGGGGGCTGACATAATTCAGTCCCCGGTGATATCGGTCATTAAGTTCTGTAATCAATACCTAAACAGGAAATCATGATCTATCAGAAACATGGAGCAATCGGTTCACCTGTAGATTTACCCGTATCAAGATCAAGATTCCTATAACAGCCTTTCTCATCATCAGGAACAATTAAATCTCCGGTATCAGTATCTTTTAACATATGGGGATTTGAGTATATTTCCTGATTACGGAGAACAACCTCACTCTGACGTTCATACTTTTTTCTGACACCTGTGAATGTATGTAGACCGCTGTACTTAAGATTAACACTGTCAACTTTAACAGCAATCTGTCTTAAGAATTTACGAAACCTTGTCTTACATTTGATACCGCAGTTTTCCATATCATCTGAATAACTGCTGTCTACCGGAGTAGCATGAATTACCATCTTTGAAGCCATTGAAATATTAAAAGAATTCTCCATTTGACTGTTATCTAAAAATACAGTTTCCGGTGTAACGTATGTTTTACCGTCTGACTTACCTTGGAGAATAATAATGAATTTATTTCCTTCTTTTTCAAAAAGATCAAACCTGTACTCCTGACCTTCTTGTTCTTCCATACTAAGAAAATATCTCTCTGCTCTTTCAACGTTATAGTCATTTTCTGCAAATGCCACAGGTAAAAGTAAAAACTGGAGAAATAACGACATAAGAGTTACAACAAAATACCTTTTTGAAAAAATGTTTTTTAAAAATGAATTATTCACAAAAATACCTTTATAACATGTTAGATTAAAACATAAATGTCTTCCATCATAGCTGCTCATTTAGGTAACTGTAGATGCATAATTAAATACTTTTATAGAAAGTTAAAATATACAAAAACTGTAAAAAAAGAAGCTCCGGTAACAGAAACAGCGCATGAACCACAAAAAAGAAAACCGCGACTTTTACTTCGCGGATTACACTTTATTCACTATCTGTTAAAAATCTGCTGACAGTAGTGAGTCACTTGTCAGCAGATAACTTAACTGATAATTACTTTAAAAGATACTTACGGAGAACAGCAAAATCAGCATCCATGTTATCAGAAAGGATCTTCAGATCTGCACGTGATGCCAGAGCCTCCGGTAATGGAATATCAGTACCGAGAATACTGTCAACACTTTCCTTGAACTTGGCTGGAGCAGCAGTACACAGGAAAATACCGGTGTCACCTTCTTCAAGGTTATTCTGAAGAACCTTGTAGGCAATTGCTCCGTGAGGTTCAGTAATATATCCCTTGGCGAAAGTTTCCTTCATAGCTTCTCTGGTCTCATCATCAGAGAGCTTGCCGTAACCTAAGTCTGCAAGATTCCATCCCTTAACCTTGAACAGTTCCTCCACACGTGGCCAGTTGTTCGGCTTAGATACGTCCATAGCATTTGAAAGTGTAGCTACAGTTGCATGAGGATCCCACTTACCTGAAGCAAGATAACGAGGTACGGTATCATTGTCATTGGTTGAAACAACAAACTTCTTAACGTTAAGTCCTAAGGCCTTGGCAATTAAACCTGCAGTTAAATTACCGAAGTTACCACTTGGAACTGAAATAACCACACTCTTTCTCTTCTCTGCAGGTAACTGGGCTACAGCTTCGAAATAATAGCATACCTGAGCCAGTAGACGGCTGATATTAATAGAGTTGGCACTGTTAAGACCGATTGTCTGCTTAACTTCTTCATCATCGAATGCAGCCTTAACCATTGTCTGGCAGTCATCGAATGCTGCATTTACAGAAACGGTTCTGATATTTTCACCGAGTGTACAGAAAAGTTTTTCCTGAAGATTACTGATCTTTCCCTTTGGATAGAGAACAACCACATCAATATCTGGCAGCTTGAAGAAGGCATGAGCCACTGCAGCACCGGTATCACCGCTGGTAGCAGTTAAAATGGTAATCTTCTTGCCGTTGGCAACTGCACCGAGACACTGAGCCATGAAACGGGCACCGAAATCCTTGAAGGCAAGTGTTGGGCCATGGAAAAGTTCCAGGGCAAAATTGTTTTCATCAACCTTGTGTAAAGGAGCACCGAAAGCAAAAGCCTGCTTAACCAGTTCTTCAAGATTAGGAATTTCATCAGATCCGATGAGATGACGGAGAATCTTTGCAGAACGTTCAACAAAAGGCATTGCCAGTAAAGCATCAACATCTTTTAAAGGTTCAATTGAAGAAGGGAAGAAAAGCCCCTGATCCTTACCGAGTCCCTGCTTTACCGCCTGAGCAAAGCTAACTTTCTCTTCATTGTGTTTGATATTATAGAGTTGCATAATTTCACCACTTTTATTCCAGGTTGCACCGTTCGTGCTTTCCCGGTAAAACTTAACAAAATCCTAAAACAGAAAATGAACAGAAGGCATTCCCCATCCGTTCATTCCTGAAATAACTTTAAATTTCTGTAACCACTGTACCATCAGTGTCAATTCTGCAGATATTGCAGAAACCGTCATCATTCTGGATAAATGACTGCTTCAGATAATTCTGCATCTCCTCAGCCTTCGCCAGATCTTTCATAACAATGAATATTGACGGACCTGAGCCGGATATACCACTGGCCAGAGCACCAAGCTCTTTTGCCTTTTCCATTGCGGCATCATACCCAGGAATCAGTCCTTTGCGGTACGGTTCGGCAAGCACGTCCTTGAGAACGGCCGCTGCAAGCTTTTCATTACCATTGTGAGAAGCCTGAATAAATGAGGCTATCTGTCTGCCGAAGGTAATGCAGGTTGAACGGCTGTATTCCTTTGGAAGAATAGCTCTGGCAGCTGCTGTACTTACTACAATGCCTGGATAGCATGACACCCAGTACCAGTCCTTGAATGAAGGTACGGTTTCGGTAATCACTCCGGCTTCTTCAACCATCAGCTGAATACCGCCGAGGTAGCATGGAGCCACATTGTCATAGTGAACAGAACCGGAAATTTTTCCTTCGAGTCTGCCCATGAGCATTAAAGCCTCATCCTTATTCAAAGGATAGTCATGGAAAGCGTTAAGAGCTTCAACAGCAGCTACGATGGATGCAGCAGAAGAACCAAGACCAGAACCGATAGGCAGATTCTTCTTCAGAACCATTTTTACAGGCTTAACTGCAATATTCTTTGCAGCAAGAAGTTCTTTAAAACCGACGAAGGCATCATAGCAGATATTCTTCTTCGGATCTGCAGGAAGCTTTGAGGCAAACCAGCCGTCAATGGTCAAGGAAAACTCTTCTGTTCCTTCGTAAACTTCAACATTGTCACCTAAAATCTGACCGTCAATAGGTTTCAAGGCCGCACCGAGGATATCAAAACCTACACTAACATTGCCTATAGATGCGGGAGCGTATGCACTTACACCCATTTTTATGCCTCTCTCTTCCAATTTAAAGTACGTAAAATATCAGCAAACACACCGGCTGCAGTAACTTCTGTACCAGCACCGTAACCACGGAGAACCAAAGGTATCGGCTGATAATAAGCTGTTAAAAACGCCAGCGCATTCTCGCCATCCTTAACCTTATATAAAGGATCGGTTTCAGGAACAGCCTTGATGGCTACGTGACATTTGCCTTCTGAAATGCTGCCGACATAACGAAGAACTTCTCCTCTTGACTTGGCTGCTTCAATTTCCTTTCTGAAATATTCATCAGCCTGAGGCAGACGGGCAAGGAATTCCTCAGTAGTACCGCTAGCATCAAATCCGGGTGGCAGAGCCATCTGAACATCTATATCTTCAAGATTAAGTTCCATACCGACCTCACGGGCAAGAATCAGAATCTTTCTCGCAACGTCCATACCGCTTAAGTCATCACGAGGATCCGGCTCTGTAAAGCCTTTTGCTTTGGCTGTCAGAGTTGCCTCGCTGAAACTTAAACCTTCCTCAAGCTTACCGAAAATAAATGATAGTGAACCTGAAAGGATACCGTTAAATTCCTGCAGATTATCGCCGGCAGAAATAAGATTCTGCAGATTTTCAATAACAGGAAGACCTGCGCCTACATTAGTTTCGTACAGGAACTTACGACGACGGAGCTGAGCAGCCTTGCGTAAATCACGATAATATTCCATAGTACCTGTATTGGCTTTCTTGTTAGGAGTTACTACATGGAAGCCGGCCAGCAGAAATTCCTTGTACTGTGCAGAAATATTGGCATCTGAAGTACAGTCAACAATTACCGGATTAATTAAATGACTTTCAGTAATAAACTTCTTGGCTTCAGCGAGGGAGAATGACAGATTTGATTCATTCAGAGCTGCGCGGTAGTCAGAATTCAAATCAATACCTTCAGCATTCAGAATCATATGCTTGGAGTTGCACATACCTACAATACGCATCTTTACTCCGCTCTTCTGCTGAAGAATCTGCTGCTGTCTTCTGATCTGACCTACAAGAGCTCCGCCGACACCGCCGATACCGATAAGCAGAACATCAATAAACTGCAGAGAACTGAAGAAGTTCTGATGGCAGATCTTGATAGCCTCATTAACCTTGTTCTTGGAAACGACAGCGGAAATAGATCTTTCAGAAGATCCCTGAGCAATGGCATTAACATTGATATTGGCAAGTGATAGAGAGGTAAAGAACTTGGAGGCAATACCTCTGGCGGTAAGCATGCCGTCACCAACTACTGAAATAATTGCTTTATCATGAGTGATATCTATACCGTCAAGGAGACCTTCCTTGAGTTCAAGATTGAATTCCTCATTGAGAACTGCCATGGCCTTTTCAGCGTCACTGGTATGGATACAGAAGCTGATACTGTACTCAGATGATGACTGGGTAATCAATGCAATGGATATTTTGGCGCGGGAAACACAGCTGAAAATTCTGCCGGCCATACCAACCATTCCCTTCATGCCCGGACCACAGATATTCACGAGAGAGATGTTGACCAAATCAGAAATACCTTTGATAGGGATATTAAGATCACCAACTTCAGCGATAGTGGTTCCCTCTTTTTCAGGAGCCAGACTGTTTTTTATCATACATGGAATCTTAAACTGAGCAATAGGAGCAATGGTACGTGGATGGAGAACTTTTGCACCGAAATAGGAAAGCTCCATTGCCTCCTTATAACTTAAACGTTTCAAAAGAAGAGCATCATGAACTATACGAGGGTCACAACTGTATACACCATCAACATCTGTCCAGATTTCACAACATTCAGCGTTTACACATGCAGCAAGACATGCAGCGGAGTAATCAGAACCGTTACGGCCGAGAAGTACCAGCTCACCGTTTTCATTACCGCCGGTGAATCCCATCATTACATAGATTGTACTGTCATTAGGTGTTCTCTTGGCGAATAAAGATCTTGAAAGATCAATATTCACAGTTGATTCAAGATAACTGCCTTCACTGGTCTTTAAAACTTCAACCGGGCAGAGGCGGGTTACATTTTCACCTCTAGCACGCAACAGGGTTTCCATAAACAGTGCTGAAACCTTTTCGCCGCGACTGAGAATCTGTGCCTGTACATTGTCAGGACACTGACCAAGAAGCTGTATACCCTGAACACGCTTCCTGATTAATTGAAATTCCTTGTTTAGGATATCATGGAGTTCATCTGTATTTATGCTTGGATACTTAGCCTTGAAACCCTGAATCAGTTCTGTATAAATGACCTCAATACTGCTTAAAATATTCTGAACATCATTACCCTTTACGGCTTCAGAAACTAATTCAACCAGATAATTGGTCACCTTGGCAGGTGCTGAAAGCACCACTGCCACCTGAGATTTTCTATGAGTCTTCACGACAATGTCCGAAACATTCATAAAACGTTCAGAATTAGCCAGAGAAGTACCGCCAAATTTTAATACTCGCATAAATTCTCCATTGCAACAAAAAAAGCCCGTGATTCTGAGAACCCAGGGCTTTCTTAATGTCAATCACAAAACAAAAAACAAAACTTAACAGCCCTTTTCCTTTCCAGCTGTTGTAATTGTTGTAATAACTGTTGTTATTGTTGTAATTAACATAAATATCCTTTATGTATATGCACCATGCAAAAAAACTTGGTACATGATCCCAAATTTACCCTAAAAAGTCAAGCAATACCGCGTAAGGTGGATAACTTTTTTATCAAATAAGGCTGAACATCAGTCTCTTTACGACAGAATAAAAAATACAGAAAGCCGGCAGGTTCCCTGCCGGCTTTCTCATTATCATGATTTTAATCAGGATACATCGTCATCTTCTGCATATACTGCAGAAAGATTTAAGACAGCTACTTCTTCTGTTCCTTTAACAGATCACGAATTTCAGTAAGAAGCTGAATATCAGGAGAAGGAGCCGCTGCTTCCTCAGCTGCCTCTTCAGCCTTCTCCTCTTTTACGAGAGAACGCTTTAGATTATTGATAAGCTTCATGGAAATAAAAATAGCAAAAGCAATAATAATAAAGTCTACAATATTCTGAATAAATACACCGTACTTCAATACCACTGCTTCTGCCGCTTCAGTCTTCGGCTGAAGTTCTAAAGCTAAATCCTTGAAATCAACACTACCGCAAATAACCCCAACCAGTGGCATAATCACATCACCTACAAGTGATGATACAATTTTTCCGAAAGCAGTACCAATTACCACACCGATTGCCATATCAAGAATATTGCCCTTCATGGCAAAATCTCTGAATTCCTTTAAAAAGGAAACACCTTTATCTGTAACAGCCATACATTCATCCTATGTTACTAATAATAATCATTATGCAATTATCATGATATCCATGTCTATGCGATACCATTCTGAACACCTCAGCGGTCAGGAAACCTACGCATTCCAATCAAATTAACACCTTTTGAAAAAGAACCTTGAGCTTCCAGCCATCCCTTATGTCAGCAAATAACATTATCGATACTTTACATTCAAAAGTCCATTATTTTAACAAATCCTGCACCTGTTCAGAGACACGTATAAAAACCTAGAATCCTCTTAAATAACAGAATATTAATTCAAACGGGAGAAAACCAATGTTTTCTCCCGTTTTTCAAAATATGTAAATTCACCTTTCCTCATATCTGTTTATAACAGATATGGCGGCAACTTTCTGGAAATTACTTAGCAGCTTCGATGATAGCAGAGAAATCAGCAGGCTTTAATGAAGCACCGCCAACTAAACCACCGTCGATATCAGGCTGCTTAAAGAGTTCTGGAGCAGTCTTGGCATTGCATGAACCGCCGTAAAGAATCTGAACCTTTTCAGCAACATCAGCATCAAAAGAAGCAAGGAAAGCTCTGATCTGTGAATGAACATTCTGAGCTATTTCAGGAGTAGCAGTCTTACCGGTACCGATAGCCCAGATTGGTTCGTAGGCGATAACAGCATTTTCAAAAGACTTGATGCCGCACTTATCAACAACAGCCTTAATCTGAGTCTTAACAACATCAGCAGTCTGACCAGCTTCGAACTGAGCTAATGATTCACCGATACAAAGTACAGGAATCAGACCGGCAGCCTGAGCAGCTTCGTACTTGGCAGCAACAACTTCATCAGTTTCGTTGTGGTACTGACGGCGTTCGCTGTGACCAACGATAGCGTACTTACAACCGAATTCCTTGATCATAACTGGAGAATTTTCACCGGTGAAAGCACCGCTGGTGTGAACGTCGCAGTCTTCTGAACCATACTGAAGAGCTGAACCCTTGGCAAGAGCTTCAACAGTACCGATAAAGATTGCTGGTGCACATACAGCAACTTCAACGCCAGTAGCATTGTTAGCCGGAGCGATGAGAGCATTTACAAGATTGTTAACAGATTCTTTGGTACCGTTTAACTTCCAGTTACCCATTACGAGTGGTTTTCTCATGATATTGATCCTAAGTAAAAAATCTATGATTCTATGTTAGTAGTATAAAAAGCTCTCCCGGAATATTCATTATCCGTAATCCTGCGGATATTCTCAATTTACGGGCATTACCATAAAAACAAATCATGTCTATCCGGCAAGCTTTTTCTCCGCAGTTAAATATATCACAAAGGTTAATTTGTGGCAATTACGGGATTTTTTCACTACGCGTTAAAATATCGAATGTCATCACCTGCCGATTTTTGACCGGTTGTAAATCATTGATAAAAGAAAAGTGAATTTTGTTGTAAATTAATCTATACAGTGTTAAATATGCAACCGGCCATGTGATTTCGTTAAATAATTAGTATTTTATAAACATCAGACCATAAAACCATGTCTGCTAACGCCTTAACATACGGCAGATGAGTGTCTGACAGTCCGTTGATAACTGTTTAATCACTATGGTCAATAATAGAAACAGTTTAAAAAAATAGATATTGCATATATTTTTATAGTATTATCTGCCTACCGGAAAAAACGAAAACTTCAGACAAGGAAGCTGAACATACTGTCCGCAGGATGAAGAACACTGGTCGTTTTCACGGCACTGCGTCCGGCAGGATCAGCAATGTCTGCTGATTTCCGTATCTCTTTCTTTTATAGTTATAGTACATTTTAAGCGCATACGGATAATTCAACAGTCTAAAGTCTATTTTTATCAGAAACACAGAATTAATAAGAATTTTTAAGTTATGGAAACATCTGAAAATTTACCAGTTAAAAGAATCGGCGTCCTGACAAGCGGCGGTGACGCACCTGGCATGAACGCCGCTGTAAGATCCATAGTCAGAGCAGCTATAGATGAAGGATTTGAAGTATTCGGTATTAAAGACGGATTTTTAGGTCTTCATCAGGACAGATTCGTAAGTCTCGATAGAGCCTGTGTCAATGACATCATTACACGTGGCGGTACTTTTTTGGGAACTGCCAGATTCACTGCCTTCAAGGAGGAATCAATCAGAGCAGAAGCCATTGAGAATCTGAAAAAACATAAAATTGATGCTCTCATAACCATTGGCGGTGACGGCACATATACTGGAGCACTCCGACTTCATGAAATGGGGGTTAAATGCATAGGAGTTCCTGCCTCCATAGATAATGACGTTCACGGTACTGAATATTCCATAGGTTTCGATACCGCATCAAACAACATTATGCAGAATATGGACAGACTGCGCGACACCTCCAGCTCACACCACCGTGTAACCATTGTTGAAGTCATGGGGCGTCACTGCGGTGATCTGGCGGTAATCGGAGGCATTGCCGGCGGAGCTGACTACATAATCACTCCGGAGGCGGAATTCAAAAAAGAATCCCTGTTTAGTAAAGTATCCCAGGCTTTTGCCAGTGGCAAACGTCATGCCCTAATCTGTCTTTGTGAAAACATCATTAATGCAGAAACTTTGGCTTCAGAACTTGAATGCACTACCGGTATTGAATGCCGTGCCACTGTTCTTGGTCACATTCAGAGAGGCGGTTCCCCAAGCGCCATGGACAGAGTTCTTGCTAGTCAATTAGGCTTCTACGCAGTTAAACTGATTGCAGCCGGTGAATACGGCAAGTGCGTCGGTATTGAAAACAACAGGCTTATTGCTACGGATATTGTTGAAGCCATCAACACTCCGAAAAAAACCAAGGTTACAGACTACATTCATCTTTCAAGCAAGATATCCTGATTCTGCCTGACCGTACGGTAAAAAAACTTTCTTCTGTGAAAGTTTGCGAAAGTCAGTGTTACGCATAACGGGAAAAATGTCGAGATGAGGTAATAGATTTCATTACCTCATTTTTTTCTGACTTTTTCCTATGTATCTCCTTTCCAACCGGTTTGGTTTTTCCATACGTCCTTTCCGCACTATAAAGCCTGTTATCTGACGAACTCTGCAAGAACACAGGACACTCGGCCCGATCTCCAAAAAAATATTATTTCTCATTCCGTATTATTTTGACCTGAATAAAACTCACAGCTGTTTTAGGCTACTGTTACAGGTCTTTGTGTTACAATAGCACAGCAGAGCTTATTACATAATTTATTTATATTTTTATCTGTCAGCAGTTCATAATTATGTTTAAACACATCCTAAAATTTTTTATTTTATATACTGCCGTTCTGTTTGGTTCTCAGGAGATTCTTGCAGAAGAAAACAATACGGCTGGCGGAAATTCCCTGATAATCAGCAGTACTGGATCACAAAATACTTCAGGAAGTAAATCCGAGCAGACTTATTTGGATGCCGATGTGGCTTTCGTTCCGACACTTGAGCAGGACGGTAACCATATCACCATTAAATTTACCATTGCCTCAGACTACTACCTTTATCAGGAACGCTTTAAAGTAACTCCGGTAAACTGCCGTCTGGTGGATTTAAAAATCCCGGAAGGTATTTATCATGATGATGAATACATGGGACCAAGTCATATCTACTTTAATGAAGTTATACTTGAGGCCACTGTTGCCGATACAGAGCTTTTTCCTAAAATAGCCGTACAGTTTCAGGGATGTACTGCTGGCATGTGCTACCCTCCTGTAGAAAAGAAACTTGCCATAGACCGGCTTGAAGAAAACGGAGACTATGCAGCCGCCGGGACATATTCCACAGAAACAACAGCTGATGTCTCACAAAGTAAAACGTCTGACAGCTCGTCTGCCGAAGATTCCGCTCCGGTTGCAGAATATAGCGGTCTGTCCGAATTTGATTCAATCATCAGTGCCGGAGAGGACAGCACCGGAATTTATGAAAAAATCGGCAAAAGCTTTGCCATAGGTATCATTGCATTCTTTGTTTTCGGGATAATTCTGAGTCTTACCCCGTGCATGTTTCCAATGTACCCTATATGGAGTGCCATCATTCTCGGAAACAAGAAGAAAAATCTGAAAACATCCTTAATTTATACCGTCTCATATATTCTTGGCATGGCAACAGCGTACATGCTGGCAGGATTCTGTATTGCATACGCTGGGGCAAGCTTTCAGATGTTCCTCCAAAAGACTGAAGTACTTATCGCCATCAGTTTAATCTTCTTTATTCTGGCTCTGTCAATGTTCGGTCTTTTCAACGTTTCCCTGCCCTCATCATGGATAAACAAACTCCAGCAGATAAATGATCATCAGAAAGGCGGAACCTTCATTGGCGTGTTCGTTATGGGGGTTATCAGCGCAATTATCGCATCTCCATGCACTACTGCACCACTCGCCGGAGCACTGATGTTTATCATGAAGGACGGAGATATTATCCGGGGCGGACTCTATCTTTTTATCATGG
Source organism: uncultured Pseudomonadota bacterium (assembly GCA_900315145.1). GTDB lineage: Bacteria > Pseudomonadota > Gammaproteobacteria > Enterobacterales > Succinivibrionaceae > Ruminobacter. The sequence goes on along the minus strand of OMYE01000006.1, from coordinate 9,307 downwards.
GACTAGGCATGGGAGTTCCGCTTGCAATTATCGGTATTCTAGGGCCAAAATTCCTGCCGAACTCAGGTATGTGGATGAAGAACATCAAGATACTGTGCGGTTTTATTCTGCTCACTGTTCCATTGTATCTCCTAAGATCACAGCTTACTACAGGAATCATCACTGCGGTTGGTATTCTGATGTGCGGTTCGCTGATGTGCTACATTGGTTCTCTAGTAATCAAAAAACAGCGTATTGCATTTATTATCACATCAGTTCTCATCACTATGGCTATCGCAGGTTATTCACTGACCCTTACCGGAGAACATCGTGAATCATTCTTCAGCGAAGTAAAAAACATTGCCGAACTCAATTCAGTTCTTAACAGTGAAAAGATCGTCATTATGGATATCAGAGCTGACTGGTGCGCCTCCTGCATCAAATATGAAAAGACAACTTTTGCAGACAAACAGGTTGCCGATTTCATGAAACAGTATAAGAATATATACGTAGACATCAGTGATGCGGATGCCCCGTCCAAATCCATTATTGAAAAATATAAAAAGGCGATTACAGGGGTGCCGTCAATTCTGATTTTCAAGGAAGGAAAACTTGTGTACACCATTAACGGTTATCTTGATTCAGAAAAATTCATAAACAGAATTAAAAAGGCAGTGAACTGATTTTTTAATAACTTACCACCGGGAAATACCTTTCCGGCTGGGATTTTCGTAAAAAAAGACAGTGAATATTTTTGCCGGCGACTAGGAACCGGATGATAAAAACAAGCCTGCAGATTAAACAAAACCTGCAGGCTTTTATAAACTTTATATTAAAAAATAAAATAGAAATATATTAACTATAGAAATACGTAATCTTTAGATCAACAGAACATGCAATAAAACGGAAAAATTCAGTCCGTAACATAAAATATTCCCATACCGCATTCTCTCTTTACGATCAGCTCTTATAAACATGAATATCCAGATCCGGATATCTGCTGTCTAAAGCATCAATGCTTTTAATTGTATCATCAACAATGACATTCTTGAGATGTTTCATCCAGTCCTCACCGACAAAACTTAAAAATCCGTCAATTTCAGGAATCTTTTCAGTATCAAAACCAATCCATATAAGATGACCTGTATCAAAATCAACCACCTGAAGAACATTTTCATTTAAATGCGCAAAAAAATCCTCATAAATAAGAATGTTATCCGAATATTTTTTCGGTTTCTTCAGCACCTCATCATTATGCATATAATGATTATGTAAAGGAAGCTTTGGATATTTCTGTTCCCGGTCACTGTATATTGACTTAATGGTATTCTGACCAAGTCCTGTCAATACACTTACGTCACGGTATGTGAACTGCTTAAAAGCTAGCAGATCAAAAATATAATTATAAAGATGCTTGGTAATTCTGTAGCCATTAGCCTTGAAGTCAACCTCGCCGGACTCTGTTTCAGAACAGCTGATGCATCGGTACTGTTTTCTGATGAAAGAAATACAGGTATACTTTCCTGTAATTCTTAAATGTTTCAAGTTAACAGTATACTTGTTGTTGATATGAGTTCTGTTACCGCACTTATTACAGATATGGACACAGGAATCATTGACATCTTCAGAGCTGTCCTTAAGTTCTCCGCGAACCTTATAGATACAGTTTCCCTTCTTATCGTCCTCAAGAGAAATACTGTCAACGTAGAAGTTTCTCAATGCAGAGAGAATACGGTGCTTAACAATATCAGCGTCATTGATTTTAGTATCTAGACTTAACGAAGTAATGTGTTTTGTCATTGAAACTCTCCTACAAACAAGCCATGCACCTACGGAACAACAAACACTCATTATCTATCTGATTTTTTTTACCACTCAGGTAACAGTCTGAGTGGATTCCAGCTCTATCGTTCATCTCTAGTCATCAGTCATAGATGAACTCCTAAAGCGTAGATTCAAATATTTCTCACTACTAAATTACAGATTTAGCCGACCCAGACAGCGCTGAAACAGTAACTTTCCGGAAATATTTTATAAACCTCATATTTAACCGCCTATCGCTGATACACAACAAAAGTCACATATATAGCACTGATCTACATGTAATTCCGCTATATAAATATATTTACTATACTTTTAAAAATATACCTGTAAACATATATTTTGATCATATTCGAGTATACATAGTAACATAAATAATAAAATAATTTAAAAACAACAACAAAAAATCTCGCTCATTTGTTAATCACCTTCTAAAACAGGTATCATATCTGATGAAAACATCTTTAATTAGTAATAAAATCTAAAATTCTTTTCATATCATTATGATATGATTTATATCCAGACCTTTACACAATCAACCTGAACCTTAGCATATGATCAAAACCACCTCTCAGCAAATCTTTATTTCATTGAATGATACGTCATAATAATTATCAGACAGTTCAGTACCAGCAGTTTCACAACATTTAGAAATAAACAATTTAATGTTATATAATTTTTATTGATTAAATTTAACGATAATATATGATTTATATCTTTAATATTTTTATTATAATTCATTAAAACATTTTCTTATACCAATAAAATATATTCATATTCAAAAAAAGTTCATTTTTGTGTTTAATGCCAAATATTTAATAAAAAAAAATCTTTTTTTCAAACATAAATGTAAAAATATCTATAGATGATTGCATTGTTTTTCATGGACAAAGTCTCTCCTGCCAAACAATGAACAATCAAACAAATACAAACAATTAATAATAACTATAAATTCAAAATACGATATGAAACTTATAAAATATTTTTTTATTCTACTAATCTGTTGCGGCTGTATCTGTTCCTCTGGATGCCAACGAAACAATAACTCATTATTAGAACATCAGGACAGTGGTGATGAGGACATTATGGTAGGAATGCCTAATCCTTTTGTTCAGGTAAGTGACATTGACAGAGCAAGAAAAGTATCAGGAATCAATGCTGAACTGCTAAAGGCTGTTCCTGCAGGATTCCGCAATACCCCGCAAATATCTGTCCTTGGAAGGAATCATATGGTTCAGATGATCTATTTTGATAATGTAGACCCCACCAAAAAACTCAACTACAGGGTTTCCGACAAACTTTCGCCTTCGGTAATGAACGGCGATTTCAATAAATATCCTGTGCAGAAAAACATAGTGATTAACGGCATTGAAATCAAAGTAAAGGGGGATGACACAGGTTTCCGAACCGTTGAATGGAGTAATCGCGGGCTTAATTACTGCATTCTGTCCGACATACCACTTACCGAGACCGATATTCAGTGGATGCTTTAATCATAAGAATTCACAAATAAGACATAAGAAATGCCCCCATCCGTTGCAACTGCACAATGAGAGCATTTTTTTATTTCACAGAAGACGTTAACAGACACCGACCTCACCAGCTGGTACTGTATCAGTCCGGAGTTTACATGTTAGCTTTCAAATCTATAGCTTCATTAACCTGAATCACCGGAGTAACATTCTCCACCTCGGCACTACTCTCCAGCTCCTTAATCACTGACTGCCATTCATCCAGATTTTTTACTCTGATTTCATAAAGTCCACTGTTGCCGATTTTATTAAAGACAATCCCTGAAGGAATGCAGTTACCCCCTGCATCCTTGCACTTAACGGAAATAATATCTGAAATGACTATATCCTCGCCGTCATTCTTTTTTACGTAAGCAATAGCATTTTGCTTTTTGTTTTCTGAATTGGCAATACTCAGTTCCTGACTGAAACTCGCATCCCTCTGATAAACACCTTTACGGTTGACATTACCAATAACATTGCCTTGTTCATCGGTGTAGGTTGCTTTCACCTCGATATCAGTATATATCTCGGCATTATTTAAAATATCCGTCGCACTTCCGGCAAAAGATGCAGAGCAAAGAGACAGACTCAGTGCACTTACCACATTAGCAATTGATATTCTCATGATCACCCCGTAATTTCTGCTGTGTCATTATTTATGTTTAATGATATTTCTGAAAAAAATTAAGCATACCTTTGGTATATTTTTCCGGAAAGTTCACCTTTACAGAAAACTATCTGTAGTACTTTATCTGAAGCTTCAGATAGTTTTCCAGGGCTTTTTCGGATAACGGGCAGAATGAATCAATTTCAACTGTCCATCCGGCTCTGTTTCCGGTGACTTTTTCCAGATAAAAAGCATTGGTATACGGATATACAGTGTTAGTATCCAAACGGACTCCCTGCCACAGAGACCAGTAGCTCTTAATTATACTTTCGGTACCATGCGGTGATTTTAACACAATCTGCATCGGAAGCAGATGCTGATAATTTCTAGAGTCGCTGTATTGTGATAAAAACTTCACTGAGGCGGCAGAACAGAAATAGTCCTCCGATTCAACAGCATAGTTTTTCATTTCCTCTTTAGTAGCCGGCTTTGGCGGGATGCTGTGATTAGTGGTGAACTGCCAGGCTTCACTGTCAATACCCACACCTACAGTATTTATCTCCACGGTATCAGCTTTAGGATCAATTCTCTGAGATATATAGCAGACATAACGATAACCGCCGTTTGCCCCCTGTTCACTGGAACATACAGCTCCTGAGAGTACAGATGTTTCCGGAGCCTGCTGTCTTTTACGGCAGGATTCATCAGCATCACAGTCTGATGCATAACTTTTTCTCACGGCATTATAACCGTCTACAAGTCCGAATCCGTACCGGCTGCTGAATTTCAAACCGGCACCGTTGGTAACCCAGTTCCTATGTGCTGTAATTGTATCACCTGGACGCGGACTTCCTCCGGCAATATAAAGAGGGGTAACACTGATATCCTCGTCAGACAGTTCATCCATAGAACTGTTGTTTCTCGCCGTAGTAATCAACAGATACTTAATCTGATACGGACTTAATGAGCTGTTAGCCTGCTTCATCAAAGCAATTACCCCGGAAACCTCTGCAGCAGCAGCTGAAGTGCCGTTCATCCCGTCATTGTAATTTAGATAATAGTTATCTTCATTGCCACACGTATTAAAAACTGTCTTTTTTTCATAATTGGTAAGATTTGCTGCACATCCGGTGACATCAGTACTGAATATAGCCGGTTTGCCGGCAGTACTGGAATTCACTGACGCTCCGATAGCACTTACCGTATTCGAGGATCCGTCTGTGCTGTATGATGAAATTCTACCGTCTATATCCACTGAGGCTACATTTATGGTATCCGGATGATAATCAAGAGACCACAGGAAAGGGGTTATACAGTTCACCCTGACATCAGCACAGTTGGAAATGGAACTTTCTCCGGAACCATTAATATAACGCACGTAATTGTATGAATACTCATTACCGGCACTCTTAACCAGAGAAACCCCGTCACCTGTCAATGCCTCCATAAGATTGATCTCAGTAAGCGGCACCGGCATAAGATAATTCCAGCTGTTGTTAACTACAGCAAATTTTCCTGAGTCACCATTATGATTCTTAAGTATACTGTTAAATACATAATAAACATCAGAAGACCCCGAACCGCTTTCAATACCATAAAAGGCAGCTAGACCGGATACCAGTTCAGGAAGCAGATATGAAGTTATTCCGGCATCCGGAGCTATACCTCTGCCCCCGGTATGATTGCCCCTTGCTGCACCGATAATTCCGGATATGGAGGTGCCGTGGGTAAACAGTCTGGCATTGGCTGATGAATAATCTTCATCAATAGTCACATTGTTAAGTTCTCTGTCCTGAGTCACACTGAAGATATTCTGTTTCAAATCCTCATGACTGATATCCACTGCAGTATCCACGACAACAACTTTCTGACCTTTGCCGGTTATCGGTCTGTTTTCAGCGTCCCGAAGATGTCTCAGCCCGTGCAGATTAAGATCAATACCATACTTAACGGTATATGCGGTTTCATTATTAACCGTACCATTATTAACCATGTGCCAGTTCTTTCTGAAATGCAGAGGATCGGCAAACAGACTGAGTTTATATTCCTTAAGGTTATCATCAGAATCCAGATATTCTATATCCACGTACTCATTAAGCATACTTCTGGTATAGTCTCCGGTATAAACAAAGGTGTAACTTCCGTCCGAATTCTTTCTAAGATATCCCTTCGAGGCTGATGAAGGAGACAATCCCTCAACCTTTTTAACTTTAGCATCATTAGGCACTATAATGAATTCGTCATTGCCGATGCTGATATCACCGGTATTGGCACTCCCGTAAGTGAATGAATCATCACTAACCGGAGCTTTTCCGCGATTGTCATCATCCTTTCTGCACGAGGTAATCCCGCAGACAATAATTACCGAGAGGATTCCTAGAGCAATACCGTTGAGCATGAATTTCCAGTCTTTATAGCAACTCATAGATATCCTCCGTTTTTTTAGTACTGTTTTATTCTGAAACAGCCGGTTTACAGTTATCGCGGCATCTTAACTTTATAATTAAAGGGATACTCCATTAATTTTACAATCCGGATCGGCGATACATAACAACAAAAAATGGAACTTATGACCTGCATCTAGTTGTTTTTCATGTCGGGCTAATAAAATAAACGGCTTAAGTAAAAAAGTACCGAAAAAACTGACATACAGTGCCCGCAGATAACTTCCACGAAGGCTGCTCGTAAGAAGAAGGAATTCTTATCTATGATCCTGAGCCGTTGTTTCAGTTTCAGCTCATTTTATTTACGACAACACACAAAAAAACACCATTTCAAGAGCCTACTATGTAAAACTCCGGAAACGGTGTACTTGACTTAAAAATACGGCGGTCACTCCACTGAGGATAGATGACTAATTTTTCAGCTTAAAACATCCTTTCCATCAGCATTCTAATCCGCCTGCCCTACTATATCTTAGCCAAAGCCTGTTCAATATCATCAATAAGATCAGCAGTATCTTCGATACCTACTGTAAGACGGATAAGTTCCTCTCCAATGCCGGCATTACGCAGCTGTTCCTCAGAAAGCTGTCTGTGAGTAGTACTGGCCGGATGGGTAACACAGGATCTGGAATCACCGATGTTTACCACTCTCTTAAAGAGATTCAGGGAATCGTAAAACTTAGCCCCGTCCTCTTTACCGCCTTTCAGACCGAAGGTTAACAAACCGCTCTGAGTCCCCTTGGTATACTTCTTAGCCAGCTCATGATATTTATTGTCAGGGAACTGAACACTGTTTACCCAGGCTACCTTTGGATGATTCTTAAGGAATTCAGCAATAGCTTCAACATTGGCAACATGCTGTTTCATTCTGAGAGAAAGAGTTTCGAGACCAACAAGAATCATGAAGCAGGACATAGCAGGAAGAATGGCACCGCAGTTTCTTAAAAATACAGTACGGATTCTGGCTGTATAGGCGAATTCCTTAAACTGCTCACAATATACAACACCGTGGTATGAGCTTTCAGGCTTGGTAAACTGCGGATATTTTTCCGGATATCTGGTCCAGTCGAACTTACCGCTGTCTACGATAATCCCACCCATGGTGTTGCCGTGACCGCCACAGAATTTAGTCAGACTATGAACAACTATGTCTGCTCCAAAGCTGATAGGCTTACAGATTGCCGGACTGGCAACAGTATTATCAACAACCAGAGGAACTCCGTGTCTGTGTGCCACTTCTGCAAGGGCTGAAATATCAACAATGTTACCGGCAGGATTACCAATGGTTTCACAATATACAGCCTTTGTATTATCATCAATCAGAGCTTCTATATCTTCCGGCCTGTCGGTTTTAGCCAGTCTTCCCTCAATACCGTAATTATCGAAAATACTGGTAATTAAGGTCAGACTGCCACCATAAAGCTGAGGTACAGAAACGATGTTATCCCCTTTTTTGGCAAGATTCAGCAGAGCAAACTCAATAGCAGACTGACCGGAAGCAACAGCAACGGCAGCATTACCGCCTTCAAGCATAGCCATACGCTTTTCCAGTACATCTGCTGTAGGATTCATCAGGCGGGTATAGATATTTCCCGGTTTAACCAGATTAAAAAGGTCAGCCGCATACTGAGCATTATCAAATTCATAAGCAACGGTCTGATAAATAGGCGGAACAACCGCATGAGTGGTTTTATCAGTAGTGTATCCACCGTGAACTTCTATAGTCTTGTCTCTCATCTTATCCTTTCACTCCCGGATTGTTTCAGTCACCGTCAGTGCCATAAACAAAAAGGTCTGCTCATGTTCTACCGACCTTCAGCTTTTTACTGTTGACAGCTGTGACTGTGGTTCTAAAAAAAACGCCATGATTATAACATGATTAATATTTCATAGTTTTTTACTAGACTTTAAATAAAACCTATTCTCTTGGTAAAAATATGAAAACCGACATCCGGCGGTACAACATCCGTTCATTCAGACATTTCAAATGATTACGATGTTCAGACTGCCGCCACTCTATAAAACCCAGCAGGAAAGATGTTTTGAATTTGAAACGGCATTTTCAGAAAAGGACTCTTAAGATGAGAATCCTTAAAAAGCAGATTTTTAAAAGAATGAAAAAATCAACAGTTTCCGGGATAAACGAACTTTAAATATTCTCCGGCCACAGCGGCAAGATGATATACTGAGGCCACATCCGTAGCCATGCGGTCAGTCATCATGAAGGCAGGGAAAAATCTTGTTATATGCAACGGAATCTCTGAACCGGATGTTCCGGAGCCGTTAACCTTCAGTGATGCCACCCACCTGGCAAGTTCCCTGATTTCCTCATCTGAATCATTCTCACCTGGAATAATCAGAGTAGTCAGTTCCACATGACACCCGGTTACCGCCACGGTAATGAATCTTTTTACCATCTCAAGATCACCTTTTAAAACCTTCTGATAAAAACCGGAGGTAAAGCCTTTTAAATCAATATTCATGGCATCAACAAGTCCGAGAAGCTCATTAAGAACTGAAATATCTGCCGTACCATTGGTTACCATTACACTTTTCAATCCACGCTCATGGAGAATCTTCGAGGTATCTCTGACGTACTCATAGCTTATAAGCGGTTCATTATAGGTAAAGGCCACCCCGATATTCCCCTGTGGCTTAAGCTTTTCAGCAAGAGAAACAAGATCCTCTGGAGATATGTATCTTGAAGTCTCCTGATTCCTCATCGCTTCTTCTGACCAAGATATCTCACTGTTCTGACAAAAAGGACAGCGGAGGTTACAGCCGGTACTTCCAACTGAAAGAATATACGATCCAGGCATAAAATGCCGGAATGGCTTCTTTTCCACCGGGTCTAAAGCCATGGAGGATATTCTGCCGTAATTTACCGGAACTACTTTTCCGTTCAAGCACTCCCTGGCACCGCAGACACCGCGTTTTCCTTC
>OMYE01000087.1 GCA_900315145.1 uncultured Pseudomonadota bacterium | reverse complement strand
CCCGTATCAGAATGCCGGAGCCGATGAAGTGGCAAGATTTGCGCAGTCTGAAAGGATACCGTATCCTGATGATTTTGATGCGGAGCTTAAGGAGCTTATAGACGGACTCACCTATAAGGATATATCCTTTAGAAATGAACCGGATAATCCTAACAGACGCTGGGGTTATGAGGAAATAAGAAACTGGCTTGACGGGGTGCGTCAGCAGGTACCGGGAAGTGCCGGTACAGGGAGCGGGAATTATCCCTCAGATGCCGTTCCCTACATATTCAAAAATACGAAATACTATTCTGATGAGGAATTTTTTCAGGCGCTTATTTTATCGTGGGAGGATGGAAAGAAGGAGTTATACCGGGGTTTTCTGGCAAAACAGTTTGAACTTCAGGGGAATACCCGTTTTAAGCTTTTTTGTGATGAAGCGGAAAAGAACTTCTCAAAGAATCCCGAGGATGCCGATGCCATCTTTTTCAAACTGATATACAGTATGGACCCCGGTATCAGTAAAATCATCTGGAAAAACTACGAGTTTGATGATTTTGAACAGTTTGTCTCTAAGATTTCCGCAGAGCTTTCCTCTGAAGGTGACTGTGACCGTGATTTAATCAGTATAGTGCGGCCTCTGACCGCATCACGCGCTCTTATCACATATCTTGATTCGGTCGGTCATCCTGACAGAATAAAGCTTCGGGATATAATCAGAAGAATCTCTGAAGCCTTGAATTCCTGTCCTGATAACGATGATTTATGGGTGGCGCAGTGTTTTATCCGCGGGATTAGCGGTAAACGTGATTTTAATATTGCCGGTCAGCATTTTGAATCTCCGGAGAAATTCAATGAATTCATGGAGAATATGCATGATACAGATTTTGCAGGTTATGTCAGTTACTGTAATGACCATGCTGATGAAATCACCGCTGTTAAAAATATGTGTATCGGCAAGGACAGGATACTATTCTGTAAAGATATCTCAGACTCTGACTCAGATGAGGAACAGCAGAACATTTTTTCCTTCAAATCAGGCAGATATGTATTCAGAAACAGTACCGAGGTGGAGAACTATATAGAGCATCTGAAATCGAAAGCGGAAAAGTGTGATGAAAAATTACAGGAGTACTTTAAGGAAATCAGCAGATGTCAGGCAGAATTCATCTCCTGCAGAAAAGAATACCACGAATTAATAAACAGATATACAGAGTATATGAAGCAGACCGGAAGGGGTTCCCTCATCAGTATGTATGAAGTGAGTAAATATACAGAATATCTGAACGGCAAAGATACATACAACGATGTGTTACTGCCTCTGGATACAGCAAAACTGTATATTAATTCGGTTGTTACTTTTGCAAGATACACCCAGTCGGTAAACGGCTATAACAGCAAGGAACCGTTGAAATGGCTGGTTCTTGATGTGAATGCCGACACCGGACAGGTGCTTCTGCTGTCGCTTTACGGACTGGATTTCATTCAGTATAGCTATACCGGAACAACCTCAACATGGGATAAATCCTCCATTCGCTACTGGTTGAATAATAACTTTATTCATCAGGCGTTTACTGATGAAGAGAGGACGATGCTCAGTACATCTGGAACTGAAGGTATATTATGTAACGACAGGGTATTTCTTTTAAGTCCGTCCGAGCTGGTTAATTTCATGCCGAAGCCGGAACAGAGAAAATGCAGACCAACGAAATATGCTTCATTACGCTGGGTTGTAAAATCTCCTGAAACGCCGGAGCGCGACTGGTGGCTGAGAAGGGATTCCGGAGTGAACCAGGAGGCGGTTTCATCTGACGGCAGGATAATTGATTCCGTCAAGCAGGATTCATTCGGTGTAATGGTCCGCCCCGCCATAAGGCTTTTTACCAAGAGAATAAGAGTTAATCCGGACGGTGAATGGCAGCCTTTCAGACTGTGATTTAATGCGTATCATCCTTCCATTGACCTGCATTCAAGGCACCGGACTCGATATTTTTCCGTAAAGTCCGGTTTTTTCAGAATGTCAGAAATAATGTGATAAAATTGTAAAGCATCAGGTTTTGCACTGTGTACGACATTCCTGCCCGGAAAATCAGAAAAAACGGCATAAGGATGTCTCTTCATTCATACAGTTTTTTTATACAGTGCGGAAAGATCCGGATATACCGGAGAATGTTTCTTTACATGGCGGAGTTTACAGAATGCCCTATATTGTGGTTCTGATACTTGCATTAATTGGCAAAATATTTCATTTTTTTGTTGTCGTAACCGGCGGGCTGGCGCTCTATTTTCTGCACAAAAAGGTTGCCAATATGGACCCCGATGAAAGAAACGGCAGGGAAAAGCCAAAAACAACAAAGCCTGACGGTAAGTATTCCTATTACTCCGAATCAGGAGAAAGAATTAATAACTCCGGAGCCTCTGATTTTCAGGCCTCCTCATGCGTTATGCGTTTAGTAGGCTTTATCGCCTCTGCTGATAAAAGAGTGTCCAGTGAGGAAAGGTACAATGCGGAAAACATCATCAACAGACTGAATCCCCGTTATTTTGATCAGTATTTCAATGCTTTTGAGCTGGGGACACTAAGTTCATATACTCCTGACACGGATATAGAGGTAATCAAAAACAACTACGGAAATGATCACGGCGAGCTGGTCATTGTCATGTCGTTTCTGGTGTTCATGGCTCTTGCCGATAATAATATAACCTATGATGAGCAGGAGAGACTTAATTACATCGGCAGGGCGTTCGGGATAAGTACTTCGGAAATCAAAGATTTAATCCGTGAAATGTCTGACTATGATTTCAGCGACAGAAAAGCTCAGAATTATCAGAATTACAGCAGTTCCGGCAGTTCCGGCAGTAATCAGTCCTCTTCATTCTATGGTAGCGGAAGTGAAAATTCCTCCCAGAGCTTCTATTCCCGTACCGGCTCTGCCCATCAGCAGAATACCGGAAACGGATATTCAGGTGCTGAAAACAACAGCAACTCGTACGGCTATAACAGACAGAGCTCCTATAACAGTTCTCATAATGACTCTTCAGATTATTATCACAGCTATTTCGGCAGCTCCAGTCCTTATGAAAATGCCATGTATCTTATGGGCATCAGCAGAGTTACCCCGGTAAATGAAATAAAGAGAATCTACCGTAGTATGGTGAGAAAATATCATCCGGATCTGGTCAAGGCCAAAGGACTGCCGGAGGAAATGATTGCCGTATATGAGAAGAAGACTAAAGAAATAAATGAAGCATATGATATTATATGCAAAAATCGTAATATATAGGATATACAGACATGGGGCATACCGGAGGATTCTTTCCGTATGCTTTTTTTAGATGTTTTTCCCGGAGTTTTTCCCGGATGTTTTTCCCCGGGGTGATTTCTTCCGGAATAACCGGTTTTTTTAGAGAACAAAGAATTCAGTAACTAAAAGTGATTAAAGAATGCCGGAGACTGTGTTAACAGGAAAGATGAATCAGTAGCATGATTATGCTGCCTTGAAACTATATTGCGATGAGGTCTTTCCTGAAAAGAATATCCCTGAAGAAGACGGCATAATAAATAGAAAAAGAGTCAAATAAGGTAAAAAAAATGAGCAATGAGGAAGGTTGCGGTTCAACAGGCTGCGGTTGTCTATTGTTGATTGGACTTGGTCTGCTTGCAATACATTTCTGGCCGGTAGTGGTTATTATCATTATCCTGATAGTTATCGGCGCCTTTGCTAAAAGCGGCGGAAGCAGCGGGAATAGCGCGAGCTCAGGATCTGGTACAGGATACCAGAATGATAAGGAAACCTTTGAGAGAAATATGTCCCTCTCAGTTTCCGTAATGAAGCTGGTAGGATACGTTGCCAGAGGCAATGATGTTATTTCAAAACAGGAAATTGATAATGCCGAGCAGATTATCAACCGTCTGGGGGCACAGCACCGTAATACGTTTATCAAGGCCTTTAATGAAGGTAAGCGTAATGACTATGATCCGTCAATTGATATTGACATCATCAAGCATCTTATAGGAGACGATCGCGAAACCTATGAGATTCTCGCCAACTACCTGCTTTATATTGCAGCCGCTGACGGAGTGATTAATGATGAGGAGCTTCGCCGCTTCAGCCTTATTATGACTTCATTCGGCTTCTCCAAGGCTGATATCAATGAAATGATCCGTGAAGTCACCGGCAGCTACTCAGATAACAACTCCTATAATTCATATTCAGGAAACAGCGGCTACGATTATCGTGAGCGTGAATACAGCTACAGCAGAGGCAACAGAAGCAGTAGCGGAAATGACGGATACGGCAGCTATAACCGTAGCTATAACTCAGGTTCCGGTTCAGGTTCAGAATACGGCCGTTCATCTGAGTCTGAATATTCCAAAGCCATGAGAATTCTGGGCGTGACATCATCAGATACTGATGAGGCGGTGGTCAAGGCATACAAGCGGATGGTCCGCAAGTATCATCCGGACCTGGTGAAGGCTAAAGGCCTCCCTGAAAGCATGGTCGGTGTTTATGAGCAGAAAACCAAGGAAATAAATGAAGCCTACGACGTGATTAAGAAATACCGCAATATGTAACGGCTTTTTGACTGTATGACCATAAAGTACCGGATACTCTGCCGGATAAAGCTTTAACGGACAAAAAGAAAGCATTCAGGCAGGCGAAGGATAATCCTGACCGGTTTTTGTGGTCGTAAAGTTGAATTTAGTTCATAATGGATTCACGTCGACACCGGAAACAGGTGACAACGCTCTGCGGAAAGTATAATATTCCGGAAGATGTTTAATTAAGTTTTTAGCCGGAGGCATAAAAACCGGCAGATGGAACAATAAAGAGGGATTGTATGAATTTCAAAGATGTACTTAATAACAGAAAGTCTGTTAGAGAATTCAAAAAGGAATCTGTAGGTAAGGAAATTATAGCAGAGATCATTATGGAGGCCGGCAGGGCTCCTTCCTGGGTAAATGCTCAGGAATGGAAGGTCTTTGTGGCAACAGGCAATACTCTCGATAATATCAGAAACGAATACATTAAGCTGAGCAATGACGGCATCAAGGGTTACGCCGATTTTGATGTGACTCACCGTACCAGCTGGTCAGAACAGGCCCAGAAGAATATGAAGGAATTCATTGAATACGCTAATTCCATGAATGTCGGTCCGCGCTGGGATGAACTGGAGAACAGCTTTTTCAATGCTCCGGCCGTGCTGTTCCTCTGCGTGCCTAGAGATGCCAACAAATGGGCCGTTCTTGATCTCGGCGGTTTTGAGCAGACCCTTCTCCTTGCTGCCACTTCAAGAGGCTTAGGTTCTATTCCGGCATACAATCTGGTTAAATACCCTGATGTCATCAGAAAGTATATAGATATCTCTGATGAATACGATATCGCCGTCGGTGTTGCGGTAGGTTATGTTGCCGATACCCAGATCAACAAGATCCAGTCATCCCGCATGACCCTCGATAAGTTCGTTATCTGGAAGGACTAAAGAAGATAAAGAAAACGGTGCTTTCAGTATTAATACTGAATTAATACTGACGGCGCCGTTAAGTCCGGTTCCTTTCCTTTGATTAAGGCAGATATCCGGACTTTCTCCGGTTTAATGGAGTGTCCGGTTTTTTATATATTATGAACTGTTTATCCTGCGGCCGGTTGTTTCCCGAAGGTTTTAGCTTTTTACCGTTCGATTGTAATATTTTGCCGTTTTCTCCAGTTCTGATTCTTTCCCTTTCTCAATTATTTCAATCATCGATATTTCCGGCCTGAGCCGGAAAAAGGAGTGTAGTGATGTCGGATACATCTTCTGATAATATCGTAAGCAAACCTGCTGAAAACATAGAAAAACAGAGTTCAGAGCAGTCTGATGCTCCGGAAGCACTTATTGACCTCACACTTACAGATAATGAGTATAAGGATCTCTGTGACGGTCTTGACGGCTGTTTTGAATTCAGCGAGGAAAATGATGATGCTCCGGATGAAGATAGGTCCGCAATACTGAACCGCTTCCGGGAGGATCAGATTTCTGATATCAGAATGTTTGAACGGACTCTCGACAGCATTCTTGCCAAAGTGGCTGAAGCCGATTATTCTGAAAAGGTGAAGCTTGTTGCTAAGAATATTTCTCCTCTGCGCTTCATCGCCCGTAATTCCACCGGACTTCTTGCCTTTGATGAAGTACAGCATCCGGACGATGCAGTCTATGCCGCTGCACTGGTTATGATAAAGCTGAGCGGAGCCTCTTTTTCGGAGGAGCTTGCTGATCTTTACGGGGAAATGGATGTCTGGGATTATATTCCGGAATAGGCTTTTCGCAACAGCTTTTATGAGGTGTATTTCTGAATCACCTTAATACGACTCAATATGTCTCCGGAGTATACCGCAGAGCAGAAAAATTTGTTTCCTGGTGGCTTCACCGGATTTTTCAGTTGAAAAAGCCTTAAAACGGTTATTCAGTGTCAGGAGGCATCTCCCGGTATGAGCTTACCGGTTTTCTGCCGTTCAGTCTTTTTTTGAGAGCGGAGCTGAAATTATCAATAAGCGCATCCTTTTTCATGTATTCGGTCATGATAATGATTCCGCGTCCGTCAAATTCCATAATCTCCTGCGATAAAACAGGAAAACCGTCATCCTCATGGTACAGAAGTTCAAAGTACTCGGTAAATGTTACCTCCCGGCCGTTAGGTTTTACGACCTGATGGGAGTACTGGAATTTTACCCGGTACTGGTTATCTATTAAATCATCGACGGTATAGGTGACGGTTACCGGATCTTTTTCGAGATTGACGATTTTTACGGTGCTGTTGTCACCAAAGTGGAGTTCTGTTCTAGGCATATCCTCATAGCTTACGGTATCAATCCAGATGCCTTTCAGAAGATCGTCAGGTTCTCCGGCAAGGCCGGCAGCAGGAAGAATGGTGAGCATGGCGGCGGTAATCAGTGTTAGTTTATTCATAATCATTTTATCCTCTGGAATATCTGCCGGACTGCCGGCGGATACTGAATACCGGAGCGCTGCTTTCGTGAGGCTTACCTCTCCGGGCTGTTGGTGTATCGGAAACAGCATAGCGGGTACCGGTACTCCGTTTCTTTCCATTATCGGCAATTATGATGGGGAATACCCGAATGGAGATCACTTCTTTCCGAAAATTCTCTCAAGAAACATTTCTCTGCAGTGAAGTGCATTGAGTACGGCCTCGAGCTGTTCATCATTACCGCCACCGGTGACATTGTTCTGCCACAGCTTTTCATTCTGACTGTTTTCAATACATCTGATTTCCTGACGGACGTCCGCAAGAACCACCTCTGTTCCGGCAAGTACCATCTGAACCTTAAGCCAGACGTCATCGGCATTAAGGCAGTGCTCCATAATAAGCTCGCGGTTAAAGGCAGAGTCTCCTAAGGCATGCGGTGGAAACAGAGTTCCGGCGCCGCAGGTCGGAAAAAGCTGCATGGAGGGGGTTCCCACTATGCCGGTGTATTCCTTCGGCCAATCCTTATAAGGTGCTATATCCTCATTATGATCATCTCCGGCTTTTTGCATAAGATGTACTCTTGAGGCGGAAACGCAGTAAGGGTAGGTGTAGTAGGATCTTAGCAGTCTTTCGATAAGAAATTCTGAATAGTGCAGATCATCGTCAACAGTGATAATGATGTCATCAGGATATTTCTGCATGGC
>OMYE01000002.1 GCA_900315145.1 uncultured Pseudomonadota bacterium | reverse complement strand
TTTTGTTTTTATTTTGGATGTTTTTTTTATCCCTTCTTCTATTGTGTTCTGTCAGCATTCTGATTGCTGATGTCTCATGTCAATTAATTTGAATGTTATTCTTTTTTTATATACCCCTCAGTATTTCTATTGTGGTGAATTGACCATAACTACCTATGATATAGATATTTTATTGTAAGACAGGAGGTATATTCATTTAACTGCTGTCATTGCTGTGTACAGAGCAGATTTGTGTTTACCATAGATAGGAAGTAAATATCAATGTTTTACCGTGTTCTGCCTCAGTTTTCCGTACCTGAATTCTTTTAGTTTTCTCTACTGTCAGGGCTGCAGTCTTTTCTTATTTGCAGAGAATTCTGTGTAGAATCAGATGGATATTTTTTATCATAGACATCTGGCCGGTTGATATCTTCACCGGTACTTTAAATTGTTGCAATTTTTGTTTAAAAGGGTATTTCTGCCGTGGAATACCTGTATGTTATTTATACACTACTATGCATTCAAACAATGTCTAAACAGCCTTCTTACATTTAAGTATGTTTTGAGTTTCTTTTATAATATCTGATAATTTATATCCATGGAATATTATTTTTAGGATGTTACAGATATACTTTACTTTGCTATTTATTACTCCTAGATAACTTTAAAATTCATGTTTTCTGTATTATCATCGATAAAATATTTCCATATAATAATATTTTCTTAAAAAAATATAATTCTGTTCATATGCGATTCCTGATTTTTTCGGATCAATAAAAATTTATGGTATTTTTATTGCCATATGCATTGTTTTTGAGGTGTTTGTTGCTAATTTTTTTCTAGTAATTTCTTCCTTTTACATACAATTTAATAGTTTTTGAATAATTGTGTTAAATTTTGAAAAATCTATGAATACCTTTTAAGTAATTATTATTGAGTTTTACTTGTTAAATTTTGTTATCACTAAATATAAATCTATTAGTATTATTTCCATGTCATGTTCTTTTAATTTATTTATTAAAAGGATTTTAATTATTTTATTTGCAAATTAGATTTAAATCGATCAATAATATGATAAATCTGTGGCGTAATTTTATATATTTGTTATCATTATACATGTATACCCCGCGATGTATGTAAAGAGTATTTTGAATTTTGTTTTTATAAACGAAATTGCATATATGATTTAGATCTAGTTTTAGTGTAATTTATTACTGTAGTTGGAATTTTTATGAATACAATTGCTAAAGCAAATAAGCCTCTTGCCGGCAAGAAGGTGCCTGCTAAACCAGGTAATAATAAATGGAATCAGGAACGACGTTTAGAATTTATTGATTATCGTCTTTGCTGGTCAGGTCATATAAACCGTTCTGATCTTGTTGAATTCTTTGGAATTTCCATTCCGCAGTCTTCACTTGATTTGGCAAAATACACTGAAATGGCTCCTCATAACCTTGAATATGATCGTCATTTAAAAGTTTATGTCAAGACTCCTAAATATAAGCCTCTGTATCCTATCTGCAGTGCTACATCATATTTAAATGACCTGTATATGAATGCTCAGGGTATTATTCATGATACCAGTAACTACCTCCTTCAGGTTCCTAGTGTTGCCTGTTTTGCTCCACCAAGACGTATAGTTAATCATGAAGTTCTTTCTAACATTGTTTATTGTATTTTAAATAAGAGTGCTCTTAAGATTAGTTATCAGTCAATGAGCAGTCTTGAAGTAAGCACTAGACTAATTTCTCCACATGCTTTAGGTTTTGATGGTATCAGATGGCATGTTCGCGCATATTGCCACGAAAAGAAGGACTTCAGAGATTTTGTGCTTTCACGTATCCTTTCTGTAGGTAAGATTGAAAGATCAGATATTGATCCAAATGAGGATATGAGATGGAATTTTGTTGTATCTCTTCATATTATTCCAAATCCAAATCTTTCAGAAAGTCAGAGAAAGGCTATTGAACTGGATTACGGTATGGAAAACGGTGAGGTTGTGTACAAGTGCCGTCAGGCTCTCCTGTTCTATACATTACGAACACTGAGGCTTGGTCCGGATGATGAGTCAGCCGATCCGGAAAATCAGCAAATTGTTCTTAAGAATAAGAATGAAATCTACCTGCTTTTAAATATGTAAACTATTCCTGTTAGCGATAATAGGCCGTAGATTGTTACCACAGGTGACTTCTACGGCTTTTTTATTGCTCATGAAGTTTCAGGAGTAATGTAAATCCTGCCATTCAGTCAGGGGGTAATTAGTTTGTCTTATTTTCTGTTTAGTTTAAACGGATTATGTTAAAATACACTCTCGTTAATTTTAGTGTTTTTATTGCACTGTTGAGGTATATTTATGGCTAGTGACATCGGTCAGTCTACAGTTCAGTCTGAGAATAAAGCTGGTGTGGCTGAAAATAAGACGTTAACAGCAGACAATGATAAGACTTATCGGATTGATGTTGAAAAGCTCAATTATATTAATCTTTTTAATCCATTGCATTCACTTGCAACCTTCTGCGGTTTAAGTCTGAAGGTTAAGCGTCCAGGGACATGGGCTTCTGCTGCTTCAGTTCCTTTATGTCTGCTATTCATGGTTTTTCCCTGGTATGGTAAGGCTGTTATTCTTGTTCTGCTCACTGCACTGTGCCTTTATGTTACCCAAAAGATTTATACTTTAATAGGTCATACAAATAAACATCGTATTGTTTGTGATGATCTGCTTGGAATGCTTTATACCAGTTTCGGATTCAGCATTGAGGAATGGTATTATCTGATACTTGTTTTTTGCACCTATCGTGCTGTTGATATGCTGAAGCCGTTTCCTATTTCCTCTCTACAGCGTGTTCTTCCCGGAAGTGTTACAGTGGTTGTGGATGATATCATAAGCGGTATTTACGCCTGCTGTTTTTTATTTATTCTTAAAGAAATTATTTTTAAACCGCTGATGATTACGGCTATGTAGCTTAACATACGGTTCTACCTGTTTTTTTGGTGGTGGATCCCGGGACAATCCGATTACTTCTGATTGAGCAGGTGGTTACTATGCTAATGTGAGGCTGTTTTCTTTGGAAATAATGCGAATTTTAATGTAAAAACGGAATAGAAAAGGATGTGGAAGCATCATTTCCTATTGCGCTAGTTTCTAGAGTTTATCGGGTTGCCATCCTGATATACTTAAGTCTGATAGTTGCATAGTCTCCTGTACTGTCTTATTATCCATCAGCCCTGTCCATAAGGCTATGACTATTCTGCTATGCTGTAGGCTGCATTATTGACAGGATTAAACGGGGTTTTCGCTTTTAATGCGTCGTTTTTAAAAAACTCCATGGCTCCGGATACGTCGAAGTTACGATATCCATACTGAATGCACTGCAGTTCCTTTGTTAGATATTTATCAAATTTATCATGCTCAAGATTGCTTATTCTAGCAGCCAGTTTCTCTTCTGAAGGTGCCGGGGAGTTATTAATTATATTAACAGTGTCCTTATACTGAATGGTGGTAATATTGCTGGCAAATATGTAGCTGCCGATCTTTCTGGCTTTTATGCCGTAGGCTCTGAGTATCTGCACAATGGTGTACATTATTTTGTCCCCCTTCCAAGGGAAGATATAGACACCATCCAGACCGACTACATAGCGGTTGTCTGCCAGATTCAGATATTTAAAGAATTTCTGTCCTTCCTGAAAATGCTGTACGGCAGTCCTGTTTAGATATTTAGGTACAGTACTGCTGGTGTACAGCTGATAGATTTTTTCCCGGACTCCGTCATGTATTTTCATGCCGTTCCCGTCAATGGCGATCGGCATGGTAGTCTCCTTGTACGGTTTTACGGTTATCTGTCTCTTTTCACTGCTGAAGAAAATAACCTCCCAGCCCTTCCCTGCGAACAGGAATGTTTCTCCAAGTTCAAGGGGCTGGTTCAGAGGCAGGGTGCCGATGTTGGTGCCGTTATAGTTGACTGTATACTCCTCCTGACTTTTAAAAGAAGTGTAGAAATTGTAATTTGATACTATTTTCTCACCGTCAGTACCAAGAACCAGATCGCCGTCGCGCATTTGGGAAATAAGGTTGTGACTTCCTATGGCCTTCAGTATCATGGCAAAAATTTCCGGGGTCACCAGGTTGAACGGGCCTGTTTTACATAGAAGTTTCCACAGGCTTAAAGCCTTGACACTGCCTACTTCTGAAATAACACTTAAAATCTGCTGAATCAGTGTGGACATGGCATATTCATGGGATGTAGGAGGTTCGTACCAGTTGCTTAAAACCAGTTCAAGAATTGCTGTGGTAGTAAACGTTTCAAGACGGAGGCAGCTTTGGACGTTGCCTTCATTGGTGAATGCATCAAGACTGATTTCCGGAATAAATACTCTGAGTACAGCATCCTTGTCCCGGCGGCCGGATCGACCGATTCTCTGTCGCAGACTGGCAACAGACTGTGGTGTGGCGATCTGGGCAACGGAGCTGGTATCACCTATATCTATACCGAGTTCAAGAGTCTGGGTACAGATGGCTGTAGTCGGGAGACGGGCGGTTTTTAATCGATCCTCCAGACGGATACGCAGTTCTTTTGAAAGCGAACCATGGTGTGGAAAGAATTCTAGAGGCAGATGATGCGAGGCGGTAATTTCCGCAAGTCTGTTGGCCAGGTTTTCGGTTTCGGCTCGGCTGTTGGCAAATACCAGATTGGTGCTTCCGCGCAACAGTTTAAAAAGATCGTTGGCTATCTCCGGTGTGGAACCGACAGGCTCACCGTTCCCGGTTTTCCCGGTACTGTATCCGCGGAGTTGTAGCAGCAGTCTTTTGTGACTGGAGCCGTTTTCAATGATTACCGGACGGGAATCGGGTCCGGAACGCAGCCAGCGGCTCACTGAATCTACGTTGCTCAAGGTGGCGCTCAGGGCAATTCTGGTAATTTTTTTATGAGTCATAAACTCTATCCGGTGCATCTGACTGAGAAGCTGGTAGCCTCGTTCAATTCCGATAAAGGCGTGAAATTCGTCTATAACTATATATCTCAGGTTTTTGAAATATTTTTTATACCAGTTTGAATGATTGATGAGCAGTGACTCCAGTGATTCCGGTGTGATTAAAATAATTCCTGAAGGATTTTCGAGGGTCTTGTCCTTAATGTTTGTTCCTATATCACCATGCCACGGGGTTACTTTTATACCCACAAAGTCACCCAAAGCTTCGATTCTTTTAAACTGGTCATTAATCAGGGCTTTAAGCGGACTGATGTAAATTGCCAGCACTCCTTCGGCCGGTTTGTTCAATATAGAAGTGCATATCGGCAGGAATGCGGCTTCAGTTTTGCCACTGGCTGTGGCGGCACTTATGATGACATCATTTTTGCCGTTTAATATCACCGGAATGGACTGTTCCTGAATTTCATTCAGCTGCTTCCAGCCAAGGTGGTGCAGATATCTGAGGATGTTTTTATTAAGCTGACTAGCGTTGGAATGACTGTTCATTTGAACTTTTCCTAAATTTATGTCTGATACATATCAGAAAGACTGCCACATCCAGCCGGAAGACAGAATATAGAATATAGTGACAGTCTGTGATTATCTGCTGCAGACCGGTACTGCATAATCATTTATAAGATTATACCGTTCCGGTGTGCCGTATTGGTATTAAAGGGTAAAACTGACCAGAGCATCCTCGTCGTTTTCTTCTGATTTTTCCGGTTCGTTCTGACCTTCGTTAAAAGATTCGTCATTAAATGACAGGGAATCGCTCTCTTCTTTTGTGATTTTTATGCCCTGGAGTAATTCCTCCCACTTTATGTCCGGATTCTGTTCAAGAACTGACAGAAAATCGACAAATGCCTTGATGGTATTGCGGGGAGTCTTAAAATAAGCCTCACCGATTTTGTTTGAGCAGTGCTCTAAAAATTTTGACAGGGCGGTGTCAGGTACCAGATAGTCGTCTTCCTTGTAGTAGGCAAAAACATTTCTTATATTGGTAAGAAGTACATACAGTTCTTCCGGGGTAAGATTGTCAAGATGCATAACAGGGCCGCTCAGGTCGTTTACTCCGGCAGCTTCAGCGAATACATTGCCCGCAAGACGTGAATGCAACGCTTCATAACTGAACAGACCTTTTCTCGGATCTTCAAGAAAGTCTACTGTTCCTCCCATGACAAAGCCGAGACCGCTGACATTTCCCTGCAGACAGTCATTGAGTATGCGGAGAATCTGTTCATAGTTTGATTCTCGTGAGCGGGAATTGTGAATCTTGTAAAGATTCACCATTTCATCCATAAGAATGATTAATCCTTTGTAGCCGGCTATTTGGGTGAACTGACTGAACAGTTTGAAATAATCGTAAACTGAAGAATCATCAATAATAGTTCTTACACCTAGATCCTGACGTGCTTCCAGTTTGCTGTGGTATTCGCCTCGAAGCCATTTATTAGCACAGCTTACGAGAAAATCATTGCCTTCGTTAAAGCCTTTCCAGTAAGCGTTAATTACCATGGTAAAATCAAAACCGCCAACCATATCATTAAGAGGTCTGAGAAGTTCTTTAATCACCACTGAACAGTCTGTGCCGGTTTCATCAGCTTTAACACGGGCACATGTTATGAATTTTTCAATTATGGAATTGAGCGCATTTCCGTCAGGCATCGCTCTGGTTGACATGTTTCTGGTAAGTTCCTGAAAAAGATTGAGAGCCTGCCCGTTAGATGACTGTAATCTTCTGTCCGGCGACAGATCCGCTCGCATTGTTACCAGTCCTTTTTCATGAGCTATACTGCGGATAAGCTGCAGGAAAAAACTCTTACCGGCTCCGAAATCGCCGATGATTAGTTTAAAGGTGCTTCCTTCCTGAGCAACCATATCCAGGTCATGAATCATAACCTCTATTTCCTTGGCCCTGCCTACCTGAATATAGTGCATTCCGGTGCGGGGTGTTACTCCTGAACGAAGTGATTGGATAATCGATTCTCTCTCACGAGGCCTAAGTTTTGGAGTCATTTGCGATATTGTCCTATATCATATAACTGTTTTCTAGACGATCCTTTCATTATACCTTAGTGCCTTTGTTTGTGCATTAAGTTTTTTCCTGTCAGAACTGTTCACATCGTGCTTGCCTGACGGGATCTGTGATGATTTTACAGGAAGGTAATCAGCTGAAAAATACAAAACAAGAGTAGTGGAAAAGTCTGTCAACGGGATGGCTGAGGTGTCAGGAACAGGATTTGGACAGGTGCTTTAGATCTAGAGATAATAAACAGCATGGGGATGAGTAGGATGCGATTATAAACGGATACTGAAGAGGAGTGATGGTGATTTAAATGGACATAAACACACGTGGTAAAAAAAAGGCTACTTTTATTTTGTAGCCTTTACACGTACAATGTTCTGAATCTGCTCCTTTCTGATTAATCAGGAACAGAAAAAATTAGCTTAAACTGTACTTTTTCAGTTTCTTGCGAAGAGTACCGCGGTTGATACCCATCATTTTGGCAGCCTTGGTCTGGTTGCCGTGAACAAACTGCATTACACGATCTAATAACGGACGTTCAACTTCGCTTAAAACAATTTCGTACAAATCAGTGGTACCTGCATTGGCTGGATTATTAAGGAAGTTATTTACTGAAGTAAGAACAGACTCATATAACGGTTTCTGAGGAACATTCTGAACTTCGGTGTTATGTTTTTCGGAAATCATGGTTCTCTGACCGTTAACACTAATTTTATTATTTATATTTAACATTTTAAACCTTGCAACGATAATAAAAATACACTGATTTAGTAAAACAGCCTGAATTTTACAACTATATTTGACAGACCGGAAATTATAAAGGACAGGCCGGCTTGCATACCAGTGGTTTGGGTTAAAATAATATCTGTCGATGGAGGCATATATTATTATTTTTTAAACAATTTTAAAAGATAAATTTTAACTTCAGGGCACAATTTTTTTGTAAAAAAGGCTTGAAATTTAAAAATTATTTCCGTACACCGGTAATTCTGCACCATTCCTCTTTAAAAACAGGAGGATCAAGCTCGAACCACTGGCTGTATATTTCCATCATTTCATTGCACTGACTTTCAATGATTCCGCTAAGGGCGAACTGTCCGCCCGGCAGAACCATGGAGGCAATTGCAGGAGCCAGTTCTCTCAGCGGACCGGCAAGAATATTTGCTACCAGAAATTCTGTTTTGAGATTTTCCGGCTGGTTTTCCGGAAGGTACAGTTCCAGACGTTCGGTTACATTGTTGCGACGGGCGTTTTCCTGACTGGCCTCTATAGCCTGGGGATCAATATCAATGCCGATGGCTCTGGATGCTCCGAGTTTTAATGCGCTAACAGCCAGAATTCCTGAACCGCAGCCGAAGTCTATAATGTTTTTCCCCTGAAGATTGAGACTGTCAAGCCATGACAGACAGAGAAAGGTTGTAGGGTGGGTACCTGTGCCGAAGGCCAGACCGGGATCGAGCATTACATTAACTGCATCCGGTTCAGGAATATCACACCAGCTTGGACAGATCCATAATTTTTCCCCGCATTTAATCGGGTGGAAGTTGTCCATCCACTCTCTTACCCAGTCCTTATCTTCGAGTTGTTCAACCTTGTAAGTGATTTTGTCCCCGAAGTGGTCATAAAAGAATTTAATTATTCTGTCGGTATCTGTGTCGGCATCAAAAAGGCCGATAACGGTGGTATTGGTCCAGAGCTTGGTTTCTCCAGGGAGCGGTTCGTACACCGGATTGTCAATGGTATCCATGTAGGTTACGCTGGCTGCACCGAAGCCGGAAAGCATACCGGCGATCTTTTCTGCCTTTTTATCGGTTGTTCCGAGTTTAATTTGAATCCATGGCATGAATTTCTTCCTTAGTATTGTAAAGGTTTTTAAACTTGCTCTTCTCGATAGAATACGGTTCTATTTCATGATATTCGCTGCTGACATCCAACAGATTGAATTCAGCCAGTTCAATAATTTTGTTATAGAGTTCGGTACTGCATGAACGCGGAGTGAATGATATATGCTGCATAAAATTATCTACATATGAGGATGTGGTTCCCATTTTCTGCAGTTCTGTGAAATTCACCTCCTGATAGTCCATAACGGTGAAGTTTATGGTATTCTCCTGAAGGGATACATGCAGAATGTTGTCAAAGCCGCCCACATTCTTGATGATGTTTACCATGCTAAGACTGTAGTCCTGCGTGCCGATATCGGAGAGAATATCGATGACCAGAGGTTTTACGCGTATGACCTGACCGGTGTTCTGGGTATATTTCTGCTTTTCCTTCAGCACAATTACCGATGAGGAGTAATTAACAATGAATACGGCCAGTGAAAGCAGGTCGAATTTATAATCAGAGAAGTTAATTTTGGAAAAATCAAAATCCGGATTGTAGAAGCTTTTGGTTATCTCCTGCGGGGCAAAATGAATCTGGTAGCCGACAATATAGAAGAATATACCTGTAATGATGTATATGCCGAAAAGTGACGGCTGAAGCCACAGAAAAAGAATCAGCAGCAGACTGATACTGTAGCCGGTAGTTGAACTTATAAAAGCCAGAATGGTGAGCAACAGGTAGAACAGACGGCGTTTTTTCGGCTGTTCCTTGACCAGAGCAAGAAATATGGCAGGAATACCTGCTGTGTACAGAGCTGTTGTAGTGCTGTAGAAACTCTGTGATACGGAGGTGGTATCGATAAGATGTCTGATTTCCAGTATGAAGCCGCCGAATCCGAAGGTGGCGCAGAACTGATAAATGATTCCGTAAATAAAAGAGTAGCTGTCGTTGTAGATACTGCTTAGGTAGAGATTGTTTATCCATTCCTGAATATTGGTATAGAGTGCGGCGGCCAGAAGGCACAGAATAAAACTTAACGTAATCATGAAGATAAACGTGATGATGAGGTTCATTATTCTGGCTTTGCGATTAATTTTACGGCGACTGTGAGGATGAATCATTGTCGCTGAAAGAGGACCTAAAAAGACAGCTACCAGTGAGAAATAGGTATAGTCCTTATGAATTAAATGAAGAACGTAAAATATCAGAAAAAAAGACGCAGTACTGCCAATCAGCATCCACGAACGGTTGTTTGACGGAACAAGTGATGCCAGAGAAAGGGAGAAAATCCACGGAATTATGGACGAAAGTAAGCTTCCGCTACCGTTAGGCAGCAGATTACCGGCTCCAGTCAGTTGTGCTATGGTACAAAAAAGAATAGGGAATAGCACTAAAAGTGAACGATTACTTATCTCAACCTGCATCGATGCGTCAAAATCGTTTAAAATTCAAAATAAAATGCTGATAACTTAAAATGATAAAAATGAAAAAATATGACCTATATCATATATAATACCTAAAAAATGTCGAGTAAGGCATTATTAAAAAAATTTTTTTAGTGATTATATAGTTTTAGATGATAAAAAGTATTAAATAATATGTTTATTATCAAAAATAATTATATAGTACTTGTGATCTGAGTCTAAAATTAAGTTGTGTTATCAGGGGCAAAATGACAAATAATGTGTTTTTAGATTAAATTTTAAAAAATTGCCTTTATTTTTTATTAGTCCGCTTTTATCTGCTGAAAAAAAAGAAGGCCGGGAGTATACTTTTACCTTCCTGAATTCTGTATGAATATGCGGTTTTACTGAAGTGTTATTTTTCAGTCCGGATGGAATAAGCCGGAGATAAGGTTCTCCGGAATACCATGGAGAAAGTACGGGCATAGGAAGAGAGATAACGGAGTAACCGGTTTTACCGATAACTAATTAACGGGCTTGCTACATTTATGAACATAATACATAGAATATCCGAAGAAGAGCAGGCAAATGTACCTAATTGGAATCTGGATCCAATACTGACTAATATCCTGTGGAGTCGCGGTGTACGTTGTCCGAATGAAGCTGTCTATCCGATAGATAATATTCTGCGCCCGACTCTTAAAGGGGTTGACCGGGTAGCTGCGGAACTGGCTGATGCAGTGATAAGCGGTCAGTCTATTATGATTGTCGGCGATTACGATGCTGACGGAGCCACCAGTACTGCTCTGGCCATCCGTTTTTTCAGGGATATAGGTTATAACAATATTTGTTTTGAGATTCCCAGCCGCCAGGATGACGGATACGGATTAAACAATTCCATCGTTATGGGAGCCGTAAGTCGCGGAGTAAATATTATTATAACCGTTGATAACGGAATTACCGCCTGTGAATCTGTGCGTCTGGCCGTGAGTCAGGGAATAAAGGTATATGTCACGGATCACCATCTGCCTGGAGAGAACCTTCCAGTGGCTCAAGGGATAATTAATCCGCATATGCCCGGTGATGATTTCCCGTCAAAGAATCTGGCCGGGGTTGGGGTTATTTTCTATGTAATAGCCGCGTTAAGAGGTGAACTGTTCCGTCGCAACTATTTTCAGGAACGGGATATAAAAATTCCTGTGGTAAGCAATTATCTTGATTTTGTCGCTTTGGGAACCATTGCTGATATGGTGCCTTTGGACTATAACAACCGTCTGATGGTCAGCTACGGCGTCGGTTTGATTAGAGAGGGAAAAACCACCGGAGGTCTTCTTGAGCTTATAAAAATCTGTGGTCTAAGCTACCAGAATTTCAAAAGTTCCGATATAAGCTTTTCTCTGTGTCCGCGTATCAATGCCGCCGGACGCATCGCTGACATGAAGTTCGGGGTGCAGTGTCTTCTGGCTGAGAAAAATGATGAGGCTAAAGTAGGTGCCAGCCTGTTACATAACTATAACATTGAAAGGCGTAATATTGAATCCGTAATGATGGGAACCGCTCTGACCCAGATACGTCTTGAATATGACAACATCCTTCCGGAGGCGCTGGTGCTTTACAACTCATCCTTCAACGCCGGAGTGATGGGAATTGTAGCCGCGAAAATAAAGGATCTTACAGGTCTGACCACCATTATTCTGTCTGACTCTCCGGAGGAGGATTATCTGGTGGGCTCGGTCCGGGGGACTGAAGGTTACCATGTGTGTGATGCGCTGAAGAGAATAAGTGCGGTTCATCCGGAGTTTTTTAAAGCATACGGTGGGCATCGAGGGGCTGCCGGGCTGACTGTGGCCAGGGAGTTTCTTACCTCCTTCAAGGAGGAGTTTATTCTAGACTGCCGGAGGTTCAGCGGTGAGAAAAAGGATGAGGTAATCGTAACCGACGGCAGTCTGCCTGACAGTTATTTTGTGTCGGAATTTGCCAGAGTACTGGTCTATGACCAGCCGTGGGGGACGGAATTCACATCTCCTCTGTTTGACGGGGTGTACATGCTGGTTAATCATTATGTGGTAGGCGGCAAGCATCTCAGTGTGAAGGTTCGTCTTGAGAACGGTCTGGTTGTCTCCGGTATTTATTATAATTACGATGTAAGAAACTGGCCTAATAACAGCGTCCGTCAGGTCAGAATGGTGTTCGGTTTCGATTTAAGCAAAAACCGCTGCGATGCCTCATTAAAGCTCATTATCAGAAATATGGAGCCGTTGAACTGCTGATAGAAAACTGATACCTGCTGATGCGGAAAAAAACGGCGGCAATCAAGGATGCTGCTTAAAACCGGAAATTTATCAACACATGAATTATATTTCATTAGCAGAAAATATGCCGGGATGTCCGGCATTAAGCTTCTTAAAGAAAAAAAGTCAGAAAGTATATCGTGAAAATACGGCTGTCTTTACGGGGCTTAGCCTTCCTGATTCTCAAGTTCGTTTGTTATGACTTACGACATTGATGGCATGAGAGATGGCTTTAATGACATTCTCCTCCATCTCCTGTCTTTTTTCATCAGTAATGAAGTGGAACATGTCTACACCGTATCTAACATAGAATGACGGGAGCTGGTTAAGTGCAAGACAGTAGACGTCCGTAAGAAAGTCTGAGTCATGACTCAGGGATATTTCCAGACCGTTAAGATAATCCATGACCAGAATTTCATAATAATTCCGGGTCTCTTCTATGCAGACCATAACCATCCTCCGTTGTGATTATCATGTAATCAGTTTTTTGCCGGTTTTACTTTTTTGCTTTTGGCAGATGCAGTTTTATCCTTTGTCTGCTCCCCGTTTCCGGCAGATTCTGATTTGGATTTTGCCGCAACAGGTTTTGAGCAGGTTTTCTGGGTTTGAGCTATCATATTTTCAGCATACATGGCTGCACCGATGATACCGGCAGTATTCAGTGTCTTTGCCGGAGTGACTCTGGCTCGGACATCAATCTTATCGGCATATTTTTCAAAACTCTTGGAGGCACCGCCGCCAAGAATAATCAAATCAGGATTGAACAGAAATTCCAACCGGTGCAGATATTTATTGAATCTTTTGCCCCATTTTCCCCAGGAGAGTTCGAGTCTTTGTCTGGCGGCATCAGAGCAATAGTGTTCGGCTATGTCATCTTTTAGAATGAGATGCCCGAGTTCGCAGTTCGGCAGGAGATTTCCGTTTACGAATATGGCTGAGCCGAGACCTGTACCGATGGTGATCATCATTACCACCCCCTGAACATTTCTGCCTTCGCCGAAGGCCATTTCCGCAATTCCCGCCGCATCAGCGTCATTAAGTACATAGCAGTTGTTACCGGTGATTTCCGTGAACAGCTTTTCCACAGGAGTGTTAATCCAGGAACTGTCGATATTGGCGGCGGTAAAGGCAACACCGTGGTGAACGGTTGCCGGGAATCCGCATCCGACCGGGCCGCTGTAACCAAGCTGTTCGATGAGTTTTTTCAGAGTTTCGGCAACAGCCTCCGGAGTGGCCGGCTGCGGCGTTTCGATGCGTACTCTTTCACTGACAAGTTCTCCGGTTTTGGTATCAACAACTGCTCCCTTAATACCGGATCCACCGATATCAACTCCCAATATTTTCATATTCAGCCCCCTTGAGCGCCACGTATCAAAGATCATACTTTTATCATGATAATACAGTTGGATTCCAATCAAAAAGAAATGCCGGAAAAATATGTATTCCGTTGTGAGTTTGCACAAAGTTTATTCATGTTGATTAAGGATAGCCAGAGCTTTTTTTACATGGAAAAAAAGTACGGCAAGTTCTTTTTCGGTAGGGGCGGGGAGACAGCCGGCGCTGTCGATCGGTCGGTCTTTTTCTGCAGGCTGACTGCCGGTGCATTCCTTAGACACGGCAGACGTATTATTAATGCGGTTCTGCCAGTATTCACATAGATCCAGCAGTTTTTTTAATTTGGGAATATGTTCCGAATTTCCGCTGTTGGCCGCAACCACTGTAAGATTGCGCATAAGCCGGTAGTATCCTATACGATAGACGGCGGTTCCGGCAAAGTATTTTTTAAAGTCCCCTGAGGTAAGATTAAGAAGACTGCCGACCTGTAGAAAATCCTGATTGAATCTGGAGGTAAATTCCTGATCTCCCTTCACTTGAACATGTTTATTGAAAGGGCAGTATATCTGGCAGTTGTCACAGCCGTACAGATGATTTCCGATTGCTTTCCAGTACTCCTGAGGAATAATACCGCCGTATTCTATGGTTAAATAGGATATGCATTTTGATGGATTGAAGCCGTCGGCAGAAAGAGCAGATGTAGGACAGTGTCGCAGACAGTTTCTGCATGCCGGCGGACAAGGTTTAACCAGTTTTTCGGGAATATCAGGTATTTTTTCTTTTTCCCGGTCTGCATGCTGAACAGCGGGGATTCTGACTATGCGGTATTCAGTCTCCCCGGAGAGGTTTTCCTGTCCGGAGATGGTTTCATGGCGGGCGTTAATGGGGATAAAGCAGGTGATCGTGTCGGGAGGTGTGAGTTCAATATCAACGAGAAGCTCTCCTAAAAACACCATACAGCCGGCGTCGGCCGTCCGTACCAGTCCGTTAAGTCCACGGTATGTCAGAAGTGAGGCTGCGGCAAAGTGCTGTTCATAAAACGGGGCGCTGTCGGTAATAGCACGGCAGTGAATATCCGGAAAGAATTCCTTCAGGGTGTGACTCAGCCGATCAAGACGCTGTTTAATCACTTTGTGGTAGTCTCTGCCTACGGCATAAGCACTGATACATGCTGTATCAGGAGAATCATCTATGTTCCGGCTGTGGTAGCTCAGTGCGACGGAAATAACTGATTTGGCTTTTTCAAGAATCATTTCCGGATGGTCACGGACATCCTGATTTTTTGAAAGATACTCCAGTCCTTCGGGAAAGCCGGAGGAAAATTTTTTTAAAAAATCCCCTCTGCCTGCCGGAGCGTAGTCCGCTGGAATGATATGAATGGAACAGAATCCTAGAGATTTGCTTACAGGCAGCAGCCTGTGAAGCAGAAAAGAGTCTAATTCTGCTGAATCACTGAGAATAATGTGCTCCCCGCCATGTGATAAGGAGGCGTCAGAGGAAAATGTCAGGACATTATTGCTATTCTTTTCAGGTAAAAAATCACTCATAAAGCACTTTCCTGCGTGGTTCAGCCTTCGTTAAAGGCGGATGGGCTGAGGTTCTCCGGTGTATGCGTTGCGATGCTGTGGAAGAAATCAGTCATATTGACGTTTAAGATGCAACCTTCTTATTATAAATAGTACCACGAAAGATAGGGTATGCATATGGATTATGATGCGCCGGCTCAAGACCGAGTAAAGACCTGCCTCTGATTTGCTACGCATAGGGATCATGATGTGCCGGCCGGAATTCTCCGGTGATTATGTTGGCTGAGCCCTTGTTTTTTTAGGTGGTTAATGATTCATACAGGTGATGAGAATTAAATTTTATGCGGAATTTAATCTTAAGGTATAATCAGATAATATTCCGATGTTTTATTATTCCGGTGCCGGTCGGGGATTATATCCGCGTCAGTTGTTGATTTCGGATACTTCTTTTCCGTAACTGGACGGAAACAGGAACTGACGGACGGTTGACAAGGTGAAATCAGTAGCGGATAAAACGGATCCGGGTTATCCGGAAACAGAGGTGAAAAATTGGAAAATTCATGGTCCCTTACAGAGGAAAGTGCTTTGTTTGCTCCTGTTCTGGATATAGCCGGAACCAGAGAGCTGGAAAAAATATACCTGCAAAGTGACGGTTACGGTCTGATGCAGTACGCGGCAGGATGTATTTTCAGCAGAATTAAAGCATTATTGCAGGGACTCTCTCAGGGGAATATCTGTAAAAACCGGGATATCTGGATATTTGCCGGCGGAGGTAATAACGGTGGCGACGGTTATGAAATTGCCACCGGTCTTGTGAATGACGGGTTTGTTAATGTAATGGTGGTTCAGGTGCTGCCGCAGAAAAAACAGATAGCAGCCTGCAGAGCCAGAGAGGTGTACCTTGCGACAGGGGGACGGGAAATCACTTTCGACGAGGGGTTTCTGAAAACTGCTGTTACCGGTAATGGTGTAATTATTGATGCCATACTTGGGATTGGTGTCACCGCCGGAAGAATGGAACAGAAAAATCCGGTCTCGCCTTCTGCCGCAAAGACGGCGGCGGCAGTCAGTTTTATTAACAGAATAAAACTTTTACACGGGGAGGGACTGTTGGTTATAAGCGTGGATATTCCTTCCCTTCTGGATGCTGACAGAGGGATTCCTGCCGGAGAAACTGCGGTAACTGCTGACATAACCTATACTGTTTTTACGGAAAAACCGGGGCTGCTGACAGGGAGAGCCAAGGAATTCTGTGGCAGAGTAGAGGTGGTGGCCGACGGACTGCCCCGTTTTAAAGAGAATGTCGCAGGGATTATCTCCGGTGTCATCCCCGAACTGCAATATGCTGATTTCAAAGTGTTGCGAAAAAGACTGCCGAGGCGTTCACCTGCTGCTCACAAGGGAACAGCGGGAAAAGTTCTTCTTGTCGGAGGTTCTGCAGGAATGACCGGTGCACTCATACTGGCGGCTTCCGCCGCTGTGAGGTGCGGCAGCGGACTGGTGGCGGCCATGCCGGTAAGCGGGGAGAATATTCAGTTTAACTCCTGTAATCCCTGTATCATGACTCCGGATATCAGCGCACTGGAAGAAAGACTTGTCTGGGCTGATGCCGTTGCAGTAGGCCCCGGGCTGGGACGCAATAACACGGAAAATATTTTAAAAGAATGTATAATAGGAGCCAAAAAAGCTGTTTTTGATGCTGATGCTCTGTACCTGCTGGCAAACTCTGACGGAAAATTTCCGCGACTTCCTGCTGCTGTTCTTACTCCTCATGCCGGGGAGGCGGCCAGACTCTGCGGAGTCTCTGTGCGGGAGATTGAAGGTGATATGGTTAGGTATGCCATACAGATTGCAGAAAAATATCAGGCTGTATGCGTACTTAAATCATCCTCTACGGTTATAGCAACTCAGGAGGGAAAGTGTATTCTCACAAGAACGGGGTGTTCCGGTATGGCCAGTGGCGGTATGGGGGATGTTCTTACAGGGGTGATAGTTTCTCTGATGGGACAGGGGTATCAGCCAGAGTCAGCAGCAGTTATGGGCGTACTGCTTCATGGCGAGGCCGGAAGACTGGAGGCGGAAATTAACGGAAATATCGGTATGTGCGCCACTGATATCCCGGACAGAATAAGACAGCTTGTAAATGGAAAAAATGCATAGCTTAAGGAAATAACCTGTATGACGGCTGAAAAACTTTTGCTGAAGGAATTTTTATTAACTGATGAGAGTAAGACAGAACTCCTCGGGGCTGTTCTGAGTGAACTGTGTCCCGGAGACACTACTATTTACCTCACCGGTGATTTAGGTGCGGGCAAAACAACCATGACCAGAGGGCTTGTCAGGGCATGCGGTTATCATGGTATAGTCAAGAGCCCGACATATACTCTGGTGGAGGAATATCATGTTGGAGAACGGGATATCTACCATTTTGACCTGTACCGGCTCAATGATCCTGAGGAACTGGAGATGATGGGGATAAGAGATTATTTCTCTGCCGGTTCCATTAGAATTATCGAATGGCCGTCAAAAGGGGAGGGGATTCTTCCCGATGCCGATTTGATCGTTAATCTTGTTATTGCCGATAATCAGCGCCGGGCCGAAATATCCGCCATGACACCTAAGGGCAGAGCTGTTCTCGAGCCACTGTTTTTTCCGAAAGCTATACCGGAACAGGTGGTTATTTAAAAACAGTGATGTTTCATCAGGTTCCGGTGAAAGCTGTCTGCGTCGGGAGCATATTCCGTCAGAACATCCGGCCGGCAGTGATCTCTTCGGAATCAACAGTGAAAAAGTCGTGAAAGAATTATGATTGGTGATTTATTAAAGCAAGTTATAAGAATGTCCGGGACAGTTGACGGTCATGCTGATACTTCCTGTCTTCATCCGGAAACAGCCGGCTGCGGCATACGCCCCGGCTTCTCTCTTTCATTGTGTCAAACCGCGGTATTTCTTTTTTTATGGTATTTGTGTGCCGGTGCTGCAAATACTGTTGAAGCTAATGAAATAACCGGAATAAGTGCATCGCAGAACAGGGATTTTACCAGAATTGTTATTGAATTATCCGACGTTCCGCATTATTCATACAGTTCCGGGGCTAACGGTCTAGAATACACCGTGAGGATTCATGATATTGAATCACCGAAGAAGAAATACGGCATGGCCACTATTACCAGAAACAGTGTGCTCAGTTCGGTTAAAAAAGGTTCGGGAAAGAATGAAGTTTTCTATGTCCTGACACTGAAGCAGCCGGTAGTGCCTAAATTTACTGCATACAGAGCTGCTCAGGGACGAAATGCCAAACTGGTTATGGAGTTTCCTCAGACTTTAAACTCATCCGGAGGTAATCAGAAAACAGCAGTTTCCCAAATCTCCGGCAGAAAAGTGGAAAACGGGACGAATACAGGTGTTTCAAAAGTAACTTCTTCCGGTAACAGTCAGAGGAACCGTCTGTCCGGCAGTCATGAGCCGGCGGTTCCCGTCATCAATACTCCTGCAAAAGTTGAGAACGTTTCCGGACTGTCAGCTTCCGGCAATAAGAAAACTGCAGCCGGTACCGTAAGTTCCGGAAAAACTTCCACCGGCGGTGGCAGAGTGTCCGGAGACCGCAAGCTAGATGAGCTCGAGGCGGCTCTTTTTGATACTTTGAATGAGGCGAGTGATAACAACGATCCTACAGAAACCTTAGAGCAGCGTCTTTCCACACCGGAACCGCCTAAACCGGCTCACAGTACCCGTAAAGATAAAAACACCTGTGTGGTTGTGGTTGATCCCGGACACGGCGGCAAGGACCCCGGGGCGATCGGCGGAAAGGGAACCTATGAGAAGAGCGTCACTTTGGGGATTTCAAGATATCTTATCGAATATCTTGACGGTGACAAGACTCTGAGCGGCTATCTTACTAGATCAGGTGACAGGTTCATTGATTTGGGGGAAAGATCCAAAATTGCCAGAAAGCGTAAGGCTGATATGCTGATTTCCATTCATGCGGACAGTGCATACAATACTGAGGCTAATGGCGCATCAGTGCTTGTTCTCTCAAAGGATCGTGCCGACCGTGAGAATGATAAGATCACTGCCGGGGATCAGAAAAAGCTTATCGGCGGCGCCGGAGATGCCATCAATCACATGTGCGGAGAGAATAAGTATCTGAAGGACTGCTCCTTCGTGGTGGACCTGGCTTCAAGTTCTTCGATGAACTACGGTTTTGAACTGGCAAACAAGCTCCTTTCAAGACTTAAAAGGGTAACAAGACTGCATAAGAAGACCCCTATCAGCCGTTCTCTCGCAGTGTTGAAGGCACCGGATATTCCTTCTCTGCTTGTTGAAACCGGCTATCTGTCAAATCCGGATGAGGAGAAACTTCTCGCTACCGATAAGTATCGCCGCCGTTTGGCTTATGCCATCTATCTTGGCATAAAGGATTTCGTGGAGGCAAATCCAAGTGTCTGTCTGAATACTTCGTCAAGCATCACTCCGATAGCCTCCGGAGGTACAAAGAGAAGTAACCGCAGTGCTGCAGGTTCAAAACAGCCGGTTTATCATGTGGTGAAGAAAGGTGAATATCTTGCCGGTATAGCCAGAAAATACGGGGTTACGATGGAACATATAAGGAATCTTAACAATTTGAAACAATCTCAGGTTAATGTCGGACAGAGACTGAGGATTAAATAAATGCGAATTCAACTGCTGGCTCCTCAGGTGGCCAATCAGATTGCCGCCGGTGAGGTAGTAGAACGTCCTTCAGCCGTAGTCAAGGAACTGATGGAGAATGCTCTTGATTCCGGGGCTGGAAAAATTGCCGTGGAGATTGTCAGCGGCGGAGCCAAGAAAATCCTGGTAAGGGATAACGGGTGCGGTATACCGAGAGATGAACTGGAACTAGCACTCAAAAGACATGCAACATCCAAGCTGAGTACTATTAAGGATCTTGATCATCTGATGAGTATGGGATTCCGGGGAGAGGCTCTGGCTTCGGTAGCTGCGGTTTCAAGACTGACACTTACTTCAAAACCGGCAGATCAGGATATGGCCTATGCCGTGGCCGTGGAGGGCATAAGTCAGGAGCCGAAAATAAACCCGGCCTCACATCCTGACGGTACTTCGGTGGAGGTACTTGATCTTTTTTTTAATACCCCGGCAAGACGCCGTTTTCTGAAAACTGAAAAAACGGAATTCAGTCAGATTGAAGAAATGTTCCGCCGTCTGGCAGTAAGCAGACCTGATGTGGCATTTACCCTGAAGCATAATAATCGTACGGTTTACGATCTGAAGGCTGTTCCTGATAACATCCTGAAAAGAATTGAGGCGCTTCTAGGCAGAGGTCTTGCTGCTGATATGAAGAAGGTTGAACGTCTTGAGGATGGGTTGGCTCTCAGAGGCTATGTAACGATTCATAATCAGAATAAACCTGTGCAGTATTTTTTTGTGAACAACCGTATCGTCAAGGATAAGGTGATTATTCATGCAATTAAGGACGCCTATGAATCCGTAACAGGAGTTGCGGCTGATGTATCCTATGTCTGTTTTCTCGATATATCTCCGGAGGAGATTGATATAAACGTACATCCTCAGAAATTCGAAATAAGATTCCATCAGGCTAAAACTGTTCATGATTTTATCAACACTGCTTTCGTGAACGCATTTATTACGGAGCAGCAGGTGCTTCCGGAAACCATGGATGAGACAGCCGTCTCGAAGCAGAATCATAATTACGGTAATGTCAGACCGTTGAGATTCAATTCAGAAAAGGTCAGTGCTTTCTGGGAAAGCATGCCTCTCGCGGGAGGAGGTGCACTGTCTTCAGGTGATTCCCCGGGGAATGGTACAGGAGAGAATGCTGCCGGAAGAATTTTTACGGAATCCGGAAAAAACGGTTGTATCAGCGACCAGCCTGAAGGGGCGGGTACGGCTTGCGAATCATATAAAAAACTTTTTGCTCTGTCAGGAGGTTGCTCTCACCTGAAGAGTGAGGAAAACGGTGACTGCTCAGTGGAAAGATCCGGTAATGAAGCATTTCCATACAAAGGTTCCTGCCCGGGAAATGGCGGAGCTTATCAGTATACTGGGATAAAAAACGGCAGCGGTTATGCCGGAAGAACAGGATATGCCGGAACCGGGGGGAGAAAATCAGCTGCTGATACTGAGATTATGCAGAAAAGCATGCAGATGATGTTTTCCGGCAGTGTGACACATGCTGCTCCGGTGAGTGAATCTCGGAATGATAACGGTGCATCCGGTTACGGGGACAGCGTAATAACAAACGTAAACCGGATCAGTGAAGAGACGTGTACCCCGCCGTTCGGTGGTGAAGTTCTGCCGGGGGGATCTGTACTCGGGAAACCTGCAGGAGAGAAAAAATTCTCCGGCAGTGATCTTACAG
Source organism: uncultured Pseudomonadota bacterium (assembly GCA_900315145.1). Taxonomy (GTDB): domain Bacteria; phylum Pseudomonadota; class Gammaproteobacteria; order Enterobacterales; family Succinivibrionaceae; genus Ruminobacter. Next base: position 28,740 of record OMYE01000002.1, on the reverse strand, counting down.
ATGTTCTAGAGCCTTGGAACGGGGAAAGTCTGGCGGAATGTTCATTATACCGGCTGGTTTTTATCACCGGTGGAGGTAAGCTGGCTGTAATAAGCGGTAATGAGTCACTCAGGATTGTTTCTGTAGTAAAGCTCGCAAGAGCTGTTTTTATGGATAATTTCGAGAATAATGACCGTAAATGTCTTGAATCATCGGCACTAACGGTCCCTTTCGAGTTTAAGGGGAATATCAACTGTTCCCAGACAGTAGTTTCACTTCTAGGGGAACTGGGGTTTGCAGTGTCTATCCGGTACGGAGTGTGCAGAATTGATGCCGTTCCGGCATCAGTCAGGGGAATAAATCTGACTGTGGTGATGGAAAAACTGATAACATTATTATCTGAAAATGCCGGAGTGCGTGAGGCGATGGCCGTTCTTGCAGACATTCTCTTTGAATTATATGCACCGTCAACCTTCAGCAAAACCATGGTACAGAGACTGGTGCAGAATATAACCTACGAGAAATTTTTTACTGAAAAAATGCCGGACGGCTATGAGGATATAGATTTTTCCGGATGTATTGAGCGGCTTTCGGCGGTTTAGAAAATTTTTAGGATAAAGAGTCACGGATACCTGTTGAGTTACGGCACTTCCTTACTGAACAGGACAATTCCGGATGGTGTTGGATTTTATTAAGGATATCATGAAACCAAAGGCTATCTCCATTATGGGGCCGACCGCCTCAGGTAAAACAGGCCTGGCTATTCGTCTGGCTAAAGAGATCAACGGGGAAATCATTAGTGTTGATTCGGCATTAATATACCGGGGTATGGATATAGGTACGGCTAAACCTGACAAAAATGAGCAGGCAGGTATTCCCCATTATCTTCTGGATATACTGGATCCTTCACAGAGCTACAGCGTGGCCGGTTTCCGTGAGGATGCCATAAAACTTGTCAATGATATTGCGTCCAGGGGCAGGGTTCCGATTCTTGTCGGAGGAACCATGCTTTATTTCAAGAGTATTACTGAAGGACTGTCACCTTTGCCGGGTTCGACTCCGGAGGTAAGAGCTGAGGTGGAGCGTATTGTAGCTGAAAAAGGTCTCCCTGTTCTTAGAGATATGCTTAAACAGGTTGATATGGAATCGTGGAGCCGTATTAATGAGAATGATCCGCAGAGACTCGGTCGGGCATATGAGGTCTATCTGATGTGTGGTCGCAGCATGACTGATATCATCAGAGAACATGGGAACAGTGAACCGCCTTTCATTTTGAAGGAGTTCGCTCTGCTGCCGGACAGAGAACGTAAATATCTTAAACCGATGATAGCTGAACGCTTTGATATGATGCTTGCTTCAGGATTTGAGGAAGAGGTAAGAAAATTAATGGATCGAGGTGATTTAAATCAGGATCTACCTTCAATCAGGTCAGTAGGATATAGACAGATGTGGATGTATCTTAACGGAGAGATCAACTATGAAAAAATGCGTGAGCTGGCCGTTATAGCCACCTGTCAGCTTGCCAAAAGACAGATGACATGGTTGAGGGGATGGAAGTCGAAAGTAGATTATCTGGATCCGCTGAATAAATCAGAAAATCTGGATATTATAATGACAAAACTTGTTTCTGAAGGAATAATTTCCGGCAGTTAGAATTTTGCGATCAGACGGAAAACACCCAGCCGGAGCTTTTTCCCGGAACTAGAGTGTCTTTTTTAACAATATGAAAACATTTAGTATCCTAAATGTAATTTATATTGTTAACCCGCACGTGAATATCAGAACGTATTCGTGATTTTTGCCGGTAAATCTACTAAAATTGATATCAGTGTTGGAATTTTTATTAAAAATAATTTATTATTCCTAATTTTTTATGATATTCAATTATATATAAGATAGAATTATAAAATAAGATCGTTTTTTGGTATACTGAATTACGGATATATTATAAAAATAATTGATAATAACTATTACAACAAATAATAAGAAATAAATATAAGGAAATTTATATGTCCAAAGGTCAATCATTACAGGATCCTTTTTTAAATGCTTTAAGAAAAGAACGTATTCCTGTTTCCATCTACTTAGTTAACGGCATTAAATTACAAGGTCAGGTTGAATCTTTTGATCAGTTCGTAATTTTGTTAAAGAACAATATTTGCCAGATGGTATACAAGCATGCCATTTCAACTATAGTTCCAGCAAGAGCTATATCAAATCTCAATACCGGTGATTCAGAAAAGACAGAATAATCTGCCGTATTTCTGTTAAAATAGCTTTTCTGTTGAATGGTTATCCCGAATATATGTGCGGGATAGCCTTTTGTGCGCATATAAAAAAACGAAGTATTAACAGAAGTACCGAGAGTATTTAATTTTGTTCGATTTTGATGAAAGATATAAGGGTGGTGAAAAATCCGTCCTCGTTAATGTTGATTTTGTCCAGGAAAGCAGCTGTGAAGACCTAGAAGAGTTGAAACTTCTGGCAAAATCAGCCGGTGCGACTATATCCGGAGTTCTGTCATGCAACCGCAAGCTACCGGATCCTCGCTTTTTTATAGGTAGCGGAAAGGTTGAGGAACTGTCCTCTCTTGTGGCGGATGCAGGTGCGGAAACCGTTATATTCAACCATGAACTGTCCCCGTCCCAGGAACGTAATCTGGAGAAAGAACTAAAGTGTAAGGTTATTACCAGAACAGCGCTGATTCTGGATATTTTTGCGCAGAGAGCCAGAACCCGTGAAGGTAAACTTCAGGTTGAACTAGCACAATTGAGATATCTTCAGACCAGACTGGTTAGGGGGTGGACCCATCTTGAACGTCAGAAGGGCGGTATCGGTATGCGCGGAGGTCCCGGTGAAACCCAGCTCGAAAGCGATCGCCGTCTGCTGAGGGAGAGAATAACGGCACTTCTTGGCGAGCTTGCTCTGGTGGAACGTCAGCGAGAACAGAGCAGCCGGGCACGTGTTCATAACAATATTCCTGTTGTTTCCCTTGTGGGCTACACTAATGCCGGAAAATCAACACTCTTCAATCTGCTTACCAAATCAGAGGTTTATGCTGCTGATCAGCTGTTTGCCACACTTGATCCTACACTGAGATCTGTGGAAATGCCTCATGTTGGAAAAATTGTTTTTGCTGATACTGTAGGTTTTATCAGGCATCTGCCCCATGATCTGGTTGCTGCGTTTAAATCTACACTGAGTGAAACCAGGGATGCTGATCTGCAGCTTCATGTTATTGATTTCAGTGACGAAAGGGTGGAGAACAATGTAGATTCAGTTCAGCAGGTGCTGGAACAGATAGGAGCGGATGAGGTGCCACAGCTCCGGGTATATAACAAGATAGACAGGCTTGATAAGGTAATGCCGAGAATTGTTTACAATGAACTGGGAAAACCTGAAGCTGTCTATATAAGTGCAGCCCGAAACATCGGTATTGAACTTCTTTATAAGGCGGTTGGTGAACTGCTGGCTAATGATTTACTGGAAATTGTGGTAAAATTACCAAGCTCTGAAGGAGGCGTCCGCAATCGTCTGTACAGCATGGGTGCGGTACTTGAGGAACATTTTTCTCAAAACGGGGAAATGATTCTGCATCTGAAACACCAGCGGGCTGAACTGGCTCAACTGAACAGCCGGTGTGAAGGGGTACTGGAAAAGTGCTGTGTGAAGCCGAAAAACTTTACCTTCAGAATTCCCGAGTTTTAAGATTACTTGTCTTTATACAGATATAACGGAGCGTTAAATGGCCTGGAATGAGCCGGAAAAGGATCCTTGGAAGGAACAGAAAAAACGTAACAATTCAGACGATCTCGCCAAGAAATTCAATAACTGGTATGAGAAAAGCAGTGCTATGGTCTGGATTATTTTGGTGGCAGTGTTTCTTGTATTGCTGGTGGCCAAGCATTTTTATACCATCAAAGAAGCGGAGCAGGGGGTTGTCCTGCGTTTCGGTAAATTCAGTCATATTGAAATGCCGGGACTTCACTGGAGAATACCTTTTGTAGAAAAAGTTCAGAATGTGGATGTGCAGATTGTTCAGTCTACAAAATCATCCGGTTCCATGCTTACAGAAGATGAGAACGTGGTAAACGTGGAAATGGAAGTGCAGTACCGGGTAAACAATCCCCGTGACTACCTGTATAACATGGTTGAACCTAATCAGAGTCTGGCTCAGGCTACTGACAGTGCTTTAAGATATGTTATAGGGCATACCAAAATGGATGATGTGCTTACCACAGGGCGTGAACAGGTAAGACAGTCAACCAAGGATCTGCTGGAATCTATTATCTCTCAGTATAATATGGGCATATCTATAGTTAATGTTAACTTTCTGCCTGCCAGAGCTCCTGATGAAGTGAAAGCAGCATTTGATGATGCGATTGCTGCTCAGGAGGATGAACAGCGCTTTAAGAGAGAAGCTGAGGCATACAGAAACGAGGTGGTACCAAAGGCTGAGGGTAAGGCTAAACGTATTATTGAGGAGGCCGAGGCATACAGCCGTCAGGTAGTTGCGAAGGCAGAGGGTGATGTCGCCCGTTTTGAAAAGATTCTGCCGGAATACATCAAATCTCCGGAGATTACCCGTCGCCGTATATTTTTAGAAACCATGGAAACAGTATACGGTAGCAGCGGTAAGGTAATTATCAGTACAGATAAGGGGAATTCCCCGCTGCTTTATCTTCCTGTCGATAAACTGACGGAAAGTGTCAACAACAGTCAGTCAGGAGGAAAAAAGTAAATGAAGAGTAATATTGTTATTGCCGTACTGGTTCTTGTCGGAATAATTCTGTACCAGTCTCTTTTTGTGGTATCTGAGGGACGCAGATCGCTGATAACCAGATTTAACAAGATATACCGTGATGCTGATTCTAAAATCGTTCTTTACGAACCGGGACTTCATGTCAAGTTTCCGTTTGTAGACAAGGTCATGAGTATTGATGCACGTATCCAGACTCTGAATTCAACTGCTGACCGCTTCGTTACATCAGAAAAGAAGGATTTGATTATCGATTCTTATGTTAAGTGGAAGATTGTTGATTTCGCTAAATTCTATACCTCCACTCAGGGGGACAGGCTGAAGGCGGAGGAACGTCTGAGAACCAGTATTACCAACAGCCTGAGAAGTCAGATCGGTAACCTGACTATTAAGGAGATTGTTTCCGGAAAAGGGGGGGAATCCGCCTCTGAAGGAGTCAGTGATGCCGGAGCCTCTAAGCGTGAACAGATTATGCAGAACACTCTTCTGGAAACCGGTCCCGGGGCTGAAAAGAATCTCGGGATTAAGATTGTCGATGTACGTATCATGAAGATAGAGCTTCCGAATGAAGTGTCTAATTCTATATATCAGCGTATGCGTGCTGAACGCGAGTCTGTCGCAAGACTGCACCGCTCTCAAGGGCGCAGAGAGGCAGAGGCCATTAGAGCGGAAGCTGACAAGCATGCTATAGTAAAGATAGCAGAAGCGGAGAAAGAGGCGAAGTTTATCCGGGGAAACGGTGAAGCAGAATCAACAAAGATATATGGTGATACCTACTCAAAGAATCCTGAACTGTTTGATTTCCTCAGAAGCATGGATGCATATAGAAGTTCGATGACTGACGGGAAAAATGTGATAGTAACCGATAGGGATAATGAGTTTCTTAAATACTTTAAATAGGATTTTACTATCATGCTGAGCAGACAGGCCGGAGCAGTGAGCTCCGGCCTGTCTGTTTCAGGAATGATGTTTTCCGGCGTAATTACAGGAAGGCTTTTTAACAGATGTTCGGTTATATCAGGACGGAACATATTTGAATGATTTTGATAGATAGATCTTTGTTATGGTTTAACTTATATCCATTTTATGGTAGTATTTAATGCTAGTGTGATTTTAGTTCGGTTTTTATTTTAAAGCGCCTGGTTATGTCGTTTTAACCGGTAAAAACTGAATATTTTTTTAACCAGTTTAAGTGATTTAAGATTAGTATGGCTCATAACGTTGTTGTCTTAGGCACCCAGTGGGGTGATGAAGGTAAGGGTAAGATTGTTGATCTGCTGACAGCTGAGGCAGATTATGTTGTTAGATATCAGGGGGGGCACAATGCCGGTCATACCCTGGTAGTTGACGGTAAGAAGCAGGTTTTACGTCTTATTCCTTCAGGTATTTTACGTCCAAACTGTACCTGTGTGGTAGGTAACGGTGTAGTAGTTTCTCCTGAAGCTTTACTAGCTGAAATCAGAGAACTTGAAGAAAAAGGTGTTGAAGTAAGATCCCGTATGGTAATCAGTCCTGCCTGTCCTCTGATACTTCCTTACCATGTAGCAATAGACCGTTCACGTGAAGCAAAGCTGGGTAAGAAGGCTATCGGTACAACCGGTCGTGGTATCGGTCCTACCTATGAAGACAAGGCTGCTAGAAGAGCTCTTCGTGTAGGTGATATGTTCAATATGAACGATTTTGCTGAAAAGCTGAAGACTGTTATGGAATACCATAACTTCTGCCTGACTCAGTACTATGGTGCTGAAGCAGTTTCCTATGAGCAGACTCTTGAAGACTGTAAGAAGTATGCCAAGGAAATTCTTCCAATGGTTCATGACGTAACCTCCCTGCTTGCCAAGGCTAATGAAGCGGGTAAGAAGATCATGTTTGAAGGTGCTCAGGGTACATTCCTTGATATCGATCAGGGTACATATCCTTACGTAACTTCTTCAAATACAGTTGCCGGCGGTGTGAGCACAGGTTCAGGTTTCGGTCCGAGAAACATTGAATACGTAATCGGTATTGTGAAGGCATATACCACTCGTGTCGGTGGTGGTCCTTTCCCGACAGAATTATTTGATGAAACCGGTGATTTCCTGTGTACCAAGGGGGCTGAATTTGGTTCTGTTACAGGTCGTCGCCGTCGTTGCGGCTGGTTTGATGGTGTGGCTATGCGCAGATCAAATCAGATTAATACTTTAAGTGGTCTCTGCCTTACCAAGCTGGATGTTCTTGATGGTCTTGATGAAGTTAAGCTTTGTGTGGCTTATAAGAAGAGCAACGGAGAAGTGATTGATTATTCTCCGCTGGCTGCCGATGATTATGAAGGTCTTGAACCGGTATATGAAACCATGCCTGGCTGGAAGGAATCAACTTTCGGTCTGAAGAGCTATGATGCTCTGCCGGAAAATGCCAAGAACTACATTAAGCGTCTTGAAGAAATTTCAGGCGTAAGAGTTGATGTAATCTCAACCGGCCCTGATAGAGATGAGACTATTATTCTGCATCATCCGTTTGCTGAATAATACCATTTTATAACTCCGGACCTCCCGGGGATTATTTAAAATACATAGGGAATCCAGAAGGATTCCCTTTTTTTATTTTATGTTTTTTCTGAAGCGATATTATTTCTCCGGATAAATGTTTGAATTATATCATTTATCTATTACCAGTTATATTGGAACATTTATATAGCTTTTATTACCGGATTGTTATTGAAAAAATATAATCATGATGTTCAATCTGGCTAAATTGTCATTTATTTATATTATTAAAATCAAATATTTTCCATTCCGGCAGTAACCGGATATTTAAATGAAAAATGAGTAATTTCAATATCTGAAAATAAATAATGTTGGATAAAAATAAGAAAATACAACATGTATTTAATCAAATATTATTTACACTAATAAATCAATGTTTTTTTTGTTTACATTTTTTAAACAAAGAAATGTTTGATTTTGTGAAAATTGTAGTATTTTTAAACAAATATGCCTTTTTTGATAAAGGAATAGGTTAAAATTATGTGAAAATTATGAAAATAAATACACTGAAATGTTACTTTTTTACCATAATTCCGGTATTGAAGTTACAGTAAATAACGAATAAATAGAAACTTTAGAATAATCATAATTAGAACTGATCAATCAATGGACGTTTAATTCAGCGGAATATGTAGCTAGGATTTTATAACGAACGTTTGTTTTAAAGTATTGTGGCTGTTTTTCTGTATGAATGAGCTTCCAGTCTGGTTTTGGAAGTTTTAGGTATGTTTATGATCCGAGGCAGAATCTTAATCGTAGATAACGATTGTAATAATTTAATTGTCTTAAAAGATTTTTTAAAAGATTTCACTGTTGTAATCAGGGGAAATCTCCGTGAAACAATGCAAGAAGCTGCGAGTAATCATTATGACTTGATTATTATTAATATGCAGACGCGCGGTCTAGATACATTGAATCTTATAGAATCATTAAAAAGACAGTCATCAACTATTTTTATACCGGTTATTGTTCTCAGTAACGGGGTTAATTCAGCACTTGAAGATAAAGCATTTGATCTTGGAGTGGATGATTTCATTAATCTTAAGTCATCAGTATCTACTATATGTAGCAGAATTTTTAAAGTTATAGATTATCAGCGCTGTCTAAGAGAGATATCCGAGAAGGATGCTTTTGCTGAGCAGAAGATTGAAGCAATGCAGAAGAAAATAATTGAGTCCTTTGCATCAATCATTGAAGGTCGTGATTATTCCACCGGCAGTCACATAAAAAGAACGGCAGCCTATGTGAATTTAGTTCTGCGTGGACTGTTGAAGAAACGTTATTACGAAGATGTTCTGGATGATGAGCATTGTGAAGCCTGTGTTGCTGCTGCTCCTCTGCATGACATCGGTAAGATTACCGTATCAGATACCATTTTGTGTAAGCCGGGAAGATTAACAATTGATGAATTCTCTATAATGCAGACTCATGCGGAAAAGGGAGGACAGATGATTGCGGAAACTCTTACCGGTATGGAAAGTTCTCTCATTCTTGCTACAGCAGTTGATATGGCTACATATCATCACGAAAAGTGGAACGGAACCGGATATCCGTACAGTCTTAAAGGTGATGAAATACCGTTGAGTGCCAGAATTATGTCCATTGCTGACGTTTTTGATGCTTTGGTGTCAAAGAGATGCTACAAGCCTGCAATGAGTTATGATGAGGCATTCAGAATAATCAGTTCTGAATCCGGTAAACACTTTGATCCGAAGATTACTGAGGTTTTTCTAGGAATGCGTGACGAAATTGTTGCGGTTTCAGAAAATTAATCGGCCTGAAAAGGAAATCTATATTCCTGATTATACCAGGCATGATAATGTTCGCAGTAAGCAGGTGACAGGAGATCTGACAGTGGTGAATATCTCCGGAGAGGACTGGAATACAGACAAAAAAGAAGACAGGAAAGATAATTTGATAAAACAGGAGTTTGATGTTTCAGATAAGAACTCCGGCAAAGATTAAATCACTCCATAAATGTTAGAAAAGCTGGGAAAAAGCTGATCTTAAGCCATATGTACACCATGCAGTATGTATGGCTTTTTTTTGGGGAATATCAGTTCAGGTGATTTTTATTTAGTTACGACGCCTGTATGCGGCGTTAGCGAGTTCCTCAAGAGCATCGCGGTACTCACTGTCAGGGAATGCGTCGAGGGCGTGAACAGCTTCTGCAATCAGTCTGTTGGCTACATCATCGCATCTGCTGATGGCACCTGTGCGGTTTATCATTTCTTTGAGGGTGACTATGTCTTTGCTGTTTACAGCTTTATAGACATCCTCCCCGGAGATGCCGCAGTTATTTTTGATTGTGTAGATGACAGGCAGGGTTATTTTAAATTCCTCCATGTCCTTGCCGGCGATTTTACCCAGGGTTTTACTGTCAGCTGTATAGTCAAGAATGTCATCGGCTATTTGAAAAACGTAGCCTATGTTACGGCCGTAAAGAGCCAGGCGTTCAATCTGTTCATCAGTGCAGTTATAAATGAATCCCGGAATCTTGGAGGTGATCTCAAAGAGAGCTGATGTCTTTGAGTAAATGGTTTTGAAGTAGGTTTCCTCTGAAATCCCTGTATTAGCGATATTGGACATCTGGGTGAGTTCACCTTCAACAAGGGTTGCCAGAGTGTTGGAGAACAGCCTGCTTATCTGCGGATTATTGATCTTTATGCTTGTATTGTACGCTTTGGTGAACAGGTAGTCTCCTCCGAGTACGGCTACGCGGTTGCCGAAAGCATTGTTGACACTCAGACGTCCTCTTCTCATCAGACCTTCATCGATAACATCATCATGCATCAGTGTCGCAGTGTGAAGAATTTCTACGGATGCCGCAAGAGAATAGATTTTTTCATCTAATTCCTCATGCTGAATCTGTTTTCCGTTTATTAACCCTGCACAAAGCAGCATAAGTCGCGGTCTGATACGCTTCCCTCCAGCATCAATAAGATGAAAGCAGACCTGATTCAGATATTCCACCGGGGAATCTATTTGCTGTGATATCTGTTTGTTTACCGTATCTATCTGCTGTTCTGTCAGTTTGATGAATAGAGAATCAGACATAATATCATTCCACTAGAATTAAATAAAAAAGCTTTCCTGATACACCTGTCGAGCGTTGTATATGAGATATACATGCCGGTTTACCGGAACCTGCATCTAATAAGACTGCCACTGCCGGCTTAAATCAACCGGTCAAGTCAGGATACTATTTTACATTAATTAGATGAGAATAAGTTATGAAAAAATTTTTTTGTTAAAGAAATGGAAAAATCACGATATATGAGATTGCTGGAAAATACAGAAAAAAAGATCTGTTTATAAAACATAAGGAGATAATACTGGTAAAAAATAACAGTATTTTGCTGAAGTCAGCACAGGTATTATTCAGAAAACAAGTTGTCCTTACCATGTGAAATACAGGATTTTTCAGGTAACATAAAATAGAATAAAAAAGAAAATTAAAAAAATTTTGATTTTATTCAAATTTTGCCTTGCATATAGCATTGGTAATCTGTATAATTCGCAACATTATCATGTTAGAAATTTTACTGTATTTAGACTTTTAATCTAAATACATCGCAGAAGGAATATATAATGTACGCAGTTATTTCAACTAGCGGCAAGCAGTACCAGGTTGCTGTTGACGATTTATTAGAAGTTGATTTAGATTCTTCTAAGAAAGTAGGCGACACTGTTGAATTTGATAAGGTACTTATGATTGCCGATGGAGACAATGTAAACGTTGGTGCTCCATGTGTAGAAGGTGGTAAGGTAGTTGCTGAAGTAGTTAAGTCTGTAGGTGGCGAAAAGCTTAGTATTACTAAGTTCCGTCGTCGTAAGCATCATCAGAAGGTTACCGGACATCGTCAGTGGTACACTCAGGTTAAGATTACCGGTATTAATGCATAAGGAGTAGACAATGGCTCATAAGAAAGCTGGTGGTAGTACACATAACGGTCGTGACTCCCAAGGTCAGCGTTTAGGTGTTAAGATTTTCGATGGACAGGCTGTTTTAGCCGGTAGTATCCTTGTTCGTCAGCGTGGTACTCAGTTCCATGCTGGTAGCAATGTAGGTGTAGGTAAGGATTATACTTTATTTGCAACTAGCAACGGTAAGGTTAAATATACTGTTGGCGGTCCTAAGCATCGTAGATATGTAAGCGTTATCGCTGATTAATATCTTCAAAGGTATTGATTAAAGAGACTCTATCCTTTTTGCAAAGTGGTGGAGTCTTTTTTTTATGTATGACGGATTGAAGTTAAAGGAAAATTTATAATGAAATTCGTTGATGAAGCCAAAATTCGTGTAGAAGCCGGTGATGGCGGTAATGGTATTGTAAGCTTTCGCCGGGAAAAATACATTCCCAAAGGGGGGCCCGATGGTGGTGATGGCGGTGACGGCGGTGACGTTTTTATGAAGGCTGACACCAGTGTCAATACCTTGATAGATTTTCAGTTTCAAAAATTTTATATGGCCGGCAGAGGTAAAAACGGCGGTGCAGCTAACTGTACCGGTGCTGCTGGTGAGGATATAGTTATTCGTGTGCCTCTCGGTACCAGAGTAATTGATGATGATACCGGTGAGGTTATCGGAGATCTGATAAAGGAAAACCAGATGCTGCTCGTAGCCAAGGGCGGGTTCCATGGTCTGGGTAATACCCGTTTCAAGAGTTCCATAAACAGGGCTCCTCGTCAGAAAACCAATGGTACTGCCGGTGATAAGCGTTATCTGCGCCTTGAACTGATGCTGCTGGCTGATGTTGGAATGCTCGGTCTGCCTAATGCCGGTAAATCCACCTTTATCAGTGCAGTGAGTGCAGCCAGACCGAAGATTGCAGATTATCCGTTTACAACACTTGAGCCTTCTCTAGGTGTTGTTCGCGTAGGTGAAGGAAAGAGCTTTGTTGTGGCCGATATTCCAGGGCTTATTGAAGGGGCATCTCAGGGGGCCGGTCTGGGACACAGATTTTTACGTCACCTTGAAAGATGCCGTGTACTTCTCCATCTTGTTGATTTGCAGCCTATTGACGGTTCGGATCCGGTTGAGAACATAAAAGTAATCGAGCAAGAACTGGCTCTTTACAGTGAAAAACTGGCCCAGAAGCCAAGATGGCTTGTATTTAACAAGTGTGATATTCACGGTGAAGATGAATTAAAGGAACTGGTGGATGATATTCTCACTAGACTTGGGCGCAAGGATGACAAGTACTACATCATTTCCGCTGCTGCCAATATCGGTGTTAAGGAGCTTTGCAGTGATGTAATGTACAAGCTCGATGAAATCCATCAGATGGAAGCAGAAATGACGGATGAGGCTAAAGCTCAGATGAATAATGAGAACTTTATCTGGGATAAGCCTGAGCCGCCAGTGCCTGAGTTTGATGATTTCGACGATGACTTCGATGATGATTTTGAAGACGATCTGGACAACGATGATTTCGTCGATGGTAACACTGAACTCGCGGATGATGAAATGTCAGAGGATGATCTTCCTGTGAATGATGACTTTAAGGATGAGAACGGTCTTACTGACGACAATTTCGATGATGAGAGAAAATAGTCCACACACACGGTTCTTATAGCATAAAGAAAAGGAACCGGTAGGATTTTTATGATACCCCGGATAAGTCCGGGGTTTTTTATGCCGTTAAGACGGATAAGCTGTTTTAACGGCAGCTGTTTTTATATTTGCTGTAGTTTTCACAGCCTTCGTTAAGCTTCAGATCACAGGCTTTTCCGAAGAGCTCCAGAGCTTTTGTGGAATCCTGTCTGATACCGGTTCCCCTCAGGTATGATAAACCTAAATCAGAGCAGCCTTTGGCATTATTTAAATCACAGGCTCTTTCAAACAGTATGTTCGCTTTAAATATATCAGGTTTTACGGATTTGCCGTAGAAATAGGTGGCTCCGGCATTGGTACAGCCGGTACCATCACCCAGACTGCAGGCTTTTTCATAGTATTTCAGAGAGCTTGTATTATGGTCGGCGGAATCACGGGTAACATCCAGATCAAGATGGAGTCCCATTTCTGAACATGCTTTGCCGAGATTCATATCGCAGGCTTTTTGAATGTATTCGTAGGCTGAATCGGTATTCTGATTTATGCCGAATCCATCCCTGTAGGCTATTCCTGTGAAATAGCATCCTTCATTATCCCCGTTCTCACAGCCTTTGCGGTAAAAATCAAATGCTTTGGTATAGTTCGCAGTGCTGCCGCTACCGTATATTATTCCAAGATGTGTGCATCCTGAGGCATAGTTCATATTGCATGCCTGTTCGTAGAAGACAGCAGCTTTGGAACTGTCTGCTTCAGTGTTAAGTCCTTCATGGTAGATTATTCCGGCATTGAGACAGGCTTCGCCTTCATTAAGTTTGCAGGCTTTTTCGAAAAAATTCAGGGCATCTGTGTAGTTTTTATCAATGATGCATTCCTTTCCGAGTTCCGTGCAGTTCGAGGCTCCGGTACACTGCAGTCCGTCCTGTTGATTACTGTGAAAGAGATTCAGACATCCTGATAGAGAGAACATGGCTAAAATAAGTGCCGCTGGAAAAAAAGAATTATTCATATACCTGTTCCTCAGCACTGGTGGGCGGAGATAAAAAACCGAGAATTAAGATAACAGTAATATGGTATTTTAATACATGAAAATGTGTCAATAGTAATGATAATAATCTGCGGTACCGAAGGTAGACGGATAAATAAATATTCAGGGAGGTAACTCCGGATATTATAAATCACGCCGTTGCATGCAAATGTTTTATTTAGCTATGTTTTTTTTGTAAAAGTGTTTTGTATTATAATGGTCATAGCTTTGCGCTATTAAAAACTGTAATAATCAGAAGTTCTGCCGGAAAATTCCGGAGTGATAATATTAAGATCTGTTACGGCTGTTAAGGAAGATTGTTATGTTTGGTCTGGATAATATCCTGCATATCAGAGAAGATAAAGTTACTCCGTATGATAAGGAAAGTGAAGAGCCGGTATTAAGAAGGGGGATATGTACCGGAGAACTGGTTGCCGGTTTCTGCAGCCTGCGTAACGGTCGCTTCAGGGAGATTATGCTGATAACTTCTGAGGATGACTTGAAGCGGTTCTGCCATCGCTATGCTGTTGACAGAACCGCTATGAAGGAGATAACTGCAGGATAATTTATTGCGGTTATGATGTTAGAACCTGGAATTTTCCGGGGGTTTTTATATTGAGTAGCCGGAACTGAATTTCCGGGGGCATAAAGTTTTATAAGCATTAGATTTTTTCATAGGTGATGAAATCCATGGCATAGCAGTTTTTTTCATCCGGCTCACGATGTTCGGAGGAAATGATTTTAAAGTTGTCCGTGGAGTACTCTGGGAAAAAGGTGTCACCTTCCGGAGTTGCATCAATCAGTGTTATGTACATTCTGTCGGCCCTGTCCATAAACTGTCTGTATACGGATCCTCCGCCAATGATGAACACTTCATCATATTTACCGGCAATTTTTAATGCCTCATCCGCATTTGCCACATGGATCAGTCTGTCAGGAATGTTTTCACAGGATGTGGCTTTGGAGGTTATGACTATGTTGAGTCTGCCGGGAAGAGGTCGTCCGATGCTTTTGTAGGTATTACTTCCCATAATAACCGGTGATCCCATGGTTACGCTTTTGAAATGAGCAAGATCTGCCGGAAGATGCCAAGGCATGGTTCCTGAAGCTCCTATTACGTGATTTTTACAGTGGGCTACGATAATTGACAGAGTCATGATAAGTATCCGTTGTTTTGGTTTGTCTAATAATATTGATAAAACTTCTGACGGTGGTGCTGACAGTGCATCAGAAACGAATTAACCTGTTTTTAATCAGGCAAATTTGGCCGGCTGTCTGCTGGGAACACTGTACATAATATCAGTATCACAGCACCAGGCTGTGAGTTTGTTACCCCATACACAGCCTGTATCCAGAGATTTTATTCCCGGATAATTACATTTACCGGTAAGTGCCGCCCAGTGTCCGAAAACCAGACGGTATTTTTTGTCTCCGTCAAGAGCCCCCGGAGTCAGCAGGGTGTACCAGGGAACCAGTCCTTCTCCGGCTGCTTCCTCAGGACTGTTTTTATTGGAAAGATTCAGTGATTTATCAGTATAGCAGAGGCGGATTCTAGTAAATACATTTGTTATAAAACGCCATCTGTCAAATTCTTTCAGATCTTCAGACCACAGGCTAGGCCTGTCATCATACATTCTCTGGAGAAACTGCGGAAAAATCAGGTCATCCTGAATAACCTGTTCCATTTCTCTGGCACATGCAACTGCCGTGGTAATATTCCACTGTGGAGTTATTCCTGCATGCACCGTGCATACGGAGTATTCCTGATTAATGTATAGAAGTGGCTGTTTTCTGAACCAGTTGGTAATCTCTTTTAGATCCGGAGCCCTGAGAATGGAGTCAAGTTTGTCCTTCTTCTTAGGTTCATGATATCCGTATACCACAGCGAGAAGATTGAGATCATGGTTGCCCAGCACCATATGGGCTCTGTCTCCGAGATCCTGAATAAAATGAATGGTGTCAAGGGGCTCCGGACCGCGACCTATGATGTCTCCGGTAAAGATCAATTCGTCATCTTGAGGTGAGAATTCCATAACATTAAGCAGTTCCCGTAACTCCTTCAAGCAGGCATGGACGTCACCTATACAGTAAACAGACATAGTACCTCCGTAACAAACGATGTATATCATAGCATATTATTCTTTCAAGGTGTTTATGATACGGTTTCAGGTATGTCTGGAAACAGACGGAGTACTGGGCTTGAGTTGGATGCAGGCTTAAGCAGAATTATTTTTGCTGGTACTGAATGTTAAAATAAAAATAAAAAATATTTGAATTAAACATAAAAAATGATTATATTAAGCGTTGATGCAGGAAATGACTTTGTCTGTGAATGATAAATCCTCCCAAGATATCGGGAAAAAGCGTACAGAAATCTTTTTTTTGTTTGAGTTTAATTGCAGTTATTTAATAAAATATCATAGAAAACTGTGTATCCATCAGTCTGAATCTCATTAGCCTCAGACTAATGGATGAAAGCTCTGTCAGATTCAGAAGAATTAAGGAATAGATAATGCCAAGAATTAAGGATTCTTTTATATCGGAACTGCTGGAACGAGTAGATATTGTTGATGTAATCAGTTCCAGAATTAGCTTAAAGAAATCAGGTTCCAGTTACATGGCATGCTGTCCCTTTCATCAGGAAAAATCAGCAAGCTTCAGTGTTAATCAGCAGAAGCAGTATTTTAACTGTTTCGGTTGTCATGAAGCTGGTAATGCCTACAAATTCATTATGAAATATGACAATGTCTCTTTTATTGAGGCGGTAGAGGAAGTTGCCAAAATAGCAGGTATAAGTGTTGAATATGATACCAGTTACAGAGATGATCATGATGAATCTTCAGTGGATATATATCAGATAACCGCCAGTGTTGCCGGTTTTTATCATCAGGAATATTTTAAACATCCTGAGGCTAAAAACTACCTCGCTCAGCGCGGTATATCTGCTGAGACTGTGGAAAAGTATCAGATAGGCTTTGCTCCAAACACCTGGGATTTTATATACCGGATGGTTGGCATCGGTGCCGGGAACGAGGATCCTAAGTTCAGTGCCGAGCGCGTCAATAAGATGCTGGGGATAGGCCTTCTTTCTAAGAGTGATAACGGTAAAGTCTTTGATATGTTCCGTAACCGTCTGATTATTCCAATCAGGGATAAGAGAGGCAGGGTAATCGGCTTCGGCGGTCGTGTTCTGGATAACTCCAAGCCTAAATATATCAACTCACGTGAGAGTAACGTTTATAAGAAGGGCTATGAGCTTTTTAATCTTGATTTCGTGAGAAAGATAAAAAGAGAAGACCTCGACTGTATAATCATCACCGAAGGCTACATGGATGTTATTGCACTTGATCAGCATGGTATACACAACGCTGTCGCCTCTCTAGGAACAGCTACTACCGAACATCAGATCGATCTGCTGTTCAAGCAGACTGACAGAGTGGTGTTCTGTTATGACGGTGACAGTGCCGGCCGTCATGCAGCCTGGCATGTGCTGGGGGTGGTTTTACCGGTACTCCGTGATGATAAAGTGCTTAATTTCTGTTTCCTTCCTCCTGAGCATGATCCGGATTCTCTTGTCCGTGAAAGAGGTGCTAAAGGTTTTATGGAGTACATGAATCAGTCTCTGTCCCTGAAGGATTATATCATTTCAGAGATCAAGAGCAGCTATAATCTGGCTAGGGATGACGAAAAGGTTAAGGCTGTTGACATGTTCTGTTCTCTGGTAGTGAAAATTACTGATGCACCGATAAACAGACAGAATCTTATTAATGCCATGGCTGTTGTGGTCGGCTGGACTGAGGAGCAGATGAAGCATTGCGTGGAACAGAAGGCGCTTGAAACAGCTTCTCAGAATCTGCAGTATCCTAATGAATCCGGAGAACATCTTTCCAGTAGTGAAAAGATAGAGCTTACCGCTTTAAGGGGGATTGTGGCGCGGATAATACAGAATCCTTATCTGGTGGCACAGATTCCGGAAAAGGAAAAATTTACCTATCTGCTTAGCAAGTATGCTGATGACAAGGCTGGAATTATTCTGGATCTGCTGCAGAAAATTGCTGATAAGCCAGATATTACCACCGGCGGACTGCTGGAAAAGTACCGTAGTACTGTCTATGAAAAAATCATGAATATACTGGTATCCTACCAACTGGATGACGAGTATGAGAATGTTAAGATTATGAGTCTGCTGACATTTATCCGGCGCTATTTCAAGGAGATTGTTGAAGAGAAAATCACGTGGCTGGCCTATGAAAGTCAGAAGCGCAAGCTAACAAATGAGGAAATGGCATTGTCAAGCTATCTGGAGCGAAATATAAGAAATCTGAAATAATCAATTCCGGATAATTCATCTGTTGATTCAATGCGTCAGTCACCGTCTGTGCGGATACTGACGCGTTTTTTTTTATTATTTTACATAATAATTTATGCTGACAGTCTCAGGAGAACTCAGTCTACATTTGGTACTCCGGTATAAAAATGCCGAAGAACTCCTCCGGCAGCCCGTGCAGTGGGGGGGCTCCTTAATGCTAACCATATCGTATTATAATAAAATGTTATATACCGCAAGTTCTGAAAAATATTCTTTTGCTCGAATCCTAATTATTGTTAATTCCATCATCAATGTAAATATAAAGTCGGATATAATCATAATAAAATTATATAAAAATTGACTGAATGAAGCAGATATGATGGTTTTCACAAATATTTTTTAATATGTTGAAAACTTTTTACGTTAGGTTATAATATCAGTTCCACGTAATTATTCGCTGGAATGTAGAGATTTTTGCTATTTTCTGTTTGCATGGGTTAGTGGCAGTGGCATCGGGTTTGTTTGGCAGATGGCTGTTAAATAGTATTGCATGAATGTTGATGGAAACAGGAAATCATGGTTAAGGTGCATCGGGAGGATTTTGGTCTTTCGGTGTTATCTTCGTTATTTTAAAAAAACAAATAGGTTAAGCAATGGAAAATAAACCGGTAACGTTATCTTTAAAGCAGCTTTTAAGAGATGGTAAGTCCAAAGGTTACTTAACAACAGAAGAAATAAAAGAATTTTTTCCATCAGAATACCTTGATTCAGAAAAGCTGGAAGAGTTTTTCCAAAGATGTGCGGATATGGATATCCAGATCTGTGAAAAAGCCCCTGAATCAACAGATGATTTAATGCTTCCGCAGAATGTGGCTGAAATTGAAAATATTATTTCAGATATCGGTAAGACAACTGACCCTGTACGTATGTATATGCGTGAAATGGGCAGTGTCGGTCTGCTTGACAGAAGAGCAGAGGTCGATATTGCCAAGCGTATAGAGAACGGTATTAATCAGGTGCAGAGCTGTGTTGCGGAATATCCCAGCGCTATAGATTTTGTACTGCAGCTTTATGAACAGTATAATGAAGGCCAAATCCGTTTAAGTGATATCATAACCGGCTTCGCTGAAAATATTTCTGATGATGAAGCTATTCAGGTTAAGGAAGACGGCGAAGAGGACCTGGATGACAGTCTGGATATTGATGAAAGCATAGATCAGTGTGATGACAGTGTAGATCTTGATGACGGAGATTCTGATTCAGATAAGGTTACAGATGACGATGATGATGAAGAAGGTTCTGATGACGGTGATGAAAAAGAACCGAAGATGATGGATGAAGATGAGTCAGGTCCGGATCCGGAATACGCCAAACAGATGTTTGAACTGCTTCAGGAAAGATACAACAACACTATTGAGGCTCTGAAAAAACACGGCCGAGACTCAAAGAGAACCCAGAATTCAATTGCTGAACTGGCAGAAGTATTCAAGCAGTTCCGTCTGGTTCCAAAAGTGTTCGATCAGCTTATTAAGAATATGAATGATGTTATGGACAAGGTAAAGGTTCAGGAACGCCGTATTCGTGAAATAATGCTGAGATGCGGTATGAAACCTGAAGATTACCGTTCACGTTATATCGAATCCCATAAGGAAGCATCAAGAGACTGGTATGATAAAATCATCAAGCTCAAAAAACCTTTTGCGGAAAAGATGAAGGCCTATGAAAAGGAAATCGTGACAATTGTCGGACGTTTGCATGAAATCGAAACAGAAACAGGACTGCCTATCTGTAAGATTCGTGAAATTAATACCAATATGAAGATGGGTAATGCCCACGCAAGAAATGCTAAATCAGAAATGATTGAAGCTAACCTGCGTCTGGTTATCTCCATTGCGAAGAAGTATACCAACAGAGGCCTGCAGTTCCTTGACCTGATTCAGGAAGGTAATATCGGTTTAATGAAGGCTGTTGATAAGTTCGAATACCGTCGCGGATACAAGTTCTCCACATATGCCACCTGGTGGATTAGACAGGCTATCACCCGTTCTATTGCCGATCAGGCCAGAACTATCAGAATTCCGGTGCATATGATTGAAACCATTAATAAGCTCAATAGGGTTTCACGTCAGATGTTACAGGAAAACGGCAGAGAAGCTACTCCTGAGGAACTTTCCAAAAAGATGGGAATTCCGGAGGATAAAATCCGCAAGGTAATGAAGATTTCCAAGGAGCCTATGTCCATGGAAACTCCTATCGGTGATGATGAAGATTCGCATTTAGGGGATTTTATTGAGGATGAATCACTGCCGCTTCCGGCTGATGTGGCGACTTCAGAAAGTCTAAAGAGTGTTACTGAGCAGGTTCTTGCAGCCTTATCCCCAAGAGAAGCTAAGGTTCTTAGAATGCGCTTCGGGATCGGTATGAATACAGACCATACTCTTGAAGAAGTAGGTCGTCAGTTCGATGTTACCAGAGAACGTATTCGTCAGATCGAAGCAAAGGCTTTGCGTAAGTTACGTCATCCAAGCAGATCAGAGCCTTTAAGAAGCTTTCTGGATGACTAATTAATAGTCAAACTACCTGAGAGCAAACATTTTTTTGATGTCTATCAAGTGTTTGCTCTCGACAAAGTATATCAAGCTGTATATAATACACGTGTTTTCACAATCAGTGGCCCATTAGCTCAGTCGGTCAGAGCAGACGACTCATAATCGTTTGGTCCCCTGTTCAAGTCAGGGATGGGCCACCACTCAAAGCTTAGGCTTTTCAAATTTTTTCTTTTTTTCCGCTTAATCATCAAAAATAGACTTTATGTATTTTCATGCATATTGATGTGGTTTAATATCAGGATAGTTGTGATTTTACGTCTGCCGGAATCCGGCTGTCGGATCAGGAATATAACTCAGATAAGGAATTTGTATGCTTGAAATTGGAACTATTGCACCTGACTTTACTCTCCCAGACCAGAATGGTGTTAATCGCAGATTGAGCGATTATCAGGGAAAGAAGGTTATTTTGTATTTTTATCCTAAGGATAATACTCCGGGATGTACTAAACAGGCCTGTGGATATTCTGAATCACGTGAAGAGTTCGCAGGTAAGAATACCGTGATCATCGGGATTAGCAAAGATTCTGTAGCATCACATATGAAATTTGCTGAAAAATTCGGGCTGTCTTTTACCATTCTCTCTGACTCGGAACTTTCGGTTATTAAGGCGTATGATGTATGGAAGGAAAAGAAGCAGTACGGCAGAGTCTATATGGGGGTTGTGCGGACAACCTACCTGATTGATGAGAATGGAATGATTGTGTTTGCCAGCGATAAGGTTAAGGCGGCTGATGATTTTAATAAAATGCTTCAGCTTGTCTGAAATGACTGTCAGCTGATTTTTTTTACTGTAAATGGACAGTGCTGAGGTCTGAAGGAGAATTGGGAAAAACGGTTGACTTCAGGCCGGTTCTTTTTTTGTATTATTAATATCTGCTTTTCATGGGAATATCCTATGAGTTAATCCAGTCCCTAACACATGGTTTCAAAGAAATAAATAAGGTTATGTCGAGGAATGAATGATAAGTACGTGATAAAGAAAGCACTGTTTCTAAATTAAACCGCATGTATGCACAAACGGGACAGTGTATAAATCATAATTTTGAATGACTGGCAGGGGCAGTAAGACTCGAACTCACAACTTGCGGTTTTGGAGACCGCTGCTCTACCAATTGAACTATGCCCCTATTTAGAATGTAATAAGTTTTGTTGGCAGGGGCAGTAAGACTCGAACTCACAACCGTCGGTTTTGGAGACCGCTGTTCTACCATTAGAACTATGCCCCTGTGCGTCTGCTCATTATACATTTTATTTTTCATAAATAAAGGAAAAAATATCATTTTGTATTATATATTTATTTAGTGATTAAAACTTAAACATTTTTTTACATTATGAAAACAACTGGATGGTGAAATATACTGTGAAAACACTTTCGTAAATATTTTTATTTTGTATGTTGGAATAAAGCTATATAATGTGTACTTCAGATAGCAACGCTAATCTGATAATTTCGCTAATGATGTCATGTTAGCATTGCTAAGGTCAGTTAAGTGACCGTTCTCTATCGTTTATCAAAACAGGGAATAATGATGGCAAACAATCTATTCAACAAAGACATCATTTCAATATCAGAATTCACTCGTGACGATCTTGAACTGATAATTCAGACTGCTCAGCAGTTAAAAGCAAATCCACGTACCGATCTCTTGAAAAACAAACTTGTAGCCAGTTGCTTCTTTGAAGCCTCTACTAGGACTCGTTTGTCTTTTGAAACTGCAATTCAGCGTTTAGGAGGAAGAGTAATAGGATTCTCTGATGCCAGCAATACCTCACTTGCAAAGAAAGGTGAAACTTTTGCAGATTCTATTCGTATTATCACCTCATATGCCGATGCACTGGTGATGAGACACCATTATGAAGGTGCGGCAAGATTGGCGGCTGATGTTTCCCCGGTTCCTGTTATCAATGCAGGTGATGGTTCAAATCAGCATCCATCACAGACTCTGTTGGATTTATTCACAATCTATGAAACACAGAAGCATCTGGATAATTTAAGTATCGCTTTTGTCGGCGATCTTAAGTATGGCAGAACAGTACATTCACTGTCTCAGGCTTTATGTAAGTACAATGCCAAGATTTTTCTGGTTTCTCCTGAATCTCTGGCTATGCCTGACTATATTATTGATGAATATGAAAACAGCGGTATTGAATATCATGTAATGGATCGTATGGAAGATGTTATTCCTGAAGTTGATATTCTGTACATGACCAGAGTTCAGAAAGAAAGATTTGATGAGACAGAATATCGTCATATCAGAGCAAAGTTTATTCTGACCTCAGATCTTCTTGAAGAGGCTAAACCAAATCTGAAGGTTTTACATCCGTTGCCAAGAATTGATGAAATAACTCCGGATGTTGACAGTACTCCTTATGCATATTATTTCCAGCAGGCGGCAAATGGGGTATATGCACGTCAGGCGTTGTTATCATTAGTATTGAATGAAGAGGTGTAAAATGACAGATAAGGAACAGTTGCAGGTTGAAGCGATACGTAATGGTACTGTTATTGACCATATTCCTGCAGGTCAGGCTTTAAACATTCTGAAGCATTTTCATATTCTTGACAATAATGACCGTATTACTGTCGGTTTTAATCTTCCGTCAAAGGCTAACGGTCATAAAGATTTAATCAAGGTTGAAAATGTCCGTTTAACTGAA
The DNA here is from genome assembly GCA_900315145.1 of uncultured Pseudomonadota bacterium. Lineage (GTDB taxonomy): Bacteria > Pseudomonadota > Gammaproteobacteria > Enterobacterales > Succinivibrionaceae > Ruminobacter. The sequence continues at coordinate 5,320 of OMYE01000002.1, read as the reverse complement.
GAACAGGCTGACCAGCTGAGTATTTTTGCCCCTAATGCCACCGTTAATATCATTGAGAATTTTAAGGTTGTTTCCAAGAGAAATATTCAACTTCCTGAATGTGTAAAGGCTGTGTTCAAGTGCCCTAACTCCAACTGTATCAGTAATGTTGAAAGAACTGCTGTCACCAATTTTAAGGTAATAAACAATAAAGGCAGAATTCAGCTTAGGTGCAGATACTGTGAGAAAGTGTTTAACAAGGAAATTGTTACTGATAATATCTAACAGTATATTTTTTTAGATTATTCCAGAACTCCGGCATATTGCTATGTCGGAGTTTTTTTGTGTTATTCCTCATACTGCAAGCCTTTTGCAGTTTTTTTAAGATCGATGCAGGTGTCCGTTCTGTGGTGGAATAAGGTGCGAAGAAACAATTGATGTCCGGTAATGCCGTGCTACAACTACATACAGTTCCTGCCAATGTTTTGATTCTATTACTGATTTAATGTGAACTTTGATTACTGAAGTATTTCTCACTGCGAGAATAATAAGCCGGATTTTATGAAAGCAATGAAGTAAATCAGCCTCATTAAAACGGAAATCATTAAACCGGCTGTTTAGTAAGGTATTAGCTAGTAAAAAGTTGTCGGCGTATTTCCCCGATATACTGTGAAAATCAGTTTTCTTTATATTAAATCTGGATGATGATGATCTGTTGATTTGTCTGTTAACAGAATTAAAGGATTGATTTATTTTATATAAAAAATCATTCCTGTCCCTGGTGAATTTAGGATAAAAATGGATAGAAAAAGACTGTTACACAGGATTTATTTTTAAACTGTTAGTCACATTATTCTTAGAATATGTAAGTATGGGGAATGTTATAAACATAGTTCACAGTATCAATTCACTAAATTATTTTCAGAAAACAGGACAATTGTGATGAATTGTAATATACACATTTAAACTATCTTTTTTTCACAATCTGAACATGCAAAACAGTGTGTAACTCGGCTGTTATTCATAGAAAAAAATTGAAAACATTTTCATATAAAAGCCGTTTTATTGTGGATTATTTTTAGTTCACAATGAAAAACAGGTTATAAACATAATATACAGAGTTTATTGCAGATGTGATTAAAAGATATACAAAAATTCCCCGGGTTGATTTGTAGGTATCATTATAAAGTAATACACAATTGTGAATAATCCGTTTTTTCAGGGAAAATCTGAGTGTAAATACATATGGATATATTTATGGCTATGACAGTATCTCTATGTGTATGCAGAAAAAACGGCAGAAAATGATAAAAAGTATAGGTATGCAGACTTTTTTAAAGGTGAATAATTGTATAATCGACAGGATTTGTTACGGATCAGCTATGATCAAAGTGAAAATTTCGAATGATGTGAGAGAATTTCAAAACTTCAAGAGCTCGACAGGTAGGGATGAATACCTGTGAAGTTAAAACAATATAAACATTATTAATGAATAACCATGCTAATATTAGTAAAATAGCACATAACCATAATCGGAGTATTAAACGGTAGTTGCGGAATATAGATATGAACAGTGTTAATGAGATATTGAACAAAATGAATATCAGGTTATATTCAATCCGCAAGCCTTCAATATTAAAAAATGCAGGATCTGAATCGGTTAGAACTGATGTCTTCAGAAGTTTTCCACACTTTGTTTTTGTGGGTGATGATGAGATAAACAGGGAATGGGTTTTTAATCTTGTCGGATATCTGAGATATATCTCATATCCATGCAGTTGGTACGGCAGTCAGAAAAAAACGTATCCAGGAATGAACGGTTCTGTGAGAGATCATGATGTTAATGACGCTCCGGACAGTAAACAGACAGAAACACAGGATAAAACAGCAAAAGGTATTTACGTAAACGAATATGAGAATGATTTACTGATATGTCCTGTCTCTGCAGCTGAAAAACATAAGGATCTGGTTCCGGATATCCGGATATATCCGGGAGAAAACGGCAAGCGTCACCTTTGGAGTATTATAAAGAAGTACGTCAAGGAAGTGGCTGCGGTTAAATTCACCAGACCTTCTGTTAACAAAGCTAATTTTATTCTTGAAAATCCGGAGAAATGCCTGTGGATATACAATCTGGCAGGGTATATGGATTACAACAACATGTCTTATTCATGGGATGAGAGTGATGCCTGGGAAAAGAGTGTCCGCATCAGTTTTACTCCAAAAAATGCTGAAAGAGATGTTCAGATTGTTGGGAATACCGATGATGAACAGCGTCGCGCTGTCTACAAGGCTTTGATGATGAAAAAGTACTTTGAGAAGGATGAGTGCGGAGTGATCAGGGAAGGAGCATTTTTTAAAGATGACAACAATTAAACTGCTGCATGATGCTGAATTGTCTGAATTGCTGCCGGCAATGATGAAAATTGAAAATGAAGTTCAGGTGCATCCGTGGACTGAAAGTATGTTTGGCGACTGCGTGGGGGCAGGATACAGGGTTTTTGGCATGTTTGAGAATGATGTGCTGATAGGTTATGCTGTTTATGACTATGTTCTGGATGAGGCTACACTGGAGAATATTTCTGTTGCCGGAGCTGCACAGGGCCGGGGAAATGGTAGAACACTGCTTCAGGACAGTATGAATGCTCTCATGAATGAATTGAATATCACAAGGTTTTTACTCGAAGTACGTGTTTCTAATCTTAAAGCTATTAATCTTTATAAAAGTGCTGGCTTTAAGCAGGACACGATCAGAAAAAATTATTATCCTGTCGCTAATGGCAGAGAGGACGGGGTACTGATGAGTATCAGTATAGAATAAAGCGGGAATGGTCTGAATTGCAGAAATTTATGATTAATAAAATAAAAGTTCTCATATTGGGAATGTCTTTGGCTGTGGCCGGCGGTATGGTGATTCCGGCAGAAGCAAAAATTCTTCGTTACGTAGATGATAACGGGGTCGTTTATTATACAGATGACGAAAAGGATGCTCAGAACAGCGGATATCAGTATGACTCCTATGATGACTGGGGAGAGCCTGATCAGAATAAGGTAAAACTGAGTTTTGATCCGGAAACTCACAAGCTGTATATTATCAATGAGTTCGCCAGTGAAATTACCGTGAAGATTAAAGCGTCAGATCGTAATCTGATAAAGGATACTAATATCCCCTTTGATGAACCCATTGAAATCGGCGGTAATCAGCAGTATCTGGTCGGTTATGTTGTGTATAGCGGTGCAGGTGAGCTGACTATTTCCCGTACCTTTGATATCGGTAAAATATTCAAAGGGTCTGCTGATTTTTATTACAGTACCAATCCTAATGAGTTGATAGTTCCGTTTGTCGGAGCCTTTAAGGTTACTCAGGGATGGGAAGGTGGATTTACCCACAAAGGCCCTAAGAGCAGATATGCCATTGACGTATCAATGCCTATAGGCACTCCAATACTTGCCGCAAAGGATGGAAAGGTTATTGATATGAGAATGGGATCAACATCCGGTGGTAACAACCCAAGCTTCAGACCTATGGCTAATTACGTCAAGATTCAGCATGCCGACGGCACAATGACTGTATATGTGCATTTAAAGGGGAACAGTCAGAAGGTTAAAGTAGGGGATACTGTGCGCCAGGGACAGGTAATAGCCCTGTCAGGTAATACAGGTTATACCACCGGACCGCATTTGCATTTTGCTCTGCTCACCAACACTCCTAACGGAGTCCGCTCAATTAAGTTTAAGCTTAAAGGAGTTGAGCCGTCCAGCGGCACACTGTTGAAAAACTGATGAATGTTTATAGGGGCATGCACGGCATATCGTTTTATGGCTGATTATTCCACATATATATAAGACGGGTATGCAGGTGCATGTACGAACCTGTTTTTCAGGTTATGTTTTCATCTGAATGCATTATTAGTGAGGAAGATTATTCATTAATCGTTTTATCACGTATTTTTTACAGCAGACATCAGTTATTCCGGTGAGAGTTTCAAGACATCGTTTTCAAAGGCGATTTTCTAAATAATTCAATTTCAAAATCAACTATTTTGAATCTTTTATTGTAAAAAAATATGGTTCAGTATGCATTTTTTGTGCATATTTATGTAAATATTAGTGTATAATTCACCATATTTGTGACATACATAACTACAACTTTAATTTTTAATTTAGGAATGTGAATAAATGCAGATAGGTATACCTAAGGAAAGCTTTGCGGGAGAAACCCGCGTTGCAGCTACACCTGCTACAGTTATTGCTCTTCAGAAGTTGGGTTTCTCTGTTCTTGTTGAATCAGGTGCAGGTGAAGCCGCAAATTTTGCTGATGAAGCATATGTTGAAGCCGGTGCAGAAATTGGTAAGAGCTCTGATGTTTGGGCTTGTTCCCTTATTTATAAAGTGCTTGCTCCAAATGACGATGAAATTGAGGCAATTAATCCAGGTACTACATTAGTATCCTTTATTTGGCCTCGCCAGAATCCAGAGTTGATTGAAAAACTCAATGCCAAGAAGATTACAGTTCTGGCAATGGATATGGTGCCTCGTATTTCAAGAGCACAGGCTCTCGACGCACTTTCTTCAACTGCCAACATCAGCGGTTACAGAGCTGTTGTTGAAGCTGCACATGAATTCGGCCGTTTCTTCTGCGGTCAGGTTACTGCCGCTGGTAAGGTTCCGCCAGCTAAAGTTCTCGTTATCGGTGCAGGCGTTGCCGGTCTTGCTGCTATTGGTGCTGCAAGTTCTCTTGGTGCAATCGTTCGTGCATTTGATACCCGTTTGGAAGTAGCTGATCAGATTCACTCAATGGGTGGTGAATTCTTAAAGCTTAACTTCAAGCAGGAGGACGGCGGTTCATCAGACGGTTATGCAAAGACCATGAGCCCTGAATTTATCAAGGCTGAAATGGAACTCTTTGCTGAGCAGGCTAAGGAAGTTGATATTATCATCACTACTGCAGCTATTCCTGGTAAGAAGGCCCCATTACTTGTTACTGCTGATATGGTTGCCAGCATGAAGTCCGGTTCTGTAATTGTCGACCTCGCTGCCGCTACAGGCGGTAACTGTGAATGCACAGTTCCTGGTCAGGTCGCTCTTACCACCAATGGTGTGAAGATCATCGGTTACACCGATTTACCATGCCGTTTACCAACTCAGTCATCACAGCTTTACTCTACCAACCTGGTTAACTTAACCAAGCTGTTGTGTAAGGAAAAGGATGGCAATATCGACGTAAACTTTGATGACGTAGTATTACGTAACATGACCATTGTAAGAGATGGCGAAGTTACTTTCCCTCCTCCACAGATCAGCGTAAGCGTGGCTCCACAGAAGCCGGCAGCTGCTCCTG
>OMYE01000039.1 GCA_900315145.1 uncultured Pseudomonadota bacterium | reverse complement strand
CGCATATTAACTAACATACGGAAGTTTATTCAGTACCCGAACGGGTGCAAAGAAGGTTTTAACTTGACAGATAAGTCTCCGTACCCGTCAAATAAATAAGGTATTTGAAATATGACCATGTGGATAATCATTTTTCTGGTGATTAAACTGATCACTCTTTCTTCAATACTCTTTATAAGTCAAAGACTTAAAAGACTCACATTTGACCGGAAAAATTCAGGCCTCAGCCGTGGGGGCAAATTTCTCATAGCTCTGCTTATTACCGGTGGTCTTTTCGCCATAACCGGACTTATTCTGAATTTTATAAACGCTGTAGTCATTATAATGCATCTTGCAGTATTAATTATTATTGCCGACATCTTTTCCCTGCTCTTTAAAGCTGTAACCGGCAAGGCGATCCCACTCATATACCGCACAGTTACGGCAGGTGCAGTATGTATTACAGTTCTTGTTGCAGGATGGTATCTTGATCATCACATATGGCGCACCGAATACACTATCACTACCGGTAAAAACATTCCTCCGTTCAAGGCGGTAATGTTCGCCGATTCACATATAGGTACCACCTTTGATGCCAAGGGATTTGCCGGTCACCTCGAAAACATGAAACAGGAAAAACCTGACGTCCTCCTTATAGTCGGGGATTTTGTTGATGACGACACATCAAAAGAGGATATGATTAATTCCTGCCGAGCTCTAGGTGAACTCAGTTCCCATATTCCGGGAGGCATCTATTTTGTTTTCGGTAATCATGACAAGGGATACTACGGCAGTGCCAGACGGGGATTCAGTGTTGAAGATCTCAGCACAGAGCTTCAAAAAAACGGGATACAAATTCTGAAAGACACCAATACAGTGGTCAACATGCATTTCAACATCTTCGGCAGACTCGATAAATCAATTGAAAGAGAGCTCTTCGGCACCAGAATGTCCCCGGAGAAGATTGCCGCTAATCTTGATCCGGAAAAATACACCATTATTCTTGACCATCAGCCGACTGGCTACACCGATCTTGCACGTTCAGGGATTGATCTGGTACTCTCAGGACATACACACGGAGGCCAGATCTTTCCTTTAAATGAAACCGGAAAAATCATCGGGGCTGTTGATGCGGTTTACGGCCATGAAAAGAGAAACAACACCGACTTTATCGTTACATCAGGAATATCCGACTGGGCCCTGAAATTCAAAACAGGCACCAAATCGGAATATGTGGTTATAAACATCCGGGGAAATGACTCCGGAGAAAGCAGTTCGCCGGAAAAGCAAACTTCAGATAAATACAGACCATAAAATCCTTCTGCTTTAATAATCAGGTTCCGGAATCTTCTGAAAATTTTATCTTATAAAATTGGTAAAGACTTTCTTAACCGGCTGCGGCTGAACTACGCCTTTTTCTTTTCCGGCTGCAATACTCTGCATAAGCCAGATCATATTCTTTGCAAGAACCTCCATGATCTGCAGCCCTTCCTCATCCTTCTTAACATCCTCAGGAACACTGCCATGAACCATGTTCCAGTATCTTGAGGAGACAATTGGCATCTGATTGAACATAAAATATTTATTCAGTGCGTCAAGACAGGCAGTAGTTCCCGCTCTTCTGGCTGAAGTTACAGCTGCTGCAGGTTTAAAACGCAGGTCGGCTTCAGCCACACTGAATAGTCTGTCCAGTACAGAAAGCACCTCCCCTGTAGGAGAAGCATAGTAAACAGGAGATCCGACAACTATACCGTCAGCTGTAGCCGCAGCACCGGCAATTTCCTTTACCAGTTCATCAATTTCACCGTTTACCGCTCTTTTACCGACAAAAATAATCTCACTTTCAACTCCGGCTTCGGCAAATACCTCGGCCATTTTCTGTAAAGCTGTATAGGTGCAACCGTGTTCTCTGCGGCTGCCGTTAATCATCAACACCTTCATATTTATTATCTGTTCTCCTGTTGTTGGCTGTATTTAAGTTAACCGGATTATTATATGTCTGAGATGAACTCTCCGGAACATCTGAAATACATAGAGATGCCCGGATGTCTTTGGAATACACATAAAATCCGGCTGAAATTGTGAAAAAATAAAATTTTTCCCGTAAACATCCGGAAAAACACGAGAAAAATTATAACAAAAAAAAGGCTCCGGTTCCGCATTGCTAACCATGAGACGTGATTTATCCTTCTTATTTGTCCTGCGACTATGAAACCTGAAAGATTCTTTTTTTCAGTTTTTTATTGCACAGAAACTTATCTTTTATAAAAAACGTTTTTATTTTATTCACCTAAAAAAACATTTGACAAAGCATGATAAAAAATGTACATTCAGTCACAATTCTTCGGAATTAAAAACCAGAAGAGGCGCTCTTCTTAGGTATCTCAATCAGCTAACATGCTTAACATGCGTTTGAGAAAGGGAATGAAGAGCCGAGGCAATCAATAACAGCATTAAAAAGATTGTCGGCTGTGAAGGCTGAATCCTTCAGGCTGTCACACTTAAGGTGAAGTGCTTCTGGCGGAAATATTCCCCCGCCTTTATCCAACTTTTCCTTAGGTAACTCAAACCACTTTTTTTATTAAGGAGTTCAAATGAACAAAGTTTGTGTTGCCAAGTTCGGTGGTACCAGTGTTGCTAACTACCAGGCAATGTGCAATTGTGCAAAAATCGTTACCAGTAATCCAAATACCCGTCTTGTTGTGCTCAGTGCCAGTGCCGGCGTAACCAACCTTCTGGTTGCCCTTGCATCAGGTTCTCTTGATCAGGCTGGTATTGAACAGCACATGGAAAAACTTTCTGCCATTGAAAATTCAATTCTCAATGACTTAGGTCGTCCTGAAGCAATCACCGCTGAAATTGAAAAGCTGTTACACGAAATCAGAGATCTGGCTAACCACGCCATTATTGAACACGATGATGCTTTAACCGACAGAATCGTATCTTTCGGTGAAATCATGTCAACCAAGCTTTTCACTGAAGTTCTCAACAAGCTGGGCTTCAAGTCAAAGTGGGTAGACGTCCGCACCGTAATGAGAACAGACAGCCACTTCGGTAAGGCTGCTCCAATCATTGAAGTTATCAGCAACAGCGCTAAAGAAATCATCGCTCCGTTACTTGATGACTACATCGTAGTTACTCAGGGCTTTATCGGTTCAAATGCTATCGGTCAGACTACCACTTTAGGACGTGGCGGTTCAGACTACAGTGCAGCCTTATTAGGTGAAGCTCTTCCAGGATGTTCAGCTATTGAAATCTGGACTGACGTTCCAGGTATCTATACCACTGACCCTCGTTTGGTTCCTGAAGCTCACGCTATTCCTGAAATCACCTTCTCTGAAGCTGCCGAAATGGCAACCTTCGGTGCCAAGGTATTACACCCTGCAACTATTTTCCCAGCAGTTCGCAAGAACATTCCTGTATTCGTAGGTTCTTCAAAGGAACCTGAAAAGGGAGGTACATGGGTACGTAAGGAAACTGCTTCCAAGCCGACCTTCAGAGCTGTAGCCTTAAGAAAGAACCAGATTCTGTTAACCTTACAGAGCCCTAACATGATCGGAGCCTGCGGCTTCCTGGCAAATATCTTCAGTATTTTTGCCAAGTATGGTATTTCTGTCGACCTGATTACCACTTCAGAAGTTAGTGTTGCCTTAACCATCGACTACACCGGCAGTCAGTCTAACGGTCAGTCAGTTCTCAGTGAAAAGTTACTGAATGAGTTAAGATCATTCTGCAAGGTACGTATCGACGAAGGTCTTTCCCTGATTGCTCTTATCGGTAACGGTATGAGTCAGGTAAGCGGTACCGGTGCTGCAGTATTCTCATCAATCTGTGATGTAAATATCCGTATGATTTGCTACGGTGCAAGCACTCACAACCTCTGCTTCCTGGTAAATGAAGATCAGGCTCCTAAGACTATTGCCGAACTTCACCATAAGCTTCTTGAAAACAATCCTACCATCATCAAGTAATATTCTGCCTGATACTGTTAGGAAAACATCTAGCACAGCCTGAAAAGGCGCAGTAAAAATAGTGAACCGGAAATCAGTACTGCTGATTTCCGGTTGTTTTTTTCCTCTGTCCTTCATCATTAACGTCAGTACGGTTCATCAGATATAATCAAAAGCAAATGTCTCTTGATGCATCATAGCTGTAATTAGTTTTGGGCAATGTTTTTCCTGACTAATTTTTACGGAACATCTTGTTAAGACAGTATTCTTGGATGACAATACGCTCCGCACATCGTATTCAAGGTTTCACTTTTTTAACCGCAATTCATTATGATATCCAGATTTCCGGTTTTCCACACACAAAAAAAACCGCTAAAGCATCAGGCTGTTAGCGGTTTCATGAAATACTCTCCGGCAGGAATACCGGAAACTATATGTTAGTCACGGCTGTTCAATTTGGCAAAAAGCTTGAGGAGCTCAACATAAAGCCAAACGATTGTTGCAAGAATGCCCATTGACCATACCCATTCGTATCTCTTGTCTGCATTACCTTCAAGTCTGTACAGCTGGTCAAAATCCAGAAGCAGGTACACAGCTGCAACCACAATAGCCACAATGTTAATACCGAAACCGAGCAAAGATGTATCACCAATGCTGGTAAAATTATGACCGAAGAAAGACAGGGCAAAATTAATCAGGTAGCATAAGCAAAGAGCAAGGCCAGCAGCGGCAGCAAAGGCATACAGTTTTTTTCCGGGTTTAAACACACCTGATGCATAGCCTGCAAAAATAACACCGGCTACACAGATTGTGCCGTTAAGAGCGTGAGAACTAATGCCCGCACCGTATTTTGAATCCACAAATGCAGAAATAACACCAAGATATACACCCTCACTTAATGCATAAACCGGAGCACAGACAAAAGCAACAGAAGGAACAAACATTCCCACAAAATATGCAATCAGTGAAATCACGATTGAACCCAACAATAATGCAGGATTAATACCGGCATTACCGTACGCCAGAATTGCTCCGACCAGACAGATAGCAGTAAGAGCAACAGCTTTGGTTGCAGCACTTCTGACAGTAACCACCCCGGTTGTCTCGCGTACGTGACTTCTGGAGGCATTTATAATTCTGTCAGCATTTGAAAGAGGATTAGATGAACTAAACATATATTCAGTTTCCCTTTAAATTATTGTTAATATGGTAATAAAATTATTGTTAATATCTCCATCAAAGATATTATTGCAATCCTTCGAATATAATATTAACCTTTTATTGATTTTTTAGCAAAGATATCTCGAACTTTATTCAAATCTTCTAAAGTATCTACCCCTACCTCAGGATCTGTCTCAGCGTAGTCAACAGCTATCTTTTTACCATAGTAGAGTACTCTCAGCTGCTCAAGTGATTCAATGCTTTCAAGAGCACAAGGCTGCATGTTGACATATTCTCTTATAAATCCGGCCCTGTAAGCGTAGATTCCTAAATGGCGTGCATGACCGTCTTTCGCATCCTTTATGCCGTTCCGGAAATTATCCCTTTCATATGGTATCGGCGCACGGCTGAAGTAGATTGCCTCATGGTGATGATTAAAAATAACCTTTACGCAGTTCGGATTAAAAACCTCTTCACCTTCAATCGGCACACAGAGTGTAGCCATAGGAGCCCCTGTTGTTTCGAGGAGTGAAGCCACCTGACGGATGTTCTCCCCGGGAATCAGCGGTTCATCCCCCTGAACATTAACAACAATTTCATCATCGGGCAGACTAAGTTTTTCAACAACCTCAGAAAGACGTTCCGTTCCTGAATTATGATCTTTCGAAGTCAGGCAGACTTCCGCACCGCATCCACTGCAAGCCTCAACAATGCGCTCATCATCAGTAGCGACCACCACCCTGTCAGCTCCGGCATTTAGAGACTGTTCTGCCACCCTGACGATCATCGGTTTACCACAGATATCCATTAATGGTTTACCGGGCAGTCTGGATGAACCATATCTGGCCGGAATAATTACTGTAAATTTCACAGATACTCCTACATTACTATTTTCTGTTAAATACTGCATCGTTCAATGATGCTGTCAGATTTATAAACATACACTGCTTCAGAACATTCCCTGAAAAGCATCTTCAGTATAAGAGTCATTCAACTGCTTATCTCGTACCGGCCGCTCTGATCTTCTGAAGAAGAGAGGTATAAAAGCTTTCAGGAAGCTCGGCCTCAACAGGTACATAATATGAATTTTTCAGGGGCAGTCCGGCATACTTGACATAATCCTTTTCAGTCATCAGTAAAGGATATTTCCTTTCCGCCTCCAAAATTTCCTCATCAGACACCGTGCCGTGATCAGGAGCCTTTATGGTTCCCACCACGCTGTAGCCCATACTTTTCACAGTATCATAGAACCTTTCAGGACAGCCGATTCCCGCTAATGCCATGACCCCGGTTCCGGTTGGTGGAGCTCCCGCCGGAGTATCAGCCACCGGAAGCAGTCCGGTTACCCTGAGATTCATCGACAGTTCACCGTTACGAAGCTCCCCGCCGTTATTTATAACAAAGTCCACACCAGACATACGCCATTTACCTTCTCTCAATGGACCTGCAGGAAAAAGACAGCCGTTACCCAGTCTTCTTTTTCCGTCAATGACGATAATCTCCACATCCCTCTTCAGAGCATAGTGTTGCAGTCCGTCATCAGTGACAATCACATCAACAGTTTGAGATGCAAGCTCGGCTGCTCTGCTTCTAACCGGATCTATATAGACATTCACTCCGGTGTGTGAGGCAATGAGCTTGGGCTCGTCACCGGAAAAAACAGTATCGGTTCCCGCATCAACAATAAACGGATATACCGGAGGATGAGAATGGTAACCGCGGCTTACGACCCCCACCCTGAGTCCCTGCTGCCTGAGATAATTAACAATGGCAACCACCACCGGGGTCTTGCCGTTGCCTCCGACCATGATATTCCCCACTACCACCACAGGCACCTTGCAGCGGTATGACTTCAGGATCTCCTTCCGGTACAGCCATCTTCTTACTGATGTAACTGCGGCATAGACGGCTGATAGTGGAAGCAGCAGGCAGTACATCCGGGAACTACCAAACCAAATTTTTTTAGCCAAATCTTCTGAAGTCACTTCTCATTCCTTTTAAAATTCTACGTTATTCCGGTTATTACCAGCCAGGGATGAATAAGTTCTATTTTATCTCAAATTTTCATAAAAACGGGATTTTTAGTATTAATTATTGAACGGTAGCGATTGCCCCTGTATAAGTCACAGGCATCTGCCATGATTAAAAAACAGCAAATACGCTGAACTTAAACCGGACAAAAAGTGTATAATTTCACTTATGCCTTACGGATTATTGCAAACAGATAAAAGGCATAAAACATCTCTATCAGCGGCAGGTCACCTTTTTCTCTTCTGACTGTAAAAATCGGCCTGCAGGAATTGTGATGTCATCTCTAATCAGGTCAGTATCAATGAATAAAAACAACAGTCTGCCGAAAGGTATGGAATTTTCCTGCTCCTCATGTCTCGTGGGACAACTGTGTCTTGCCCATAAAAATGTCGATAAACAGGCGGTTCTGTCTCTTGACAGAATGGTAGAGAGAAAAAAAAGCTTTCAGAAATCCACCATCATCTACAAAGCCGGAGATGAACTTAAAAATCTTTATGCCATCCGTTCAGGTGCAGTAAAAATCTATTCCATAGATGAGCACGGCGACGAGCAGATTACAGGCTTTCATATGCCTGGGGAGCTTATCGGCTTTGACGCTATTGCCGACAACAGACACCTGTCATTTGCCCAGACTCTGGAAACTACCAGTATCTGCGAAATCCCCTTTGAGCCTTTAATGAATCTTGCCGGACGGTATCCGGAACTTAATATCCGGTTGCTGAAACTCATCAGTGCGGAAATATCCGTAAAAAAGAACCTCACCATGATGATTTCTAAACAAACAGCTGAACAGCGCCTCGCCACATTTATTCTGCATCTTACCGATAATCTCCGCCGAAGAAATCTCTCATGTGACGAAATCAGGCTACCGATGACACGTTATGAAATCGGCAACTATATCGCCCTGACGGTGGAAACCATCAGCAGACTGCTCTCTAAATTCCAGCAGAATCAGATTATTTCAGTAAAGGGCCGTTATATCACAATCATTGACTACGACAGACTGAAGGCTCTCATAGATAATAAAAGCAGTTAAAGTACACTCGTAGCATTACCAGACAATGTTACTACTCCAAATGACGCCGGCGACGAAAAAAAAGCCGGCGAAAATATGACGTTTTTCATTTTTAAAAACAGACTCAATACGTCGGAAATGCCGGTATATACGTTAAACAGTCCACATTTTTGCGTTGCAACTGCTATAAACCCCGCAATTATGAACAAATTTCCATAACCAAATCCTGTTATCTATTTACAATTAAATCAAAGGTACTTCAAATTATTTCTAATTACTTTCTGTCGTTGAATTGTCAAATAACAGGAGGAGTTTTATGCGTAGATACAGACACATTCTGGCCGTTCTAGAACCTGGTTCCGATAAAAATACAGCTCTGACCAGAGCTCTTGAAATAGCCAATTTTTCCCCGGATGTCAGAATCACGGCAATGATCGCCGTATATGACTTTTCCAATGAACTTACCTCTGTTCTTGATATCAGCACCCAGCTGGAGCTTAAAAACAGACTGATAGAAGTAAATGAACAGATGATAGATCAGGAACTAAAAAAAATTGATGCCCATGTGGACATTGAAACCAAAATCATCTGGCAGCGCAGTATTACCAGAGCCATTGTTGACGAAATAAATCACGGAGATTACGATCTGCTGATTAAGAGCGCCAATAACAGCGAACACGATCTTCTCCACAGCCTTCTGGTAGCTCCTCTTGATCTAAAACTTCTAAGGCACTCACCGATTCCGGTGATTATCGCCAAGGAGCACGCCTGGGAGAAAAATGCTACTATACTGGTGGCACTGAACTTTGAAGATCATAGTGAGCAGAATCTTTACCGGATGATGAACATCACCCTTCTGCGTCACGCCCAGGTACTGGCAAAAATGACCGGTTGTACTATTCATCTTATAAATGCAGCAGTGCCAATCAATCAGTCAACTCTGATAGAAATGCCGGGGTTCTCTCCGGATCTATACAGCGAAGCACTGTACAATCACAACAACGGCAAGATGGAGGCATTTGCCAAAAAGCACAAAATTCCTCCGGAAAACTGTCATATCAGTATCGGTCAGGCAGGAGATGTTATTGCGCACTATGCTCAGGAGTTGAATGCCAACTCAGTACTTGTGGGTAACTTTGCCCGTTCAGGTATTATAGGTACACTTGTAGGCAACATCTGTGAACAGATAGGGGATGAACTGAAGTGCGACATGTTTGTAATCAGTGCTCCTCATAAAGATGAATAGGAAAGAAACACATGAAGAGGACATCTCAGTTCTCTACTTTCTTACGCTGACAGCTCTGTCAAACAACAGTTTCTTTTCTGATAAAACCTTAGGGGGATCGGCTCAGCCGATCTCCTTTTTTTAAATGTAGCCACAAACTTTTACTCATTCCGGAGAAAGTTTTCTGCCGGAATTATTTCCCGACAGATTTGAGATTCTTAAAATCGTACTTAGAGCCGTCAAGAAGATGGCTGAGACTGATATCCTTGAGGGCCTTAAACATAATTTCACTTCTGCCATGATACTGTCTATCCCAGGCCTTTATCATATTTTCAATCTCCCCGCGCATCTTATTTTCCACCCCGTTACACATTGCCTTTGGAACCAGCGGATAATTTCTTATTTCAGACAGTCTGATTAAATCCCGCTCCCTGCAGTATGCTAGAGGCCGGATAACCACATGCGCCCCGTCATCCGTAAGAAGTTTCGGCGGCATGGTTTTCAATTTGCCGGCGTAAAACAGGTTCAGAAAGAAAGTGGTAAGAATATCATCAGCATGATGCCCCAGAGCGATTTTGGTAATATTGAATTCTCCGGCACAGCGATAGAGGATCCCCCTTCTCAACCTTGAACAGAGCGAGCAGATGTTCTGTCCTGAAGGGATTTTATCTGTGATAATACTGTATATATCCTCTTTGATAATATGGTACTCAAGACCTGTACCCTTAAGATAGTTTTCAACAAGTCCTTCCGGATAGCCGGGAAAAATACCGTTTAAGTGTACCGGGATCAGTGTGAAATCGACAGGAGCACTTCTCTGAAGGCTTTGGAGAATCTCCAACAATGCATAACTGTCCTTTCCGCCTGACATACACACCATGATGCGGTCTCCGTCCTCAATCATATTAAAGTCAGCTATAGCCCGTCCGGCGCCATGTCTCAGTCTTTTCTGCAGCTTATTAAAATTATAAATCTGTTTCTGACTTAAATTATCCATCCTGTTCTCTGTCTGCATACATTACCTCTGCCTACAGCCATTTTGCAAAACCGTCCAGAGGAACTCCCGCAGGAACATACCACTTCTTGGCAGATGCATCCCATCTAGCACCAAGTTTCTTGGCTTCATCCTTTTCATTAAAAGGAACCCTCAGGTAGGCAATATTATTTCCCTTATCAGTGTTTCCCTGAAATGAATTTCTGGCTCCAGATCTGTTCTGACGGCCGTCCCCGGTACGATACCCTCCTGTGCTCGGAGGTATAGATCCTGCAGGCTGACAGTATGGTGTAGAACTGTCGTAGCTACCAAAATCCTGCCCCGTAAAAAAAACGGCATCAGTTAAATAATCCGTAGAGACGCTATCGTCTTCCTCCGGAGCCATGTAATCATCAGCTGAAATAGGAATATCATCAATGCTTCTCTGATAAAGCTCATCTGTTATTAAGGTATCCTTGTCTGACATAATTCTTTTTTAATTCCCGTTGTACTGGTCTGCGATATGGTTACTACCGGTGTCTATTATAGCGCTATTTTAATAAAACACCTATCCACCTCACGAGCAAGACCTTCATGCAGTATAAGGCGACTGATTTTTTTCTAAAAAAAAACCCCGGAAAATAATCACATTCACCGGGGGACTGTCAATGGTAAAAAAAAGACTAGTCTCTTAATACCGCATTAAGCTTTTCAGCCAGAACCTTGACGACATTATCGGAGAAACCGGTGATATCAGCTTCCTCAAGAGTTCTATCATTACTCTGCAGTACTACACTGAAAGCAATACTCTTCTTTCCTTCAGGAACACCGCTACCGGCAAACACGTCAAAAATCACAACGCTCTGAACCAGACTGCTGCACTCCTTGACGGTATTGATGATATTATCAGCAGTAACCGTACTGTCCACCAGAATAGCAAAGTCACGCTTAATTGACGGATACTTGGAAATTTCGGTATAAGCCGGAATTTTTCTGGTGGTAAGAGCACTCATCTTCAAATCGAAGAGGAATATCTGACGCTTAAGACCCAGCTTCTTCTGAACAACCGGATGAATCAGACCAACATACCCCACTGCTTCACCATTAAGCTTTATAACAGCACTTACACCTGGATGTAGCGCAGCGATATCAGCTCGTTCAAAGGTAAATGATCCGGTATTACCGGTAACAGAAAGTAGTTTCTCCACATCTCCCTTTACATCGAAGAAATCAACATCACGGTTCTGGATATTCCAACTGTCATCAGCGACAGTACCATATACAGCACCGGCAATATGCTCCTCCTGAAGAATTCCGTTTTCTGCAGAAGCATCCTTGATAAAGGTTAAACCGCTCTCAAAAATCTTCATTCTAGTAACCTGACGGTTTACATTATAAAGAACGGTATTGATTAAACCAGACCATAGGGTTGTTCTCATGGCTGACATATCGGCGGAAATAGGTGACGGCAGGACAATAGCCTCTGTTTCAGGCTTCAGAGTAGTAAGAGACACCGGATCAACAAAGCTGTATGTTACAACTTCATGATAACCGCAATCAGCAAGCAGAGACTTGATGTCATATACTGAAACCTTTGCCTCGTGCTGCTCAAGCATTCTTAGAGGAGCAACCGGATCCCTGTTAGGAATATTGTCGTATCCATATATTCTAGCTATTTCCTCGCAGATATCTACAGGGATGGCGATATCATATCTCCATGAAGGACTTACAACTGTAACCGCACTGCTGTCAGCAGAAAGTTGTGGTTTCATACCAAGACGGGTCAGAATATCCATAACGGTATTCTGCGGAATCTCGATACCGATGACATCATTGATATAATTGAAAGGAACATCAATGCTGTTACGTAAAGGCAGTTTTTCAGGAGAAACAACCTCATTAACCGGACCTGCTTCACCGCCGCAGATATCCAGAATGAAGGAGGTGGCCCTTTCCATTGCTTCTCTGGTGATGGTGTAATCAACACCTCTTTCAAAACGGTGGGATGAATCTGTAGCCAGACCGTATTCTCTTGCTCTATTCTTGATAGCGGCTGGAGAGAAGAATGCTGATTCAAGCAGAACATCACGGGTTTCAGCATTAACTCCGGTTCTGGCGCCACCGAAAATACCGGCAAGAGCAACCGGACCGGACTTATCGGCAATTACCAAAGTACCTTCCTTCAGAGTTACCTCGTTACCGCTGAGAAGAACCAGCTTCTCTCCGGCAACTGCCTGACGAACGATAATCTGGCTGTCAAGCTTCTGCAGATCAAAGGCATGCATAGGCTGACCGAGTTCAAGAAGAATATAGTTGGTGATATCTACAATTGCATCAATTGAGCGGATACCGCAGCGACGCAGTTTTTCCTGCATCCATAAAGGACTTGGTCTAGTGATATCCACATTTTTAATTACACGGCAAAGATAACGCGGACAGGCATTGCTGTCTGCAACTTCAACATTGAAAGTATCTTTGACAGATGCCGGAACTTCACTTATTTGCGGATAATTTACATCCTTCGATGTCAGTACGCCGATTTCTCTAGCAATACCTCTTATACTCAGACAGTCGGCTCGGTTGGCGGTTAAGTCAACCTCAACAGCACTGTCATTTAAGTTAAGATAATCATGAATATCCATTCCTACAGGAGCATCTGCCGGAAATTCAATAATACCGTTACTTTCGTCTGAAAGCTCAAGTTCCTTAAGAGAGCAGAGCATACCGTTTGAAGGAACACCTCTCAGTTTTGCCGGCTTAATCTTAAAATCTCCAGGAAGAACAGCACCGACCTTTGCACAGGCAACCTTAAGGCCGGCCCTGCAGTTAGGAGCACCGCAGACGATATCCAGAATCTCACTGCCGACATTAACGGTAGTAACATGCAAATGATCAGAATTCGGATGGTCGACACAGGTGAGCACCTCACCGACAACAACATTGGTAAAATTACCGCATACAGGATTAACGGAATCAACCTCAAGCCCCGCCATGGTAATAATGTCGGCAATACTGTTGACATCAAGACCGGTAGGAACCAGTTCATCTATCCATAATTTATTAAAATTCATTTTGAACGCTCCCCCTTACTTGCCGAACTGTTTTAAGAATCTTAAATCATTTTCAAAGAAGGCTCTTAGATCATTTACCCCGTAACGCAGCATGGTCAGACGTTCTACACCGAGACCGAAAGCGAATCCGTGGTATCTGTTCGGATCAATACCTACGTTTTCCAAAACCTTTGGATTAACCATACCGCAACCGAGAACCTCCAGCCACTTGCCGTTCTGTCTCATTACGTCAACTTCTGCTGAAGGTTCTGTGAACGGGAAGAAGGAAGGTCTGAAACGAACCTGCAGTTCCTCTTCAAAGAAATTGACTAGGAAACTGTGCAGTATACCCTTTAATTCGGTAAATGAGCTCTTTTCATCTACCAGAAGACCTTCAACCTGATGAAACATCGGAGTATGGGTCATATCGTAATCAGGACGGTACACACGTCCAGGAACAATTATGCGGAGAGGAGGCTTCTTTGTTTCCATTACACGAATCTGCACACCTGAAGTCTGGGTTCTTAAAAGCAGGTTGCTGTTGAAATAGAAAGTATCATGCTCGGAACGGGCAGGATGATCAGGCTCTATACACAGAGCATCAAAATTATGGAAACAGTCTTCAATTTCCGGACCGGCTTCAACACTGAAACCAAGCCCCTTAAAGATTTCCTCGATACGTCTGATGGTTCTGGTTACAGGATGTAGACTGCCGGCTTCACAGGTTCTGCCAGAAAGGGTAATATCCACACTTTCAGACGCCAGTCTTTTGCTCAGGGCTTCAGCAGCCATGGCATCACGTTTGGCGTTAATTGCCTGCATTACCTGATTCTTGGCCACGTTTACTTCAGCACCTCTTTTAGGTCTTTCTTCAGGTGATAAAGTACTTAACCCCTTCATTAAATCGGTAAAGCATCCTTTTTTACCAAGATACTGCACACGAACGGCATCCAGGCTTGCTTCATCATTCACAGCTTCAATCTGCTGTAATGCCTTCTGCACCAGTTCTTCTAAATTATCCATACGATCCTCATTACACGCTTTTGTTTGTGTAGTTAACAAAAAAATCAAATCTGTCTTGAGTAACCTGATGCGCCACAACGTCTCCAGGTTTCCCAAAACCATATTTATTCATAAAGCCTAGGCTGCTTCGATGGTTCACTGTCTTCCGTTCCGTTTTTACCGGTTTAGCCTAACTTTTCCGGCAGAAAAACAGAAAGCCTTCAGCTCAGTGATTCTGAGCCGAAAGTTAATAAATACATTGGATTATCCGAATCCATAAAATATAAATGCCCGCATATTATACATTACACAGGCATTATTCTAAAGAAGGATTTTTAAGGACTCCTTTTTAAGCAAATAAATCAGACAGGAAATTAGACTGTTTACCATACTCCGGAGATGATGTTATTTTTTCTACTGTTTATCGCCGGATTTACTCTTGGCATATTCCCCCTGACACCAGTCGAACCCGACGCCGGTCACACTGCGGTATTCAGTCTCACTGCCGACATTTACGGCAATGGCCTCAATTTTCAGATCATGGAGCATATCCACAGTAGCCTCAGCAATCTTTCTGCCTGCTTTACCGTTCCCAAAAAGTTCTTTGGTATAGAACGGATCGAGCTGCACGTATTTAACCGGAAGCTTTTCTAGAATTTCAAGAGAGACTCTGTTTCCGATAAAATCCTTAAGTCCGAAACAGATGCCGGTATTCTCAAACCTGGAAATAAAGCGTTCAAGCTGAGCCATGCGGTTATCAAGCTTATATGTATCGAAGAGAAAAACAAGTCTTTCACAGAGTTGCGGACATAATGACAGCTGTTTGTAAAGCTTATCAACAAGATAGTTGTCACAAAGAGTCTCACTGTGAATACAGAAAATAATCTTTTTATAATCAGCAAGAATTTCCTCTGCTCTGCGGTTCACTTCAGCTACCATGTACTCGGCAAGTCGCATATCCACCATTGGCATCAGATTGAAATCCTCAGTACTTTCACGGAATGACTCAGTATCAATAAAATCGCCGTGATTGTTTCTAATAAGTACAGAGAAGCTTGCCATAGTACCATCACTGTCACTGCTGCATGATACCAATATATTCTTACTGGTGCGAATAGAGTTGCTGTTTAAAGCATTCCATACGGATGTTGCCGTCTGCACGCTGTTACGGGACATCATTATCCGGTCGGTTCTTTCGCAGCAGAGGAAGCACTGGTTAGGCCCCTGACTGCTAGCATTTCTGCAGGCAATATCAGCATACGACAACAGAACAGAAACATCATTATCGGCTATAGACATATCCACGATACCGCAGTCTGTTGTTACATTATAAATATATCCGTTTGTTGAATACCGGATATCGGCTATGCCGTTAATCCAGGTTTTAACCTGATTAAGCACAGTATAGACACTGCGCATAACCACAGCAAATTCATCATTGTTAAGACAGATAAGACTGCTCTTCTCAGGAAGATGCTTTGTGAGATAATCAGAAATCATCTTCAACATAAGATCTGCATGTTCATGACCCACAGTATCTCTTATATACTTAAGATTGTTGACATGAATAAAGCAGAGATAATCCTTTCCACCAACGTCCTCGAAATGCTCACTGCTGTGCTCCTTGTATTCGGACTCGTGATGGAAAATATTCTCGAGAAGCGTCATCATATACTTGCGGTTGTACGCCCCGGTATTCTGATCGTAGAATTCCATATAGCGCAGTCTCCTACGCAAATCCTCGTCTCCAGAGAGATCTCTTACATCACCGATAATGGTATAGCTACCGCCGTTCTTATCTGCAAGCTTTAGAGTCATGCTGACATATACCGGACGGCCGTCAGAGCCTTTAAGACAAATACGGATGTTGTCTATGCTGTTGTCTGACAGTTCATCCTCATTTTGCTCCTCCACAAGATTCATAAGTTTGGCAATACTGCTGCCGTACAGTTTCTGATTATCCTCATCACAGCAGAGATTCTTGATATTACCGAGACCGAGAGCTGTTATTTCAGCAATGTTGGCGTAACCGAGAATCTTACAAAGAGCAGGATTTATATTCAGAATCTTACCGTCAACGTCAGCTCTGAACATACCTTCACTGGTCATACTGAAGAAATCAACAAACTGCCGGCGGCTGGTCTTAATCTTCTGAGTAACACTGCGGTTATAATTCTTTTCCTTGTAGAATCTGTAGATAAGTGAGGCGCTAATCATAATGGAAGCGGAAATCGAAATCAGGAAGAAATCGTAAATAGCATACTTTGACCACCCCCACATGGTATAGGTGCAGATAAACGGAAAAATACATCCGAATATAAAAGTAAGCTGTGCCATAGCATATATAAAATGGGCAATATTACGTTTGGTAACGGCATAGATAGCCCAGACCAGTGTCAGCAGGAACATTACCGCAGCGCCGAAGAAGAACAGTACTGACGAAAAATAGTTAGGAATAATCCATACTAGCACAATACAGAACATCAGAAAAAGACTGAAGGTACGGCTTACATATTTCAGGAATCGCCACTTGGCATAGGCAAGATACTCAAAACTGATAAGCTGAATTCCCCAGAGAGTGATAAAACAGAAACACTTGAAAATACTCACTACCGGCCAGCTGTTTACACTAGGCAGAAACAGGGAGGAATAGCTGCCGGTTATCAGCAGATCCGCCATCAGGCTCGATGCAAACACCACATAGGAAAGGTATCTTTTCTCCCTTAATATTATAAACATCACCAGAGAGAACAGACTCACCAGCAACATGAATCCGGTAATTACCGCATTGACAATTTTTTCCTTGGCATCACGGTGAGAGAAGCTACGCAGATCCTGCAGCATCATATCCAGACGGTAGTCCTGATCTGATGTTACTTTAATGTAAAGTTCAGTGCGTCCGCCGTCATGCTCCACGAAATTAATAGGAAAAGAATAGGCTGCTGTCGGAAAAAGCTTCCGCAACCCCTGGGTACTAAGGCCGGTGTGCGAAACTTTCGAAAGAGCTCCGTTAGGACCGATTACATACACACTCAAGTATTTGATAAAAATGTTATTGATGGTCAACACCAGGAATCTGTTGTCAACAGACTTGTTATCCACAATAATGTGGTACCAGAAAGTCTTGTCTTCGATCTCCGGCAGTGCTGAACACTGGGAAAAAATCTCGGGGTTGTCACTCCATCCATGATCAGGTAGATCCCATGGCCATTCAACCTCCTGATACCCTTCAAGATAGCGGACATTCTTGTCAAGACGAATATCGACTTTGGCATCTTTAATGGTAAATATTTTCTCTTTCTGCTCCATATTTTCAATTGATATTTCAGGCACGTTCGTTCCTATATTTGCATATGCCACAGATATAAAAACGGTACAAAGAGCAGTCAACAGAAGAATCAGATATTTACGCATTCATCCAACCTTGAGGAAAAGCCTTAACAACTATAGAACAGTAATTAGAAGTAAATTGAGTCATATCAATTACACATAAAAACCAATTCTTGAA
>OMYE01000048.1 GCA_900315145.1 uncultured Pseudomonadota bacterium | reverse complement strand
CAGATACCTATGACAGTCTGGTTATCGCCGCCGGTGCATCCCCTGTGCTTCCGAAAAGTATTAAAGGAATTGATCTGCCACAGGTGACCTCTCTCAGAACAGTTGATGATGCTGAGAGAATAAAGAAGCTGATTGTCGATAAAAAAATCAGTTCAGTGGTGATTGCCGGTGGCGGTTTTATCGGGGTGGAGCTTGCCGAGAATCTCGTTGCTATGCAGGTTGATACTACTATTGTTGAACTGAAGTCTGAAGTGATAGGTGTATTTGATGAGGAATTCGGCCGTCTGATGTCAGGGGAGCTTCGTTGCAACGGAGTCTCTGTCATGACAGAAACCGGTATTACAGGGTTTTCAGCCGGATCTGATGATGATAGAAAGATTGTGGCTGAGCTTTCTGATGGTTCTAGAATTACTGCAGACCTGGTGGTAATGGCCCTCGGGATTACCCCTAATACGGGGTTTGCCGGCGGCATAGGGCTGAATATGGATAGCCGAGGATACATTCTGGTTAATGAATACTTTGAGACAGGCATTCCCGGAATATACGCCGCAGGAGATATAGTTGCTGTGAGACACATGGTTAATCAGAAACAGATAAGCAGTGCTCTTGCGGGACCTGCTGCAAGAGGAGCACGAATTATCAGTAACCGGATAGCCGGACTAAAGGATGCCGGAGGTTTTGCCGGTACATGTGGCAGCGGTATAGTGAAAGCCTTTAATCTTGAGTGTGCCGTTACTGGATTTAGTGAGCAGTTTATACAGTCCGCAGGTTTAGTGAAGGATACTGATTATTTTACAGTCATGGTTACTCAGAATAATCATGTGGGATGGTATCCAGGAGCTAAAAAGTTGCACATAAAGGGCATTTTTGAAAAACATACCGGCCGGATTCTTGGGCTGGAGGTAGCAGGTGCAACCGGAACAGACAAGATTGTAGATGTGGCCTCTGCTCTGATTTTAAAAAAGGGGACCTGGGAGGATCTGGTGGATCTGGATCTTTCCTATGCGCCACAGTTCAATGCTCCGAAGTCTCCTCTTAATATGCTGGGATTTACGGCGCAGAACATAGCTCTCGGACTGGAAAAGCAGATTGATGTAAAAGAACTTACCGGAATTATTGCAAACCGCAGGAATAATGCTAATGATAATTGTTTCCTTCTTGATGTCCGTGAACCAGCGGAGGTTTCCGTTTATGCCCTTCCTTTCTTTACGAATATTCCTTTAGGACAGCTGCGTGAGCGCCTTGGAGAAATTCCTCAAGATAAAAAAGTTATCATAACATGCGCTGTTGGTGTTAGAGCGTGGAATGCGGCAAGAATACTTGCGGCATCAGGTATAGATACAGCAGTACTGACAGGAGGAGCCTCGTTCTTCAGAGATTATACCACTGCTATTGTTAATACAGACAGCGATAACCGGAAAAAGGAGCATCCCAAAAGCCATGGAGTAGACAGAGTGAATGGTAGAACAGATAATGATGAAGTTGGAAAAAACATTGAATTTGGCAAAAAAGAAATGCTTCTCGACTGCAGGGGGCTGCAGTGTCCGGGGCCGATTGTTAAATTAAGCGACAATCTTGAAAAAATACGTAGCGGAAACGTTGACCGGATAAAGGTTCTTGCATCAGATCCCGGTTTTTTAAATGATGTTCAGGCTTTTGTCAGTATGCAGGGGGTGCAGCTTGAAAGCTGTGTCAGTAAAGACGGTGATTTTGAAGCGGTAATTACTTCAGTCGGTGCTAAGGATGCTGCCGTTACCGGAATCGGCTATACTCCGGCGATCAATAAAAAGCAGACCATTGTGGTATTCAGCGGGGATATGGATAAGGTGATGGCCTCTCTGGTTATTGCCAATGCCGCTCTGGCGTCAGGAATGGAGGTTACCCTGTTCTTTACCTTCTGGGGACTTAAGGCAATTACCAGAAACGGCATAAAAAGTCTTCCATTATCGAAATTCAATTTTCTGGGGCTCGGACGCTGGATGATGAAAAAGGTTATGCGTTTAAAGAAAATCAGTCAGCCTGATGAACTTCTAGCCGATGCTATGAAGAAAGGCGTCAGAATCATAGCCTGCTCCATGTCCATGGATGTTATGAATATTAAGCAGGAGGATCTTATTCCGGGAGTGGAAATAGGCGGTGCTGCCCAGTATCTGGCGGAGACCAGAACTACCGGGAACAATCTCTTTATTTCCTAGCCGGAAAATTAATTTACGGCAGATGCGGAAAGAATTCACGGAATAAGCTTTGAAATGGTCAGGAATGCGCCCCGGTTTAAGGTTCTGAAACCAATGCTTAACAAGCTCTTTAAGGGGAAGCATGTTGTTGCGTACAACATGAATTTTGACTCGGTATTTTTAGGAAGTTCCCTGAGACATGCCGCCTCTCTTCATTGTTGCATGAAGGCATATGCCGAGTATTATGGCGAGTATGATCCCGTGAGACAGAGTTTTAAATGGCCAGAGAGGTATGGCTTTCTTTGATGAAGCACAAGTCTATTGCTGAAAAGTATGGATTTTATGATAAGTGAGCAGTTACTATGTATCTATAGGAACAAGGTGGTGAGTATGATTACTCAAAAAAAGATGGAAGAAAATATTGAAAAACTGGAAAGACCAGGTTTTCCTGCTATTGATGAAATAATTAATTACACTGAATCCGGTGAAGATGACAAGAATGCCCTTGAGTACGAGAAAACTTATTGTGCATTGATTGAGCAGGTTAAGGATAAAACTCATGATGAGCAAGTGTCTTTTTTGATGGAACATATGCATGAATTGAGGGATATTGTAACGCTGTTTTCTTCTGCTAGAGATATGTATTTATACGATGAAGGTGATTTTGGCGATGAGGTTTTAGCAAATCTAATGATTTATCGTTATGAAAACCATATTTCTATCCTTGACGATGAATACTGCAAGCTCACCAAAGATTATGTTAAAGGTATTGAAGATCGGCTTTATGCAAAAATTGAAGACGAAGAAATGAGAAAAATCAGAGAAGAATATAGATTACGTAAACAATGGGAAGCAGAGCATCCTGAAGAAGCAAAAGCTCATTATGAAAATGAATTAAGATCGTGTGAGCAATTCGCAAATGAATTGGGAGATTTTGGAAAAAAAATATTACAAGAACATGATGCCGATTATTGGTTAAACTATAATTCAGAGAATGACTAATTAAGAAAGCCGGCATTTTAATATAAAAATGCCGGCTTTCTGCTGTTGTAATGTTTTTTTACTGACTGTCGGCCAGAATCTGTTCCAGAACTACGGAGAGACCATCATCCTGATTGGTGCAGGTTATGAGATCTGCGGCTTTTTTCCGAGGCCTGCATTCTCTATCAGGGAGAGATCATTCTGTTCATCGCCGAAAGCTATGGTATCGGCCAAATCTATACCGATTTTTTCACAGAGAAGCTTCAAACCATTACCTTTAGTAGCTTCTCTATTCAGAACTTCAAGAAAACAGAAGGCGCTGCGGGTGACTGTATAGTCCTCCCGGTAGTCGTCAACCTTGTCTAGAATGCCGTTTACCTCATCATTAGTACCGCAGAACATGAATTTCTGAAATTCTTCATTATCAGGAATGTCATTGAAATCTATCATGGTACAGCCGATGTTGTTGTATGACATTTCTATGTCAGTCCATTTGTTGGGAACTGATGCCAGCAGACCTCTTGTTGTGGAGAATGCATGATAATTTATATGGAGTTCTTCAGCACGACGTGCCATTTTCTTTACCTCTGCACCATTCAGACTGCAGCAGCATATAGGTCTCAGTGGATTCAGCTCATAAACCACAGCACCGTTAAAGCCTATGGCATACTGACCTTTATTAGACAGCAGATCAAGCTTTTTTGCATAATGCATAATGCCTTCAATAGGTCTTCCCGTAGCAATAACAAAGTGCATGCCTCTGCTGATGGATTTTTTAATGGAGGCGATATTTGCCTCTGAAATTTCTCTGGTTCTGGTCAGTAGGGTACCGTCAAGGTCTGTGGCAACAAGCTTATACATAAAGAAATCCTTTTGCATATAAAATATCCGGAGCTGTTTAATAGCGCCGGCAACATTTTCATGACGATATTTTAACTGATATTTTCTAAAAATAGTCGGTTCTTTTTAATCATTATGATAATTACCGGTGATGCTGTCTGCCGGATTATTTTTGTTTTTGGGATGCAGTACGGTTTCTGACGGAAGTAAACCGAATAAAGCTGTTTCAGAACAAGAGGCAAATGCTGAAGAAACACATGTTATAGAGTATAGGAGAGGACAAAAGATTGTTGACGGTTACAGAGAGTATCATCATGGAGATCTCATGGTAAGCCTTATGGATTTTTTCTTTAGTTCCTTAAAGTCAGGAGTGAACAGAAAAGAAGAAATTATCACTAAAATGGGCGATAAGTATATGAAGGTTAAAGACAGAAAAGGAAAC
The DNA here is from genome assembly GCA_900315145.1 of uncultured Pseudomonadota bacterium. GTDB lineage: Bacteria > Pseudomonadota > Gammaproteobacteria > Enterobacterales > Succinivibrionaceae > Ruminobacter. Next base: position 13,712 of record OMYE01000048.1, on the reverse strand, counting down.
GATGTACTAGTATACATGTTGATGTATGCCAACAGTTTCAGTGATACTCCTAATAAGGAACAGGAGTTTTATGAGATATACGCCCAGTTGAAAAATAACATGAAGGAGACTGAGAGAACAGGTCTCGGTAAGATGATTTACATTCAGACCCCGGAACTGGCCGGCAGATATGCAGACGATTTTAATTATATGGCTAGAAAGGTATACAGCTTTGTATTTAACCGGAAAGGCGTGCTTGTTGACAAGGAACTTAGCGGTGATTTTATTATAGGCTATATCCAGACAGATGGTCGTGGCAATAACAGTGGCAATGTGTACAGAAGAATGCTCAGTGAAGACGAAATATCAAATTTTACCTACGTGAAAAGCATTACTTCGCATTCATATGTAAAAAACAGTGATGAAATGCTTTACTATTACTACTACATGCCGGTATTTAATCCTGCAGCCCCTAAAAAAGCAAAATATTACGGCACTCAGTATTGTACCGCTCCGCATTACTGTTTTGATTTCAAAAACATTATGAATATGGGGGATGAAAGATTCTTTTAATCCGGACACAGGTTTATGAATCTGGAAAACGTACCGGTAGGTGATATACGAAAGAAGGCGGAAATAAAGTTCCGCCTTCTTAGAATCAGTATAGGAGTTTAAAATGTAAGAAATATTCTTCAGGAAGAAAAGATTACTTTTTCTTCTTAGCAGCCTTCTTCTTATTGGTGGCAGCAACAGCATCCTTGAGGCTCTTACCTACAGAAAAACTTGCAACACGGGTAGCTGGGATGGTGATTTCTTCCTTGGTGATTGGGTTTCTGCCCTTTCTTTCCTTACGATCCTTAACCTTGAAAGTACCGAAGCCGATAAGACTTACTTCCTTACCGTCTTTTAATGTCTCAATAATTGATTCGATAACAGCATCAACAGCCTTGTGAGAGTTGTCCTTGGAAAGTCCAGTCTTTTCCTGGACGCTTTTAACTAATTCTGTCTTATTCATATATATTAGCCTTCATTAAGTCCTAATTAAATAACATCTTCTTGCGGTCCGCACTCTTTAAAACATCGTTGTTTAAAATCTATATTTAAAGCAGGTACGGGAAGACATCCTATTATGATAAATAAGAGCCGGAACATGTATTCTCTGTATTTATGCTGTTCACAACTCTATGACTAGAGTATATAGCAATATTCAATGCTTTAATGAAAAAAGTTATAAAACTTAATTAAAAATTATAAAAATCAAGGCATGTGTCAAAAAATGTACGTATTTTTGCTTCTTAAGAGGGGGGATAAATGTTTAAAAAGATAGAAATTTGGCGAATTTTTGGTTAAAATTCTCATGTTTTTGTTTATTTTTCTGAGCTGTGGTCAAATGCATATTACTGATATGTGTTTTTGGTCAGAGACAGTTCGTTCTTTTATTTTTTGAGGTTTGTCTAATGGATAATTTCCGTCCAATCAGAAGAGCTCTTATCAGTGTTTCAGATAAGACTGGTATTGTGGATTTTGCTAGCGCACTCGTAGCCCGTGGCGTAGAAATTCTGTCAACCGGCGGTACTGCAAAGCTTTTGGCTGATGCCGGTATCAAGGTTACTGAAGTGAGTGACTACACCGGTTTCCCGGAAATGATGAGTGGTCGTGTCAAGACTCTGCATCCAAAGGTTCACGGCGGCATTCTCGGTCGTCGCGGCATTGATGATGAAGTGATGGCAGAGCATGATATTAAGCCTATTGATCTGGTTGCTGTAAATCTTTATCCATTTGCTGCTACTGTAGCTTCTCCTGACTGCACACTGGAAAAGGCTATCGAAAACATCGATATCGGCGGTCCAACCATGGTAAGAAGCGCAGCCAAGAACTTCAAGGATGTTGCCATTGTTGTTAATGCCAAGGATTATTCAAGAGTTATCAGTGAAATGGATCAGCATGACAATTCACTGACATATGAAACCAGATTTGATCTTTCCGTTGCTGCATTTGAACACACAGCTGCATATGACGGTATGATAGCAAATTACTTCGGTACTAAGGTTCCTGATTACGGTATTCCTGAAGAATCAGATCCTGAGTCTAAATTCCCTCGCACCTTCAATACCCAGTTCATTAAGAAACAGGATATGCGTTATGGTGAAAACGGCCATCAGAAGGCTGCATTCTACATTGAAGCAGGCAACAAGAACGCCAGTATCTCAACTGCAGTTCAGCTCCAGGGTAAAGCTCTTTCATATAACAATATTGCTGATACTGATGCCGCTCTTGAATGTGTGAAGGAATTCAGTGATCCTGCGTGCGTAATAGTTAAGCATGCCAATCCGTGCGGTGTTGCTTTAGGCAGTAACATCAGCGAAGCCTATGATAAAGCCTTTAAGACTGATCCTACTTCTGCTTTCGGTGGCATTATCGCATTCAACCGTGAACTCGACGGTGCTACTGCTAAGAGCATTATCGACAGACAGTTCTGTGAAGTAATTATTGCTCCGGCTGTTTCTGAAGAAGCCAAGCAGGCTGTTGCTGCCAAGAAGAACATTCGTCTTCTTGAATGCGGTTACTGGACTAAGAGAGAACCTTCTCTTGATTTCAAGAGAGTAACCGGCGGTTTACTTGTTCAGGATGCTGACGTTATCAACCTCAATGTCGATGATCTCAAGGTGGTTACCAAATTACAGCCTACCAAGGAACAGTTAGAAGAACTTCTGTTTGCCTGGAAGGTGGTTAAGTTCACTAAATCAAATGCTATTGTGTACACTAAGGATAAGATGACCATCGGTGTCGGCGCCGGCCAGATGAGCCGTGTGTTCTCTGCTGAAATTGCCATCAAGAAGGCTAATGAAATCGGTCTGGACATCAAGGGTACCGCTCTGGCATCAGATGCCTTCTTCCCGTTCAGAGATGGTATTGATGCTGCCGCAGCAGCTGGTGTAACTTGCATTATTCAGCCAGGTGGTTCTGTACGTGACCAGGAATGTATTGATGCCGCAAATGAACACGGTATCGTAATGGTATTTACCGGTATCCGTCATTTCCGTCATTAATAGTTTTTTTATATTCGAAGAGGTGCACAGGCACCTCTTCTCTTTATCTAAATTGGAAAATTAAATGAAAGTTTTAGTAATTGGTAACGGCGGTCGTGAGCATGCACTGGCATGGAAGGCAGCCCAGTCTCCTCTTGCGGATGTTGTATATGTTGCTCCAGGTAATCCAGGTACAGCACTGGAACCTAAGTTAAAGAACGTAAATATCAGTGTCGGTGATATTGCCGGTCTGCTTGAATTCGCTCAGAGTGAGAAAATTGATTTAACTATCGTTGGACCTGAAGCTCCGCTTGTTGCCGGTGTCGTTGACACCTTCAGAAAGGCCGGTCTGCGCATTTTCGGACCTACACAGGCGGCTGCGCAGCTCGAGGGTTCAAAATCATTTACCAAGGATTTCCTCCTGAGACACAATATACCGACTGCTCATTACTCAGTATTTACTGAAGTAGACAAGGCTGTTGCCTACATTGAAGAAAAAGGAGCCCCTATTGTAATCAAGGCTGACGGTCTTGCTGCAGGCAAGGGTGTTATTGTAGCCATGACTAAAGATCAAGCTGTCAGTGCTGTTAAGGATATGCTTGCCGACAATGCATTCGGTGAAGCAGGCTCAAAGGTTGTTATTGAAGAATTCCTTGCAGGCGAAGAAGCTTCCTTCATTGTTATGGTTGACGGTGACAACGTTGTTCCTATGGCAACCAGTCAGGATCATAAGCGTGTAGGTGACGGTGATACCGGTCCTAACACCGGCGGTATGGGAGCCTATTCTCCTGCTCCGGTTGTTACTGCTGACGTTTATGACAAGGTAATGCAGCAGATTATTATTCCAACTGTGAACGGTATGAAGGCCGAAGGCAATACCTATACCGGTTTCCTGTACGCCGGTCTGATGATTGATGCCGCAGGAAATCCAAAGGTTATTGAATATAACTGCCGTTTCGGGGATCCGGAAACTCAGCCAATAATGCTTAGAATGAAGAGTGATCTCGTTGATCTCTGTTATAAAGCTACTGAAGGTCGCCTTGCCGGTGAAAAGGCCGAGTATGATGAAAAGGCGGCTGTAGGTGTTGTACTTGCTGCTGAAAATTATCCGGCTTCTCCTAAGAAGGGGGATGTGATTTCCGGTCTCGATGCATCATTTGAGCCTGATGTCAAGGTATTCCATGCCGGTACTGCCATGAAGGATGGTAATATCGTAACTAACGGTGGCCGTGTACTATGTGTTACTGCTCTTGGAAATACCGTACTCGAAGCTAAGCAGAAGGCTTATAGAGCAATTAACAATATCAGTTGGAACGGAATGTTCCATAGAAACGATATTGCTGATCGTGCCATTGCCCGTGAACAGAATAAGTAATGACTGATATGTGCAGCGGGTCTGGTAACAGGTCCGCTGACTTTTAAGCAGGATCGCTTATCTGTCTTAAACAATGAAAACAGGGACTTTATGCCCTGTTTTCATTGTTTAAGTACTACTATATATTTCCTGGCATAATAGTGAATGTCGCTTTACCTCATCATTCATGATGGAGGCAATAAGTCCTGCGGGTATAAGAATTCAGCAAAACAGACTTTATTGTTTATAAAGGAGACTGGAAAAATGTTAGATCAGATAATACTCTTTTTTACAGGGTTTACAGCCAATGTTCTGGCATCACTCTCCGGTGGCGGAGCTGGCTTTGTTCAGCTACCTGTGCTTATTTTTATGGGGCTGCCGTTTGCAATTGCTCTTGGTACACATAAGGTGGCGGTTGTAGCACTGGGGCTTGGATCTCTGGCTAAGAATCACCGGATCAGCAATATTAATCTGAGGGTGGCTTTAATCTTTATATTTTTGGGATGTCCGGCAGTAGTAGCCGGTTCTATTCTAGTAGTAGGCCTTTCTGATATGACATCTGAACTGCTACTGGGGATAATTACTATAGTCTCTGTTATCTATTCCGCCGCCAAAAAGGAATTCGGTCTGGTAAACAGAGAGAATACTCTGACAGTAAGAGGCTGGGTTACCAGCGCACTGCTGACTATGGCTGTGGGGTTTCTCAGCGGGTCATTTTCAAGCGGAGCCGGACTTGTAGCCATAATGGTACTGGTTATGGGATACGGGATGGATATTAAGAAGGCAATTCAGCATTCCATGATTCTGGTGGCTTTTTTGTGGAACCTCGTGGGAGCTGTGTCTGTAGGGGCTGTCGCTGAAATTAAGTGGGAATGGGTGCCTATGCTTGTTCTCGGAGCTTTTTTAGGTGGCTTTACCGGAACTGCACTTATAAAGTATCTGGATGCCAAAGTGATTAAGAAGCTTTTTCAGATTATTATGCTGCTTAGCGGTATACTGCTGATTTACAAGGCATGTTCTCATTTTACGGGAGGTTAAAAAATGTCCCGTAAGAAAACTATGTAAAAGTTTACGGGAAAGTTGAGCCGGCTTAAGGTCTTCTGTTGTTTTGGCTTTGCGATGTGAAAGGCTTATTATCTCTCTATAAATAAAGAATCCGGCCGTTTAAATATGTCCCGGTCCGGATGTAAGTATACTGATTATGCGGCTTAATATCTGCTGATTCCGATATTAGAGAATTCAAAGCCGGCGCATTCATCCTTCATTTTGGTGATAAAATCGAGAGAACGTTTAGCTTTTGAGATTGTATTCAGAAGCTCAATCTGAAAATCCATCTCTTCAACTATCAGCTGCTTTTCATAAAGTTCTTCATCTGAGTATAGGGTGTCGTCTGTAATTTCCAGATATTTAGCAACCGTGCATATGGAGGCACCGCACGCCTGTTCCGCTTCATCACCGAAGTGATTGATAATGGCATTTATAGACATTGAGAGAGAAATACAGGTATCCAGAGCCGGGTAGGCTCCATACGGGGTATCATCTTCAATTTCAGGAATATGTCTTTCCAGTTGTTCAAGCAGAGATTCAAGATCAATGTGATTATCCTTGTCCATATGATATTCCCACATGGTGTCGAGAACATGCATAAAGTCGTTCTGAGCTGCAGTATCCTCATTCATTTCCGCATAGAGCAGAAAATTAGGCGACTGTCTGTGAGCGAGAACCAGCGCAAAAAGGGACTGCTGCCATGGACTCAGTTCACCTAGATTTTTATAAAATTTTTCACCAAAAATTGCCATGATGTACCTCTTATACTTACGGTAGCATTTTAACAGAAGGCATAATTCATGTAAGTGGGCTGTCTTACAAATAAATATAAAAGCCAAACTTGTCGTGATTATAATGCCGGATGTTTCAAAAAATTGTATCCTGAAACAACCGGTGTCTGGATGTCATCCTGAAACTGTTTCCGGTGCAGAAAACTGTACGGAAATCAGCGTTGACGTACCCGGCTCCGTCAAGTGCGCCGGGGTAGTCGGATTTAAGCCGGAAATTACAGCTTGAAAGGAGCTGCACGTCCTCCCTTTTTAGGTTTTCCGGAGGATTTTTTGCTGCTCTTTTTATCAGTAATTTTTTTTGCGTGACGGGTGTGTTCAGCTGCTTTTGCTCTTTCTCGACGGCGATCTTCACTGCTTGGTACCTTGTCATCGCTGTAGTAATGTCTGATTTCCAAAGCACGGCCGCAGACTCTGCTCTTTTTAAGAGTTTCCATTACTTCCTTAGGCATGCCTTCAGGGAGGTCAACGGTTGAGAAGGAGTCAAAAATATCAATGCATCCGATGTACTGACTGTCAATTTCACCTTCGTTGGCAATGGCTCCGACAATCTGTCCTGCCTTGACACCGTCCCGATAACCGACAGCCAGACGGTAGCGAACCATCTTTATATCAGGGAAGTCTTTTAACGGCTGAGGAGTTGCTGAAGGCTTTTTCTTAGGTTTCTCAAAGCTTTCTTCTCTTATGCGTGGCTCCTCATCTTCGTTGTTATTGGTAAAGCTGAAGGTTCTGGTGTGTGTGGCACGTTCACGTTCATCATTGAGCATCTTCTGTTTCGGTTCTGGCTTTTCTTCAAGGAAGAGAGGTTCGTTCCCCTGAACGAGCTTGGCGAGTGCCGCACAGAGATCAATCGGATCAATGGCGTCATCAACAAGTACTTCATTTATAAGCTGCTGATATGGCTCAAGATCATCTGCTTCAAGGCTCTTAAGAATCTTGTTTTTAAATGCCATGACACGGTGACGATTGATATCCTGTGTTGTAGGAATGGTCATTGGTTCGATTGGCTGCTTTGTGGTATGTTCAATGAGACGGAGCATTCTGCGTTCTTTAGGTGAAACAAACAGAATGGCGTCACCGGTTCTGCCGGCGCGGCCGGTTCTGCCGATACGGTGGACATATGATTCAGGGTCATACGGAATATCATAGTTAACCACATGAGTGATACGGTCAACGTCAAGACCTCTGGCGGCTACGTCGGTGGCAATTAACACATCAAGAAGACCGCTTTTCAGTCTGTCTACTGTTTTTTCACGAATTTTCTGCGGAATATCACCATGAAGAGCTTCACATGCATGGCCTCTGGCGGCAAGCTTATTTGCCAGTTCCTCAGCCTGAGTCTTTGTTCTGGTGAAAATCAGCAGGGCATCATAAGGTTCAACTTCTAAAAGTCTAGTGAGAGCGTCAATCTTATGCAGGCCTGATACCAGCCAGTATCTCTGTCTTACGGTAGTTGCTGTTGTGGTTTTTGAGGCTATCTTGATTTCAACAGGATTTTTTAGGTACTGTCTGGCCACCTTCTTAATCATATCGGGCATAGTGGCTGAATACAGGGCAATCTGTCTGTTTTCAGGACACTTCTGAATAATCCATTCAACATCTTCAATAAAGCCCATTTGTAGCATTTCATCGGCTTCGTCAAGAACCAGTGCCTTTAATTTGTCTAGAACAAGAGCGCCACGTTTGATGAGATCCATTACACGTCCCGGGGTGCCTACAACAAGCTGAGCACCGCGCTTAAGTGCTTTGAGCTGTACATCGTATGAGGCGCCACCGTATATAGGCAGTACACTGAATTTCTGGAGATACTTGGCGAAGCTCTGACAGGCTTCTGCAACCTGCAGAGCAAGTTCTCTGGTTGGTGCAATGATAAGAACCTGGGTGTCTCTGGTTTCCACACTGATGCGGGAAAGAAGAGGAAGTGCAAAGGCGGCGGTTTTACCGGTACCTGTCTGAGCCTGTCCTAAGACATCAAAACCGTCCAGGAGTGGCTTGATTGATTTTTCCTGAATAGGTGAAGGCATTTCAAAGCCGAGCTTTTTGATTGACTTCAGTACTTCCGGACGAAGGCCGAATTTGTCAAATCCATTAATTTCTTCTGCCTGTTCAATATTTTCACTGTCTGCATTTTCGGTAGAAACGGGAGTTTCCGCCTGGGAGTTTTCAACAGGGGATGTACCTGTTGTATTCTGGTTCATTCCGGTGGTTTCTTTTTCGAGCTGAGTATTATTATCAGTCATCATTTTTCCTTGTGTAATAAAAATTCAGAAAAATCTGTCTTCTGAGACAGACATCTGTGTTTAAAGGCAGATAAAACAAAAAGTTTGGAACATAGCATCCTGAACGGCTGTAATTATCGGTATATATGTGTGTATAAAATGACATTCAGTTTTAATGGACACGACTCCCGGGGTACAGTAGACCAGTTTTAAGATGCTGTTTGAAACAGTTATTTTTTCAGGATGTACTCTGAAGCGGTTTATCCATTCTGATTATGGAGTAGACTACACTGCCAGTTCATTTTAAGAACTGGTTGAACCGGAATAAGTAAAACAGATCTAGAGAATAAATCATTATCCTTTATCATTTCATTGATGGCAGAAGGTTGACATATGAAATATTCTTCAGAGGAGACAATGCTCCTTTGAATGCCTGTACCTGTGATTATTTACCGGACTCCCGACTATCCCGAAAGCTATAATTATGATGACGGATGATATTATCCGGCAGTATGTAACCGGAATATAAGTTTTCATTATGCAGATTTCTGTAGGCTGCATGCGTCATCTAGAGGAAATCCGGACAACTACAATCATTCCGGATTTGCCGTTCCCACCTAAAACACCGTATTACCTCATATTTTCTAAAGCAAAATCCGATGTGGTCAAAGACCGGCAGAGAATGTCAGTCATGCGACTGATGAACATAGAAAAATGGAGGCAGTTGCTTATAAAAAGCACTATCTATTGGAATTAATTCTAATCAATAGACTGCTATAGTATACATTTTTTGCGATCAATGTCAAATTTTAATTAATCTTATTCCATAAACAGCATAAAAATAAATGCCGGTGAAAACTTTAGAGAATTCACCGGCACTTTTTGAATGAGCAATCTGTGTGTAAACTGCCGAAACTATTCCTTTGTAACTGAGTAGGATGATGGGGCTTCCTGAGTGTTTCCGGTTTCAGTTACGGTATTTTCCTGAACAGTAGCTGAGTCTGTACGTTTCATTCTGGCCATAAAGAATCCGTCCCCACCGGCAGAAGGATACACGGTCTGCTGTTCTTCGAGAATAAACTCCGGATGCTTTTCTAAAAAGGCAGTTATCTGGTTCTGATTTTCCATTGGTAGGATACTGCAGGTAGAATAAACCAGAATTCCACCTTTCTTGGTCATTTGGGAGTATCTGTCAAGGATATCCGCCTGGATAACGGTGAGTTCTCTTATATCATGACTGTTGTCTTGCCATTTTGTGTCAAAATTACGTTTGAGAACACCTGTTCCTGAGCAAGGAACGTCAAGTAGAACCCGATCAGCTGATTCTTTGAGTTTTTTGATAACTTTGGTGCTGTCTATGTGTCTGGTTTCAATATTGAATGAGCCGGCCCTTTTGGCACGTTCCTTAAGAGCCTGCAGTTTCCAGTCTTTATCATCCATGGCAATGATGATGCCCTTACCCTTCATTAATGCAGATAGGTGCAGTGTCTTGCCTCCGGCACCGGCACAGGCATCAATAACTCTCAGTCCTGGTTTTACCTGAAGGAACGGAGCGATCTTCTGGGAGCCGATATCCTGCTGTTCAAAAAGTCCGTCTCTGAACATTTGGGTTTTGAATATATCGGCATTGCCGGTAATTTTTATGGCATCTTCCTGATCATCTGGTACTTCAAAAGATATCTGGGCATCTGCCAGTCTGCTGCACAGTTCCTCTCTGGTGGTTTTAAGTGTATTGGTACGGATATATCTTTCCGGCTTACGGCTTAGGGCTACTTTTTCTTTTTCCCACTGTTCGCCAAGCTGATCTCTACCGAGAACGTCAAGCCATTCAGGACATCCGTACCTAAGGTTGGGAATCTCTCTAGCCTGTTCTCTGCGGGTTTTTGCCTGTTTTACACTGAAGTCTTCGCAGTCTGGAAGATCTTTTGGTACAGGCCATTTCTTTTCAATATGAAGGGCACATATCAGTTTGTTGATATGTCTCTTTCCATCTCTGGTTCGGTTGTATCCGGCAATAAAGGTGTAATAGTTCAAACGTCTGATGAGATCATTTACAAGATCAATTATCAGAGCCTGTTCCTGCGGCTTCAGTTTTATTTTTTTAAAATGGCCGGCATAAACTCTGTCCAGAGGTATATCTTTATTGAAATTTTCATAAAGAATGGAATTGATAAGCTTTATTTTAAAAGCAGAAAGTGAAAATGAAGCCATTATAATTCTCTCGTAAAAATATTTTTAATCTGTAGTTGCAGAACCTTTTATGGTTGTATTTTAAAGCATTTGATTAAATACTTCAGTTTTTTTTATCAGGTGGAAAAATCCCGATTCTCATCATCTGTTGCGTCTGTCTTGTCTGATTGTCCGCTACCTCCGGCATGCGGGCCGTAACCCGAGTCTTTAAGGGAATATCCGTCTTTATTGGTCCAGACATCTAAGCCACTTCTGTTATTCCCGGCAACTAATGAGGCAGCAAAGCTTGGACTGGTGGTCATGTAGCTTTCATTCAGAATGTAACAGTTCAGCTTTATGTCATATGACATGGTTCCCTTTTCAATAAGCAGGTTGCGGATATCAATAACCTGCTGACGGAGTGATTTAGCACATCCTACGGATATCATGGATCCCTTATTGATCATAAAGCTTGGATTGGACCTTTTGCCAACAGGGAAGCCCGAGGCGTTAACTCCTTTAACTGAAAAATAATAGTTTTCCTTTTCATTAAGATCAAAGCTTGATTTCAGAATGGTCTGCAGATTCAAGAGTTCCTGATATGCATCAATAGGAATTATGGCATGAGTTTTATTACCGTTGCTGTCAATAATAAATGAAACTTTGTTATCTTTACTCATAGGCAATCCGTGTCATTAGGTTGTGGTGTGTCTGTTTCCGGTATGGCAGAGGATATTACAGTGCGTCTTGTGGATATTCCAGTCATCAGTTGTATCTTTTTAGAACTGCGGCATGATACCGGGATGGGCACATATGCATAGATATTACTTCAATGACAGTTTTTTGTCGACATGTTTTAAGAACAGCCGGAATGCTAGTCATGGTGGTATGTTTTATGCAGAATTATAGGTGAAGCGTTACACAGCGTTTCGGGTTTTGTTATCAGTATTTTGGTGGATGTACATGAGGTGCATCCACTTTTTTTTATAAAAAAGAAATATCAGATGCCACTGTAACTCGTCTTATTAAATATCATGGTTCTGAAAAGCTGATTTCTGTAGGATGCTGATAGAATTAAGTTCTGATGGAGACAGACTAATGGCAGAAAAGCCGTTTCTATGCACAGGACAGCTGTACCTGTCATAAAAAAAAAGAGGGGGACCCCCTCTTTTCTGTTATCCGTTATGTCAGCGTATTGACTACTGTCTGTACGTCTTCAGGAAGTGTTTTAATCTGGTGCAGGCATCCTGAATTACCTCTTCCTGAGGCAGGAAGGTGATACGGAAATGATCCGGAGCCGGCCAGTTGAATCCGGTTCCCTGAACTATCAGCATCTTTTCCTGTTTCAGCAGATCGAGAACCATCTTTTGGTCATCTTTAATCTTGTGAACCTTAGGATCAATATGCGGGAACATATAGAGAGCACCTTTCGGTTTGACACAGCTTACCCCTGGAATGGAGTTGATAAGTTCATAGGCCAGATCTCTCTGTCGGCGCAGTCTGCCACCGGGAATAATGAGTTCATTGATACTCTGATAGCCTCCAAGTGCTGTCTGTATGGCAAACTGCATAGGAACATTAGCGCATAGACGCATTGAAGCTAAAATATTAAGTCCCTGAATATAGTCCTTGGCGTACTGCTTCGGACCGCTGATAATCATCCATCCCTGGCGGAAGCCACAGGCCCTGTATGCCTTGGAAAGACCATTGAAAGTCAGAACAAGAACATCATCACAGAGAGTGCAGATGCTGTGATGGGCGATGTCATCATAAATAATCTTGTCATATATTTCATCGGCAAAAATGACGAGATTGTTCTGTCTGGCAATTTCTATAATGTCGAGCAACAGGTCTGTCGAATACACGGCACCGGTTGGATTATTAGGATTGATTAATACAATACCTCTGGTCTTAGGGGTGATTTTTTTCTTGATATCTTCCAGATCAGGGTACCAGTTTGCCTGTTCATCACAGATGTAGTGCACAGCTCTGCCACCGCTTAAATTTACTGCGGCTGTCCATAAAGGGTAGTCTGGGGCAGGAACAAGAATTTCATCGCCATTATTGAGCAGGGCCTGCATGGATTGAACGATCAGTTCTGAGGCACCGTTGCCGATAAATATATCATCAAGTTCGATCTGACGAAGTCCTTTCTGCTGATAATGCTGGGCTATTGCCTTGCGCGCCGAGAAAATCCCCTTTGAATCGCAGTATCCCTGTCCTGCGTTGATGTTAAGAACAATGTCCTTAACAATTTCTTCAGGTGTTTCAAAGCCGAATGTTGCCAGATTGCCGATATTCAGCTTAAGAATACGCTGACCTTCATCTTCCATTCGACGGGCTTCAATATGAACCTTGCCTCGAATGTCGTAGCAAACATTATCCAGTTTATGTGACTTGTCTATGATATTCATGGTGTTAATTATTTAGGGTTAATGGTAAACGATATACTGACCTGCCGTAAAAGTGATTATTATGACTGCCAGTCGGGATATACAGATATTAAGTGAAATATTAACCGATTATTTCAACAAAGGGCGTAACCAAGAGGGGGTGACCGGAATGTTCCGAGTATACCCTGTTATCTTTCGGAATAAGGTTTTTCTGATGTGCTGATTCTTGGTTGATAAGGCCTCTGTAAGTATCCGGATCATAGCACTCTTTATACGTATATTCAAGTTGATTGTAATCTTGTGGGCTGTGGACAACCGGCGTATTTGTGATTACTGTTGATATTACACTTTTTAGACTGTGAGGAAAATGCTTTTGATTTTAGGTTTTTTTCTCACTCTGACAATTTCCGGATATCTTGCTTTATTCATTTCTATAAAAAATACAGCAAAACTAAACAAAATAGTCAGATATCGTTTTATATACCGAGTTCTGATAAAGGTAATTATTAAATGTTTTTTAAAGAGTAGCATGAATAAATTGTGAGACTTGTTACACAATCCCGTATAATGCCAGATAGCTGACAACTGCCATTTAGCATTTGAGCTGTGTACATGTTTTTAGTGTGAGTCAGAGGTAACAGTTATCATTACACTGAATGAATCATGCGGATAATCTCTGGATGCATTTTTCCTCCCCGTGTGACATGATGATTCCGGTACAGCTTGTCAGAATA
>OMYE01000171.1 GCA_900315145.1 uncultured Pseudomonadota bacterium | reverse complement strand
AAATCGGCATAGAAAATTTTATGACTGAACCGGAAAACAATCCTGTCACCGCTGAAGAAATTCTGATATTCAAAATAATCATCGCCGTCTTTAAACAGAAACGCCCTCTCTAGCTGATAATCCAGAGTGGAATTTTTCATATAAATTCTGACATAAACAGTCTCTTCCTTCACTGCCGGACTGTTTTTCCGGTGATGACGGACCACCTCCAGCAGAAGATATCTTTTCCTGCCGTTGTTTTTAAATATTCTTTCATACACCGGTCCAGACGTGTACGGTTTTGGGAGCTCTGCAGAACCGGTAATTCTGCCGGCTGATTTTCCGGCATGCGGATCATCCTCTCTGAAAGCAAAAGGCTGTTCATACATCATACCGAGATATTTTGCGGTAGCAGAGGTAACCTCGTCAGCTGAAGACCTCCCGCCGAACTCAGATAACGAGGAGAACTTCTCACTCACCTGCCGGCGCAGTCTCTCCGTTAAAAACCGGTAGACGTAGAGTCTGCCGTCAGCAATAAAATGATATTCCCGGGAATCAAGCCCCCTTAAAAAACGGTAGACAAGCCGCTGACCGGAAATTTCCCCGCTGCTTACCCCTCTTAAAAAATCCCCGAAGACCTTTTCTGCCTCTCTTATTCCGTTAAGACAGTACTCCAGACTCAGATAACGGAGCCCCCCTGAACGTCCGCCGGGAGCTTCAGGACTGAAAATATCTCTGATGCTTTTAACCACAGCCTCTGTTTTTTCATCAAAGGATTCAATAATCCTGCCCGGAAGATATACTCCTTTCACCGCTACTCCGGATTCCCGCCCCTTTATTACAAAATTACCATATGCACTGGTGTAGCTGCAGAGTTCCAGCCGGTCTTTAAAGAACTCAATAAAATCATAACTCATGGCATGTCCGGTTATCATCTCCTTCACCCGGCTTATAAACACGGCAGTTCTGTGCATATATCCTGATGCGTGCGGCAGCTCATTAAAAAGCCCGTGAATTCTTTCTTTGATAAATTCTTTAATTCCGGCAACATGTTTCTCTACCAGATCTTTACACGCCGGGAAATATCTCATTATGAGCGGCAGTTCAATAAAATCAGCCTTCGAAACCAGCTCCACTGCCAAAAGCAGAAGATCTGCCTCCTGAGATCTGTCTTCAAAAATAGTCTGTTTTAATAACTCGTTCCCCTTTTCCCATCCGCCTCCGGCGTCAGATACATCATCAGGTATACCGGATGATGTATTACCGGCAGTACGCTTAAACAGACTATTAGGAACATAAGGTTTCTTTAAATAATTAATGAGGAGACCGCAGGCCGTGAGTCCGGAAATACTCATAACCGCATCACGGCAGCACCAGAAATCATCGGGATTATTTTTTAAATCCGAGAGGATACTTTCATATTCATGCCATATCTTTTTTGCAGTTTCCTCCTTAGCCGCTGATTCATTCTGCTCTGCACTCTCTGTGTCAGTCTCTTCTTTATTGCCGGTGCTCTCTAAACCGTCTGGTGTCACCGGAGATATTAAAGCGTCATCAAAAATAAGAACAGTGTTCTCAATTGAACCTCTGTCCTTTAGACTTTTTCCCGGAATACCGCCGTCATTCAGTCCGGCAGTATCCAGACCGTCTGACAGAATGACATATCTCACCGCCCCCCTGTCATGAATCAGTGCCAGGTTTGAAGCCGCAGTATTTTTTTCCCCGTATATTCCTGTTTCTACACCTGACATAGATACTCCATATCACAAAGAACATCATCCATGCCGAAATACTGGGTTGTTCCGTTAAAGCAGCCGGTGTACCCCGTTCTCTTTTCACTGCATCTGTAGAATGAGGACGGAAGTCCCGGGGTATCCGACCAGACCAGAATATACATACCGTTTTTTCTCCGGATAAGACAGTAGGAATTGAGATCTCCGGACCTGCCTACGGACAATCCGGATAATGTCGTTTGAAACTCTTTTTTCAGGAAGATTAAATGACGCGGGGAAAAATAACACCGTACATTAACAATATCATCTGCGGTAATTCCTCCACCTGTCACCGGACTGAAACCGAATCTTGAAATTTTTTCCATCAATGTACTGTCTACCCCGCTACGGACCATGGTTCCTGAAAAGCTCTCCAGAAGAAGTACGTGCAGAAAATCGTAGTCATGCGAACTTAACGTCTGTTTATTACGTCCTTTATCATCGGCATAAAGCAGGCGGTATACATCAGCTGTCACCGGCAACTCCCCGATAAATTCCCTCACGAACCCTATAAACTGATTCACGTAATATCCGTAGACATATTGAGTAAGAAATGTCCGCCGGACTGCTCTCTCCCCGGTTCCTTTAAAAAAATTAAAGATATCTGAAAGGCCGATCCGCAGTCTGCTTAGCTCGCTGATAAGCCCTCTTAGGCTACCGGAAGCTTTGGCTAAATCAAAACCGTACTCCCTTCCGGTGCCCTCACTGTCATTTTCCTCAGGTACTGTACCGGCTCCGGATACTTTTCCGTAGATGCTCCCGCGATGAATATAGAGATACTCAAAAGCGTAGGCAAACACCAGAAACATAATGTTACCCGGGCTATCCGGTCTTTCCTCACCGGGAAGATTTCCGCCGGCTCCATACACCGGCTGATTAACAATTTTTTTAAGTAATTCCTCTGCTCTCTTACGAATAAGCAGTTCATAAATATCATCAACTACGGATTCAGAGGAAAAGCACTGAAAAATCCTGAGGCCCTTTTTCCCGGTCTCCTTTATATTCATAAACAGCGTTTCCGTGAGCTCCATAAAAAACAGCGGACGGATATTGTTTCTGGCATCCATAATGCCGTGATCCTTCAGATATTTAGGCTCCATCATAGCACTGACAATGTCCGAGCCCGGAGTTTTGGATGAACTGCATTGAGCTACCAGATTTTTTAGATTGGCGACATTGAAGGTTATCCCTGTCTGCAAAAAATCCCTTATCCAGCTAAACCGGTGATCCCGAATCTCCTCAGAGTAAAGCGTTGTTTCTAAATCATCAATCCTGAGATCCGGCAAAACCGAACCGGGGATTATTCAGAATATAAAGATAGTACAGGTTGTTATCAGTAATCAGATTATAGTATTTCCAGAAAAAGAGGAGCAGAAACAGCCTCTTTTCCGCATCAGTTTCCTGTTCTCCACCGTCATCACGCTGATACCTGACAAGAAAATTTCTGACAATACGGGTAAATTCCCCTGAAGAAAAACCGTTACTCCCGTCAATAAGCTTCAGTATCTCCCGGATAAACCGGATATTCGGATCGACACACCGGGCATAATGCAGCAGGACATGCCCTTTCTCATTCATGATTTTTTCAAATGTGTCGCCGTTATCATCATGGTCGTCAGATGAAACAAAAAGCCCGTTCTCCGGCCAGAGGTCGGTGAGAAGGGGCATTTCCGCCGTCAAATCAAATCTGAAATTATAATTATCCATCGGCATTTATCCGCTCGGTCTTCGGTATCCGCTGATTTTATTCATAAGCCATCGACTGTCGTGAGTCTCTGTCACTATAAAACTGTTAAACGACCGGTAACTTTTAATGGAGCAGGCTGTAGCTATCCTTATTAAGCCCCAGCTAAATACTTATAAACTATTCCCGGTCATCATGGATATCAGACATAACCTTAAAGGCTCTGGTAACGTAATCCATGGTTTTAGAGGCGACATCTTCGTAGTGTTTCGCCCGCTCCACATAAGTGTCCTTCCACTTTTCGGCAAGCGCCCGCTCCACATAAGTGTCCTTCCACTTTTCGGCAAGCTCACGGGTAAGATTATTGACATTTCTGGTATATTCCCGGAGATTCTCCTTAAGCGAAACATCTATTTCCGGAGCAAAATCCTTCATTTCGCTTACCACCTGCTGCATCATTTTCTGGTTGTTCTCTAACAGGGCAAAGATTTCATGAAGTTTAGAGGACTGTTCCATGAATTTATCCATGTATACCTGATTATCATCACTACGCTTCTGCAGACTGATGAGATTATCCGCCATTTTCCTCTGAATTCCCTCCATGGAGGCATACACTTCACTACACTGCTTCAGACTGTCTGAGGTTCTGTCAATAATTTCATCAAGACGGGAACAGATGTCACTGCCGCTCTCCCCGAGTTTTACGGAAAGCTCTGACCAGGTCCGGATATCGCTACTGATACTGCCGATGGATGACAGGGTTCCGTTCGTCATTTCCTCAAATTTGCCGGCCATCCGGTCATAGCTGTCCTTAACAATAATCGAAACGTTGGTAGTTATTCTTTCAAACTCCCCTGCTGACTTTTTGAGCTCTTCAGTATATCTGTTAAGAGCATTCCCCAGAACCTTTGCCATCTGATTTATCGCCTCCTGCTGCGCCTCACGGTTAACATCGGCAATATATCTGGTGATGGATTCAGCAAGAAGTGTTGCAGATTCCCTTGATGTCTGCTTTAAGGATTCCACAATGCTCTTTTCCATCGCCTTGATGCACCACTGCACGGAGTTCTCACGTACTCCCAGCTTTAACAGAGCATTGTCACTACTGATATTCGGCGGAAAAATGCTGTCAATCTTAAACTGAAGCTCATTTATGGCCTCCACTACACCTGAGCTCTGGCTTTTAAAGTCCCAGTTGCATAATATACTGGCAGTGATGCCGGCAATAGAGGTAAAAAACGCCATCCAGGCACCGCTTAAAATCCGCAGAGGATCGCTAAAGCCGGACTCCGAAGCCGGGGTTCCCGCTCCTTCGCCGGCAATCTGAGACGCACCAGAGATTA
>OMYE01000124.1 GCA_900315145.1 uncultured Pseudomonadota bacterium | reverse complement strand
TGTTCCGCAGAGCTTTTAAACTTTCGCTTGTAAAAATGTAATATCTCGCTGTATTTTCACCTGTAAAAATGTAATACCTTACTGTACTTTCGCTTGCAAAAATGTAATATCTTACCAAACTTTCGTTTGTAAAAATGTAATATTTCATTGTACTTTCGCTTGTAAAAATGTATTATAAAATAAATATCGGCTTGAAAAATACGGTAAGAGTGTTACGGATAGATAAATATGGAACGGTCTGCATACAAAAAATTACTTGAATGGAAAAACAGTAAAAACAGAAAACCTCTAATTCTTAACGGGGCAAGACAGGTGGGAAAGACCTGGTTGCTCAAGGAATTCGGTTCCAGAGAGTACTCAAATGTAGCATATATAAACTGCGACGAAATCCCGGCAATGGCTGATGCATTTACTGATTTTAATACGGATCGACTGATAAGATTTTTTTCTGCATTGTCAGGTGTTGCAATAAAACCCGGGAATACATTGATAATTTTAGACGAAATTCAACAAATCCCCGCCGGAGTGACCTCGTTAAAGTATTTTTGTGAAAATGCACCTCTATATCACATAGCAGTTGCAGGCAGTCTTCTTGGTGTTGGTTTACATCAGGGAACAGGATTTCCGGTTGGTAAAGTTGATGAAATTAATCTTTTTCCTCTATCCTTTAAAGAATTTATACAGGCACTTGATAAATCAACACTAATTGAACTCATGGAGGCACACCGGTGGAATGAACTCTCGGCTCTATCTTCTGTGTATATAGA
The DNA here is from genome assembly GCA_900315145.1 of uncultured Pseudomonadota bacterium. Lineage (GTDB taxonomy): Bacteria > Pseudomonadota > Gammaproteobacteria > Enterobacterales > Succinivibrionaceae > Ruminobacter. Next base: position 4,250 of record OMYE01000124.1, on the reverse strand, counting down.
GCTACTTCGCCAATACTATTATGTTGGAGGTATGCCGGCGGTTGTAAAAGCATATATTGAAACTCATGATATATTTGAAGTAAGACGTATACAAAAACAGATCCTGACAGACTACAGAAGGGATTTTTCGAAGCACATTCCCAATGATATTCTTCCCAAAGTCAACATGGTATGGGATTGTATCCCTGCTCAGCTTGCAAAGGAAAACCGGAAGTTTATTTATAGCGCGGTTAAAAAAGGGGGCAGAGCCAGAGAATTTGAAAATGCCATTCAATGGCTGACGGATGCAGGACTGGTTTACAAGGTATTACGAATTTCTAAAGTTGAAAAACCGCTGAAATTCTATGAAGATTTTGATTCTTTCAAATTGTATATGCTTGATCTCGGACTGCTTGGGGCTCTGTCAGATGTCAATGCAAAAGACGTCATCACCAGTAACACCGCATTTACGGAATACAAAGGAGCATTTACAGAACAGTACGTACTGCAGCAGTTGGTAACATCCTGCAGTAGCCATGTTTATTATCATTCCAGAGAACGATCTGAACTTGAAATTGATTTCGTTGTCCAAAAACAAAATATATATCCTATTGAGGTAAAAGCAGAGGAAAATCTTAAATCCAAAAGTCTCAGAACTCTCTATAGCAACAACAGAGATTTAAAGCCTATCAGATTTTCAATGTCTGATTACAGGGTTCAGGACTGGATGACTAATGTCCCGCTGTATCTGGTAGAAGAATGGATTAAAACTGTTGAACAGGTTGATTTGCAGAACTGATATTATACATACCACATTCTGACCTGATGTGCCCCTATTTATTATACTTTCAACTTTCATCATGAATGAATAAATACGAAAAAGGGAGAAAGTTCTAGCCTTTCTCCCTTTAAAACTATATTACATCAGCTGTATGCGATTACATCATACCGCCCATTCCGCCCATGCCCATGTTACCACCGGCAGGAGCTTCATCCTTCTTAGGAAGATCAGTAATCATACATTCTGTAGTGATCATCAGACCAGCGATAGAAGCTGCATACTGAAGAGCACTTCTTGTTACCTTGGTTGGATCAAGGATACCCATTTCGAGCATATCACCATACTGTTCAGTTGCTGCATTGTATCCGTAATTACCATTAGCATTACGAACTGCATTAGCAATAACAGATGGTTCCTGACCTGCATTCTCAACAATCTGACGTAAAGGAGCTTCCATAGCCTTGAGAGCCACACGGATACCGACATTCTGATCCTCATTGTCTCCCTTCAGATTTGTGAGCTTTGAAGCAACACGTACTAAAGCAACACCGCCACCGGCTACAACACCTTCTTCAACAGCTGCGCGGGTTGCGTGAAGAGCATCGTCCACACGATCCTTCTTTTCCTTCATTTCAACTTCAGTTGCGCCGCCTACTTTAATTACAGCAACACCACCGGCCAGTTTAGCAACACGTTCCTGAAGCTTTTCTTTATCATATTCAGAAGTAGAATCTTCAATAGCCTTACGAATCTGAGCTACACGATCAGAAATTGCAGCTGATTCACCGGCACCATCGATAACAGTTGTGTAATCCTTGGTAATAACTACACGCTTTGCTCTACCGAGATCATCAATAGTTGCAGACTCAAGCTTCATGCCAATGTCCTCAGAAATAACTGTACCATCAGTTAAGATAGCAATATCCTGAAGCATTGCCTTACGACGATCACCAAATCCTGGGGCCTTAACAGCAGCAACCTTAACAATACCTCTCATATTGTTAACAACCAGTGTAGCCAAAGCTTCACTTTCAACATCTTCGGCAATAATTAACAATGGCTTGCCTGCTTTAGAAACGCCTTCTAATACAGTTAAAATATCGCGAATATTAGAAATCTTCTTATCAACTAAAAGAATATATGGTTCATCAAATTCAACAGAGGCATTTTCAGACTTATTAATGAAATAAGGAGATAAGTAGCCGCGGTCAAACTGCATACCTTCAACTAAATCCAGCTGATCATCAAAGCTCTTACCATCTTCAACAGTAATAACGCCGTCACGACCAACCTTTTCCATAGCTTCAGCAATCAACTTACCAACAGAAGCATCAGAATTAGCAGAAATAGTACCTACCTGAGCAATTGCTTTTGAGTCTTTGCAATCTACTGATAAAGACTTTAATTCTTCAACAGCTGCAGCAACCGCCTTATCAATACCGCGCTTCAGATCCATTGGATTCATACCGGCAGCAACAGACTTTAAGCCTTCGTTGATAATAGCCTGAGCCAGAACAGTAGCTGTTGTAGTACCATCACCTGCAGCATCATTAGCCTTTGAAGCTACTTCCTTAACCATCTGGGCACCCATATTCTGGAACTTGTCTTCAAGTTCAATTTCCTTAGCTACAGATACACCGTCCTTTGTAATAGCTGGGGCACCGTATGCCTTATCCAGCACAACATTACGACCCTTTGGACCAAGAGTAACCTTTACGGCATTTGCTAAAACATTTACGCCCTCAAGCATCTTAACGCGGGCTTCATTACCAAAAACAACATCCTTTGCAGACATTTTATCTATCCTGTATATATTTAAATGAAATAATCCGAATTACTTGAAAAACAAAACTAAAGTTTTGTCATTATCACACCTTATAACCAGATTGAAATCTTAATCTTCAACAACGGCTAAGATATCATTTTCAGACATAATTAATACTTCTTCACCGTCAAGCTTTTCTTTTCTTACCGCATAGCCTTCGTTGAAGATAACCTTATCACCAACCTTGACAGCTAACGGCTTAACTGAGCCATTATCAAGAGTACGACCAGGTCCAACTGCGATAACTTCGCCACGAGTTGACTTGTCAACAGCACTGCCGGTTAACACGATACCGCCAGCAGACTTTGCCTCAACCTCAATACGCTTAACAATAACACGATCATTTAAAGGACGAATTGCCATAAAAAATTAACAATCTAGGTTTTTATCCCTAAACCGCCTCCAGTATTGATAAATACAACATTAGTAAAATAAACCTATATCTTACATAAGGGGTAATAATAATATTTCAAGACAATTTTAAAATTTTATTTAAAAATATGACAAACAGGCCTCTTATACATCATGCCAGCATTATGCTTAAAAGCCTTCGAATAACCTAATGCTGTTTACTAGACACTACACTTGGTGGTAATTTCCTTTAAAAAAATAGATAAAGAACAAATGCAGAAAAGAACTTCAACCGAAAAAGCCCTGCTACAATAAACATGTGCAATATATTGACTCAAGTTTCCCACTTGAATTTCAGGGGATAAACCTTAATCCATGCGATTCAAGTGGAAAACTTGAGAGATTGAATAGAAAAGTCAGTTGTTTTCAGAAACTAATGCTGTTCTAACAGCACTTATTCCCTACAAATCTTTTTCCTCATCATTTAACACCGCAATTGATTTAAAAAAGTATTCAAAATTAAAGCTCTGTATATTCAGCATCCACAACCTTTGCAGCCTTTTTAGCTGATTTATTTCCTGAAGACGGAGACATTACATCCACTCTAACATCTTCAGCGTCAGCGTTTTCAGATTCATTTAGCTCATCACTGCTTGTATCAGTATTTTGACCGGCAAACATATCCTTGAATAAAGGATTGGAAAAAATATCATCTGCTGTACCATTACTTTGAGAACTGCCGGTCATATTGGCAAACATCTTTTTGGCCATTTGAGACATCACAAACGCCTGAACCGGTACAAGTAATTTACGAAGTAGCTTTCTAAAGACAGGAATCAGTATTAGTAGAGCAATAAAATCTGAAAAGAAACCAGGAAATGCTATTAACGCACCGAAGAGCATCATAACACCAGACTTTGAACCTGAAGCAGCCACTCCTAAGAATCCGCCGCTTAAACCGGAGCTATACCCCTTGATAATTGATGCACCTACAAATATTTCCACAATCACGACATATAACGCAAACAAACCACCAATAAATTCAGCAGCCACAAAAATACTGAATATCTCGAGTGCAGCAAAAAACACGACTAATGCAATAATATATTTCAACATCCAAAAAACCTATAAAAAAGTGCATAACTGCGAGGACACTATCAAACTATCAATAAAATAATGGCTGCATCATAATTCGCACAAAATAATACCGCCGGACAATGGAGGATAATACAAAAAAATTCACGGGAAAGATATATAAATCACCAGAAAATGTCATTTGTTACAATTACACATATCATATCATTACATTAATAA
>OMYE01000128.1 GCA_900315145.1 uncultured Pseudomonadota bacterium | reverse complement strand
ATATAATTAAAATCAGATTATAATTATATCTATACAATTTAAAATATTTGCTTACAAAGCTATTAAAACCACTCTCCTTTTCTCCACACTTATTAACCTCCGCCAGTTTAAAAGGTGATTTTATGAACAGCACATACCTTCATCAATTTTTCCTGCCGTCCGAAAAAGACGAAGACACATTTCTCTTTGGAATCAGAAGAACCTGCTACCACGGATATTATCCATTCCGTTTTTTGAAAGGAAAGCAGCCGGAATATTTCGAATTCGGTCCTGTCACAATTCTTTACGGAGGTAACGGCTCGGGAAAATCCACGATCCTTAATGTAATTGCCCAGCGCCTCGATTTAATCCGGCATTCAGTATTCAACAGTTCCGCCTTTTTTTCTAAATACGTCAACATGTGCCGTTTTGAAGGAAAAAAAATCCCTGAGGACAGCCAGATTCTGACGAGCGATGATGTCTTTGACTATCTTCTTAATATGAGGTACATCAATGACGGAATAGACTTCAGAAGAGAGGAACTTTTTCAGGAATGGACTGATAAAAAAAGAACCAAACCTGATATGAACTGTCTTGAGGACTACGACAAATGGAAGGAATTCTATGATGCCAAGAGAATGACCCAGTCCAAATTCGTAAAGGAAAGACTCATGAAAAATGTGGATATTCACTCAAATGGCGAAAGCGCCCTCAGATACTTTACAGACCACATCAATGAACATGCCTTGTATCTTCTGGATGAACCGGAAAACAGTCTGGCCTTTAATCTCCAGAAGGAATTGGCGGAATTCATCTCTGCTTCAGCGAGATTTTACGGGTGTCAGTTCATCATAGCGACACATTCTCCTGTGCTGCTTGCCTTAAAAGATGCCGTCATCTACGATCTGGACAAAGAGCCGGTAGCAACCAGAAAATGGACGGAACTCGGCAACGTCAGAGAGATGTACGAATTCTTTGAGGAGCACCGGGAGGATTTTTTTGAAAAATAAGACTTACATTATTGTTTACCTAAAGTTAAATAGTGTCAATCGAGGACAGAAATTCGCCCCCGAAAACTGCACCTGTCTCATTTCGCCGTTAAGCCTGTATTGAGCAGTACCTGCAATGCCACCGTATTGAACATTATCTGTATTGAACCGTTATAATTCGCTCAGCGGATCTTCCCTGTCCTGTAAAATAAACTTTTTATCATGGTTAAAGCCGGCAGACGTCCGGGAGGATTCTTTTTTATTTTTTCAATCAATACATTAACACTGTTATTTCTGCGTCCGCACCATGGAAGCGGCCCGACTGAAAACAGTTAGATAAAATAATAAGAAAAGTATTAAACAGAATGGATATCTTTACAGAACAGTCAATGACCCCGGTTCTCAAATGGGCCGGCGGAAAAACCCAGCTCCTTGGGGCAATAACCTCCAGTCTTCCGCCTGAATATAACAATTACTACGAGCCTTTTGTGGGCGGAGGGGCCGTTTTTTTGAATATTGCCCCGAAAAAAGCCTTTATCAACGACATTAATGAACAGCTCATCAATCTCTATACGCAGCTTAAGCATTCTGTTAATAACGTGATTGCCACAGTTAACGAGCTTGACGCCATTTACTGCGATAAAGAAAAGTATTATGAAATCAGAGAGCGCTACAACAATAAAATTTTAAATCATGAGCTTGATGAGGAATGCGCCGCCCTGATGATCTGGATTAATAAACACTGTTTCAACGGTCTGTACCGGGTTAACAGCAAAGGGCTTTTCAATGTTCCCTACAATAATAAAAACGGAAACAGATCCATTGTTGAAGGTAATCTCTTAAGGATTTCCGAATATCTCCGGGAAGCTGATATCACCATATCCTGCCGTGATTTTGAAGAATTCTGTGAAAACGTAAAAGCCGGTGACTTTGTCTACTTCGACAGTCCTTACATACCGGAAAGTGAAACTGCTAATTTTACCGACTACACCCAGGACGGTTTCACTCTTAAAGATCATGAAAGACTGGCCGCTCTTTTCAGAAGACTTGATGCCGCAGGGGTTCATCTGATGCTTTCCAATAATGACGTACCATTAGTAAAGACTCTTTATCAGGGCTATAACATCCGTTCTGTTGCTGCCAAACGTAATATAAACAGAAACGCCGATAAAAGAACCGGTCAGGAGGTTATCATAACCAACTATTAACCGGCCTGACTCCTGCCAGAGCCCCGCTTGATTCCGTCACTGTTTTTTCAGCACCTGATTACGGTACTGTTTTTCTGTTCATCTGAAAAACGAAGCCCTCCGTCCGGAAAGAATCGTGACGGAGAGATTGAGTCCCGGACTCTCTTATAGGTTTTATCAGAATCATTCATACGGTAACCGCGCCTTAAAAGCCCGGTTTCCCGTTTTGCTTCAATACCTCATTTCTGTTAAACTGTCCTAAAAGCTGAATTATATATGTCAGCAGACCGGAAACCGACGCCGACGGAGACTGAAAACAGTATGATTGGAATTACCAACTATATCCGTAACGATCTTGAAGGAAGCTATACCGCCGAACTCCTCCGCGGTGCGATAAGTATGCTTCTTGCAGTTATTCTGGTGGCCTTAACGGATCTCGGAGAGGCCAAGGCTTATATCTTAATAGTTGCCCTTAACGGTCTGCGCTCCATGACCGGATCGACCTTACCGCGAAGACTCCTAAATATGGCGGTAAGTCTCACCCTTCTGGTACTCACCATAGGCCTCAGTATCTATTTAGGACACCACCACTTCTACCCGGCACAGATTACCGTCTGCATTATCCTGTGTGCCGCCACCGTCTATGCATTAAAACACTGGAAAGCAGCCTCCGGAACCGTAATGTTTATGAGTGTCTTTAATATCGTTAATTTCGGCATGGGACTTCTGGACGTTAATCTCGAGGTAACCCCGAAAAACTTCAGTATCGCCGCCTCTCTAGGCTCTCTCTGTGTTATGCTCTCGGTTCTTGCGGTACCGGTACTGCGCTTCCACTGGTGTCTGCTGATAAACCACTGTTTTTATCACGATCTGCGCCGCTATACGACCCTGCTTTCTAAAAACAGCTACTATGACAGCTTCTCGGAATTAACCGAGAAAGCTAAAAATGAACTGCTGATGCTGCAGACATCCCTCTATAACATCACCAAGCATGTGGAGGATACCGGGAGAAGAGAAAAATATCTCAGGATTATCAATGGTATCGTCCTTATAACCTACTGGCCGACCACCAGTACGGACAGGGAGCATGTAATCCATATCAACAACATCCGTCAGGGGATTTTCAGCAGAATCAGCCGTCTGCTGGCGGCCCACAGAAAAAACACCGTTCTTACCGGCATCAGTGAACTCTATGACTACAGAAAAACCATTCATGACGGTCCGGCGGATCCCTTCTGTAACGGAGAAATGATTGCCCATACAAGTAACGTGATTACCGCCATTTGCGAACTTAAGCTGAATGAACTGGCCGAATCTGAATCATCATCAGATAAAGAATCACTTAACGCACCTCTTTCAGACAATGATATGGAGGGGCATCATGATTAAAAAAATCGACAGATATCTGACAAGACAGATTGTCTGCATGATGTTATCCATGCTGATAGCGGAAATCATTGCCTGGATTTATCCGGTGGATCAGAGCTTCTGGATTCCTTTGACCACCTTCTGCGTCTGTCTCTACATTGATACTCCGTTAACTGCCCTGCGCCGAACCGTACACCGGATATTAGGAAGTCTCTACGGGGTTGTGGTAGCCGGCCTTATATGTCTCTTTGTTACCTCCGATGCCGGATTTATGACCTTTCTGGTTATCTTTGCGGGACTTACCCTGTGGAGCAGAGCTTTCGTGCAGCTTTACTATCTTTTTGTAGCCTGCATTACCGCTGCCACCATCATGCTTCTCGCCATTCTGATGCGGCACACCGCCATGACTCCGGACTATCTCATTACTGAAAGAATAATCTTTACAGTTCTCGGGGCCATGATATCCCTGCTGGTAAGCCTGATAGTCATGCCGGTATCCGAAAGACCGGACATGCTGAAAACCTACCGGCACTACCTTACGAGATTCTACTTGGAATACCGGATGTGCATATGGTCAATGCAGTACGGTGCTACAGCCGATTCCCGGAAGGTTGACAGCCGGGTTAATGATATTCTCGAAAGCAGCAGAATCTATCAGGAAAAGCTGCCTGTATGGCGCTACGCCCTTTTCTTCGACAGATTCATATTCAGGGCATTTACAAGATTCCTGCACCGCATCCATAAAATGAGAATACTGAATCTGGTGCTTCTTTCCAGCATCCGGGAACTCCCTCGGGATATCACTCTCAGTGAAGAGATCCGCAGCCGGCTGAACCAGAACCGGGTTCTTACCAAAAGAATACTTCTTTCACTGATGCGTCTTGATAAAAACAGAGCCGAACAGTATCTCAATACCCTGCATATCGTAAATGACAATCTGGAAAAGGGACTTAGAGAATACGGCTGCTACACCACCATTATCATTTCCATAAGAGATCTGGAACAGGATCTGGTTCACCTAAAAAGCGGCACCGTACAGATGTATCTTACCTACAAAAGAGAACAGCAGCAGGAAAATTAAACTTCAGGCATTTTCAGGAATGACGAATCCCGTTCTGAAGTATCACTTTTATCACCGGATTTAACCGGTTTTAACCTGATTTAACTGAGAGCAGTCTTCTGCTCTCAGTTTTGAAAGAAACCGGCTCCCTAACAGTTAACATTTTCTGTAAAGAGAGACCTGCTGGCGGCAGCACCGGTTTTTATCAGTCTTCGTCATTATCAGCATTAATACTCTCAGAAAGCTTAAACAATGATCTGATTTCGCCGGTGGACAATTCAGTAATCCATTTTTCTCCTGCTTCAACCGTAAGATCGGCAAGCTCCCTCTTGGCTCTGATCATTTCATCGATTTTCTCTTCGAAGGTACCTTCACAGATAAAACGGTAGACATTGACATTATTCTTCTGACCGATACGGAAGGAGCCTGATTCTCAACAGCCGGATTCCACCACAGGTCATAATGAATCACGGCGGAAGCTGCCGTAATATTAAGTCCGGTACCGGCAGCCTTCAGAGAAAGAATGAGCACAGGACGGTGACGGTCGGACTGGAATACACTGACCATTCTTTCACGCTCCTTAAGGGAGACACCGCCATGCAGAAAATCGGCATCAATATTCATTTTATCCTTTAACCAGGAGGCAATAAGCTCTCCGGTGGCGGTATACTGCGTAAAGATAATAGTCTTTCTGCCGGCATCTCTTAAAGAGGATATCAGTTCAAGGAGCGTTCCCGCCTTTCCTGATGTTTCACAATCTGCCGGTGCTGAAACGTCGTAGCAGTGCGGAGCATTACAGATCTGCTTTAATGCAGTAATCATTGACAGAATAATACCCCGGCGCTTTTTCTGAAAATCACCGCCGTCAGAATCGCCCTTTTCCAGAACGGCAAGAGCATTATTTACGGCTGACTCATAAAGCACTTTCTGTTCAACAGTAAGAGAACAGTACTGCTCGGTAACTATTTTCTCCGGCAGGTCGCTTATTATAGATTTGTCTGTTTTCATCCGGCGCATGATAAACGGCGAGGTGAGGCGTTTAAACTGCTCCAGGGATTTTAGATCCTTCTCCCGTTCAATCGGTACGGCATATGCTTTATTAAATGAAGAGGCAGTGCCTAAAAGTCCCGGATTGGCAAAGTCCATAATTGACCAGTATTCCAGCAGTCTGTTTTCCACCGGAGTACCGGACATGGCGATAAAACCGTCTGATTTCAGGGAGCAGACTGCTTTTCTGGTAGCTGTGGAGGCATTCTTGATGTTCTGCGCCTCATCAATAATGAGTATCCTGATTTTCATGGAGGCAAAAAGCTCTGTTGCCGATCTCAGCTTACCGTATGTGGTAATAACCACATGACCTCCCTGAGGAAGCTCGGCTCCGGTGCCGTATACCACGGAGTATCTGAGTTCCGGAGCAAATCTGTTTATTTCCTTCTGCCAGTTGATAAGGAGAGTTTTTGGGACCACCACCAGCGCCCTGGCTTTATTCAATTCTCCGGCAAGACGCATTGATTCCAGAACGGTGATAACCTGGAGTGTTTTACCGAGACCCATGTCATCGGCAATTATAGAACCGATACCCAGCATGGCATTATTGTAGAGCCAGCTGAAACCGCTTACCTGATAAGGACGCAGTTCAGCCTTGACCGTGGCAGGTACTTCGATATTCCGGCGAGTGAACAGTCCGTTTAAAGTAGAGGACGCTGAATCATCAAGAAGCACATCGATTCCTGAAAAACTACGGGTAATGGCAGCCAGTACAAGAGCATTGCCGGAAACAGACTTTTCAGTCTGTTTCTTCTGCTTAAGAAGATTCTTAACATCATCAGCTGTGAAGTAAAGGTACTGTCCCTTGAAACGGACCAGTCTTCCGGCATTATCGATAAGTTTCTCAAAATCATCCGGAGAGAGTTTCAGATCCCCTGCCGTATACTCCCAGTCATAGGAAAGTACCTTTTTAAGATTAAGAAAGCTTAAGCTGCCGCCAGGCATACCGGATGAGGAAATTCTCATCTTCACCGCCGGTTTAAGAAGCTTCCGCATGTTTTTCGGCATAACCATCCGGCAGCCTATGATCTTTAAAAGCGGCAGCGAATTGATAAGGAACTCCTCCAGATCCTTTATGGAGAGTTTTATTCTTTCCTTTCCGGCATTAAGAAGAGCATTAAGTGCCGGACAGCATGATGTAAGCCTACCGGCAAGCTTTAACACATCAAAATAGCATGAACAGGCAGGATCAGCCATTACCTTAGCAAGAGGAACCTCTTCATTTCCGAGATTCGGGGAACTTAAACTCAGAGAAAAATAAACACTGACCGCATCATCCGCCATACCTGATGACGTCTCTGTGTTTCCTTCGGAACCAGGCTTGGCAGCACTGTCACCGGCAGTTGATTCGGTTATCGAAATAAGCGGAACAATATTCCCGTCCAGCAGATGGAATGAACTCAGCCATTTTTCCAGACTGGTGTATTCAGGAAGAAGACCGTTATAGGCAACAATATCTCCCGGTGTATCAAAAATGAGATTAAATACAATATCTTCAGAGGCGGTTTTATCGAATTCATCAAAATATGTATCCTGAATGATATTCGAAATAAAGTAACCGATGGCTGATGAACCGACAAAAAGTGCTGACGGCTCTGCATCACCTTCTACAGCCACAATTTTTCTGGAAAATCCCTTCAGAATACTACCGGCTCTGATACATAAAGATCTTACATCAGGAGAAAGAAGTGCCGGTATCCAGCGGCAGGATACAGCCTCGGAGGATTCATCCTTTATAAGTCTCGACTGTTTAACCTCCAGACCGCTTTCCGGCTCAAATCTTATAATCTGCGGAATAATCGCACCGGAAACCACCAGCTTCAGAGCAATATAGTAAAGCCTTAAGCAGATTTCCTCCTCGGTGGAATAAAAGGAGGTAATCTCTTCAGCCCCGGGTATTCCCGGAAGTCCGGATATTCTGTCAGTAATATCGTGGTTTACCACTATACCATGGCCGGTGTAGGCCATGACCGCATTAACGGAATCAACGCCTTTTTTCTTAACCGGGGTGATATACTTCTCCACATAGCCGAGACGTTTTTTACTCCAGCTTTTTAACACAGTTTTATTGATGACGTTAATGGCAATCCGGCTGCCGGGCGCAATTACATTTTCATTATTTCCGGAAATTCCCGGAAAAACATGTACTCCTGAACGGAGATGCCTGAAGACATCATCTCCGATATCAGTATTTTTTAATACTGCTCTGGCCTTTTTTGCGGCCATCTGGAGCATTTTGCCGTATTTATTTTTAAAGCTCCCGAAAACATAGCCGGCAGGACTTTCCGGCAGCAGATTCATCAGATCTTCAGCAAGATTGGGTACCGGCTCAAAGGAAAGCCGGTCCAGCAGGCCAAGTAGACGGTTTTCCTCCTCACTGTTACCGGCTGTTTCTCCTGATAAATCCGTGCTGCAGTTTTCAGATGTTTCTACAACATCTGCAGGAAATACTGATTCAGATTCAAATTCTGAATCACCTTCATTCTGCCTATGATCCGGCGTATCCTGCATAGAGAATCCTGATAATTCATTCCATTTAGGAATACTTACTTCTTCAGCACGATCCAGATTAATCTTACGTTTCTTAAGTTCCATAAGCAGATCTATGCCGCGCATTCTGAAAAGTACAAACGGATCCCTGTCAATCTCCATACTTACCATATATATGACTGCGGCAATATGTTTGCAGGGAACAGCAAAATCCGGGCAGTTGCATTTCATGTCCAGATCACGCCACTGTTTAGGGAAAATGCTGATATCAAGGGATGAAGCGATGTCCAGAAGTTCAGGATCCAGGATTTTATTTGACAGTGAAGCCATAATGTTCGGCTTTGTCAGAATAAGATCCATTAATTTTGTTCTGTCTTTTGCTGATACCTGAGGAACCTTAATGGTAATCCTGTAGGATGAAGCGTAATGGCCTTTTACTTTTGCGGAGATAACATTATCAGTAATAGTGAGATCCAGAACCTTACCGGTGTTAGCATAGGATTTTCCACGAGGAATCCTGTTGGCGTAATCGATTTTAGTAAGGGAAGCCAGCCATTCCTTTCCCCACCATGTTGTACCGTATGAAGTAGCCATAAAAGAAATCCGTTTAAGTTTAAAAGGAAAAGACTCGATTAAAAAGCGAGCCTAATCACATGTTGATCAAAATGGCTACAGTATACCAAATCAGAAGCTTTCTGAAAAATTCAGCCAAAGCTTTTTAGATAAAATCATACATATTTGCAGACTGAAACAGCAGCATAAAATAAATGATCTGATGGCAGAAGACATATTCTTCTCGCATTCTGTACTTATTCAGGTTTTAGATGTTTAGTCAGGAACAGAATAACGTTCATTATTCTATAGATTCTCAGGGAAAAAAATAATGGCATGACAAAAATGTCATCCATAAGTTAAGTTTAGGGATAGTCACGACTACCGATTACGGATATATCAGTATCGATAGAAAAGCAAGTTTTGAGCAAAAAAAAATCGACCAAAGTTGAATTCACCTATTGATGGGGAGTCTTTGCAAATCTGGATCGTTGGTGGAAATGAATGACTCGTCGGAGCTTCAACACATCTATCGAGGGACAGCCTTTGCAACCACGCTTTCACAGGAAGATTATCTTCTGAAGAAGCCGAGTTTCAATCCCTCTATCGAGGGACAGCCTTTGCAACCAGTTGGGAACTCTGCCGCTTATTGAAGGTGGATTACGAAGTTTCAATCCCTCTATCGAGGGACAGCCTTTGCAACTTAACCATTACATAAGGAGAATTAATCATGGCTATAAAGGTTTCAATCCCTCTATCGAGGGACAGCCTTTGCAACAGAGGCGTTGCAGAAGCCTTGATTTCCAATAGTTACAACAGGCTGTTTTTCTAACCTATGGCTAGTATTTGTATTTTAAGGGATAAAATTTGAACGTGCCACAAAAAATCCTTAAAAATCAATGCTTTCTCACGTTTCTAACCTCATGTGACTGATTTTTAGGCAAAAAGCCTTATAAATCAATGGTTCAAACCATGTTTTCCATTATTTTGCAAATTACCTCCGGGAGGTTAGCATAAACCGACAAATATATCATAACTATCGATTATCAAAAAAAATAAAAAAATAAAAAATAAAAAAAATAGTATTAGGTCTAAAGTCAGCACTTTAGGCCTTCTTAAATTTCCACGGCATTGCCTGCTCAAGAATAGCATTTCTTCTTTCATCAGACAGCGATTCATCTTTCAGTTCGTCTCTGTGAATACCCATATATCTGAACAGAAATTCA
>OMYE01000097.1 GCA_900315145.1 uncultured Pseudomonadota bacterium | reverse complement strand
GAACCTCCACATAATCGTCATCGTTAATCTTAAATACCGGCTCGGTAAAATCAAACTCCGTCTCAAAGTTGAGCGGGATGATTTTCTCCGGGGTTATGAGAATGCAGGCCTCTTGGCGGCTGCCGGTAAGAGATGTTGAGTCGGCAAACTCCCGGTAGCCGTCGTCCGGATCTCCGAGCGTAAACACATATCTGTTGCCTTCATCATCAAGGTAGCTGCCTTTCAGCATGAGATAGACGTTGTTTTTATCAATAAGCCGGCCGGCATCAGGGATATGTCCCGGATAAGGATTGAGGATGTTAACGGTTTTACCTGAGAGATCCTTAATGTACAGCATGCTGTATTTCGTGCCGTTATCATCGGTAATTACCAGCGAGGCATTCTTTTCCGGTGTCCACTCGGTTTTTTCCACTGTTCCGCCGGTGACTCTGCCGTTTTTGATATTAAGATTAGTAAGAGTGGCTTCGTATCCGCCCTCATGCAGGGTACCTCCGGAGAATTTCAGTGTGCCAGCCTTCGGGGTATGTTTTACCGGATGGTAGAAAACAAAGCCGTCATGCCAGGAGCTGTTTCTGAGATCATTATATATTCCTGGTTCCACGGCAAGAGCAACGGATAACGGCAGGGTGGAAAGAGAAAGCAGTATTCCTGCTGTCATGGAAAAGAGTTTCTGATATTTCATATGATGAGCCACTTCTTGTAATGTTTCTTTGATTCCAGTTTATGTGTTGAAGACCGAAACTACTGAAAAACAGTTTAAACCAAATCTTTTATGTTTCGTATTTTAAACTGTAGGAAACGGTATATTCCGTGATCTCATTTAAGGAAGACGTCCTGACTGAATATCCCGAGCAGCTGAGTCTGCTGAAAATATGCTGTAAACCGCGACTATACCGATGATTTATTCTTTATTTTGCCGGAATGATTGAAGAGTTCAGGGCTTCAGAGTAGAATTTTCAGTATAGGAACGGTTTTTTTCAGCTGTTACCGCTTTTTATTTTAAGTTACGGAAGATTATTTATGGTTCAGAAGATTGAGGTTATCAGAGCCGATATCACTACTTTAAAGGTTGATGCCATTGTGAACGCGGCTAACAATACGCTCTTAGGCGGCGGTGGTGTGGACGGAGCTATACATCGCCGTGCCGGCAGCAGACTTCTTGATGAGTGCCGGACGCTCGGAGGCTGTAAAACCGGGGAGGCCAAGATTACCGGCGGCTACAATCTTCCGGCGGCCTATGTCATTCATACGGTAGGTCCGGTATATGCCGGTCGACCTTCGGATCCGGAAAAGCTGGCCTCCTGCTACTATAATTCCCTTGAAGTGGCGGCCGGCAAAGGTCTGCGTACTGTAGCCTTCAGCGCCATTTCCTGCGGGGTGTACGGTTATCCGGTTGCCGAGGCTTCCCGGATTGCTGTGCGTACTGTTTATGAATGGTTCAGGGATCATCCTGACTATGACATAGAAGTTTACCTTGTCGGTTTTAATGATGAGGTGATAAATGCTCTAAAGTCTGCTTTAGATACAGAGAACACCGGATTAACTTCGGCCATGATTGTTTAGGCCATGATTGCTTAGGATTGATTATTTCATTTTATTTAGTGTGCTTTATCTGTGCCTTTGTTGAATCGATAATCGATGATTGATGATTGATGATTGATGAATAATTATGTTGACGTAGAGTATTATGCGATTAACCGATTAACCAATTAACCAATAGAATAAGTTATATTAACCATATAAACAGTATAGGTAAAACAGTAAACGTATGATAACAATGTAATAATTATATATTTTAAGCAACATTCCCCCCTCATTATTATTAAGTTCAGCAGAGGATGTTATGAGTAAAAAAATAGTGGCTATAGCCGGCAGTCCCCGGAAGAAAGGAAACTCGGATCTTATTATTGACAGCTTCCTTAAAGGAGCTGCTGATGCACTGCATGAGACTGAGAAAATTTATTTAAGAGACTTTAACATCAGCTTCTGCCGGGGATGTGAGGTATGTTCATCCACTCATCACTGTGTTATAAAAGATGACATGGAGCAGATTATTAAGGTAGTGCTGAAGGCTGATGTTATTGTGCTGGCCACTCCTGTCTACTTTTACAGTATGAGCGGGCAGATGAAGACCTTTATTGACCGGATGATGCCTGTATATACCGAACTTAAGGGGAAGGACTTCTATCTTATTGCCACGGCGGCTGACAGTGATGCCTCCATTGACAATACCATGGAGGCCATGACCGGTTTTGTCGACTGTATTGAAAATGCCATGGTTCGTGGCAAGCTATACGGAGGCGGTAACTGGCGCAAGGGTGAGGTTATCGGTAAGGATGTGCTGAATTCAGCTTATCTGATGGGCTTTAACGCCTGATTCGCCGCCCTGTGATTTTTTTTCTTAAAAAAGGTTTACTGCTTAATAAGTGGCCTTATTCAAAATAGGATCTCGCATAAATGAGATCCTGTTCCGGTATTAGTTCCTTAACCTGATATTTTATAAAGACATAATATAGACTTCGGCATTCTACATTTATGGAAATGAATAATCAATTAGTAGTCAATTAGCTGGCAATTAGCAGTCAATAAGTTATCAAGCTAAAGTAATTCCTTTTAACTATTCTGCTTAACCGGGCGGATTGACCTGATTTTTATCTGATAAGGCTGTCTGCTTTATTTATGATTTAGCTGATGTATTTATTTAGAAGAACCGCAGTATGCTTTATGGAGGCATACTGCGGTCAGGACAGGCGTTGCGTCGCCTGATGACGGAGCGCTATAGCAGAAATTAAGGATTTATATCTTAAAAAAATCTGATTAAAGGCACCTTTTTCATTGATTATACTGTTAGTTCAGTTGTTTCAGAACTTCCTGATAGCTGTTACCTTTCTTGCCTTTCCCGGAAAAGAGTTTTCTGGTTTCTTCAATGATTACCTTTCTCAGCATGAAGAGAGCGATCAGATTAGGGAAAGCCATAAGGCCGTTGGCGATGTCTGCTACAGTCCAGATGGTGTTGATTGCCGTTTTTTCCGCAATATTATTCATATCCACGAAAAGAACAATCAGTATGTATGAGGCTACCAGCAGACAGTAAATAATCCTGAACGGTTTGATGCCTTTGACTCCGAAAAGGAAGATTACACAGCGTTCTGAATAGAAGTTCCAGCCGATGATGGTAGTGAAGGCAAAAAGAATCAGACAGATGTTTACCACATAGAGTCCGATCTGTTCGCCAAGAACTCCCTTAAATGCCAGAGTGGTCATGGCCACCCCAGTCTGGTCTAAGGTCCAGGCACCGGTAATTACCAGGGTGAGACCAGTAAGCATACAGATGATAATGGTATCAATAAAGGTTCCGGTCATGGAGATAAGCCCCTGTTCAGCAGGAGAGTTTGTTTTTGCTGATGCGGCGGCTATCGGAGCGGAACCCAGACCTGCCTCGTTTGAGAATATACCTCTGGCCACACCTTTCTGCATTGCCATCATAATGGTGGCACCGGTAAAGCCTCCTACTGCCGGGGTAGGTGTGAAGGCTGAATTTATAATAAGGGAGATTGCTTCCGGAACCTTGCCAATATTCATTAAAATTATCAGCAGGCAGGCGACAATATAGACGATACCCATGAGCGGGACGACTTTCTTTGCTGTATAGGAAATGCTTTTAAGACCGCCGTAGGTAATGATGACTGTCAGAATGGTAATGATTACAGTGACCAGCAGTCTGTCCAGGTTTAACTGATTGGCAGCTTCAACCACGGAATTTATCTGAGTGTAGGTACCGATACCCAGACATCCGGCTACAATACCTGATACAGCGAAGAATACAGCCAGGGTTCTGGCGATTTTCGGGTAATTGCCGCCGATGCCGTTTTTAATGTAGAACATCGGACCGCCGACAAAGTGTCCTCTTTTATCCTGCTCTCTGAATCTTACAGCAAGAAGACATTCTGCGTATTTGGTGGCCATACCGAAGAAAGCTGCCACAAACATCCAGAAAAGGGCGCCTGGACCGCCGATCCCGACAGCAGTGGCTACACCGACAATGTTGCCTGTACCGATGGTGGCGGCAAGAGCTGTACAGAGAGCAGCGAAGCTGGTGACATCACCCTTTTTAGAATGGTGATCCTTATGCGGGGTGAAAAGAAGTTTAATGGCATCAGGCAGGTGAAACACCTGAAGAAGATGAAGCTTTACTGTCAGAAAAATACCTATGCCGAGTAGAAGAACCAGCATGGGAAGTCCCCATATAAAGTCATCTGTAGCCTGGATAAATTCAGCAGTAATTTTTATAAAATCATTCATGTTTATATCCAAAATCTGTATCAGTATGAACTGCATAAAACAGGTACAAAAATACTAAGTGTGTGCATTATATATGACTTAGGCTGTATTTCCAAACTGGAATACTCTTAGCGATGCGTTTTTTCAGGATGAATTTGAAGCAGTGGACTACGGATGTATCAAACGGGTTTCCTGATGTGCTCTTTAATATGTTCATTTTTCATCCGGTTTTAACCCCGTTTCTCCCGCGTTATATCCCTCCCGGGTTATTCCACCATGGTTCCGGTTCAGATTATTCACGGATATCCGGGCAGTTTTTATTAAGGCGATATTCATAAAGTGTCGCCTAACCTCCTGATAAGGTTGTTTTTGCAAATACTGTGCCTTATATCAGGAGAATCATCGTGAATTTCAAAAAAGTAACCGGCAGAATAAGTTCACTTTATCCGGTCCTCGCATATGATGAGGACCGGCAGGTGTTTTATCTTAATGATTCCAGTCAGACATCACTGGGCATCGGTATGACTGCTGAGCCTCTTTCCGGCGGGGATGACAGTGTGGCTGAAAGACTTGATGTCCTTATAAATCAGGATTTTCCGGAGAATGCCGTACTGCAGTTCAGTCTGCTGGCCTCTCCGGACATCGGGGGTTTTATCCTTGAGAATGAACGGGTGCGGCTGGGACTTCCGTCTGACAGCGTGCTAAACCGGGTTCTTAAAAAGAAGAATGATTTTTTAAAGGAGTGCGTCGGCAACCCGCCGGACGGTATCTCATCAAGACTCAGAAACTATGTTCTCCTTATTACTCTGACTCTGCCGTGCCGCAGTACTCAGCCTGCGGATGAGGAGCTTGAGCGTAGCGTCGTTTATGTCAAAACCATGGAACAGATGCTTTCTACAGCGGGATTCCGGGTAAGGCCTATGACAAGTGAGGATCTGCTGATGTCCCTGAGACCGTTCTTTAACGCCTCTCCGCTTGCTTCATGGTGCAGGGATAACCGGGGTATTGATAAGGGAATTCCGATAAATGAACAGCTTACCGACTATGACAGTGAGCTCCTGATTGCGGCGGATCATCTGGAAATCGGTGGCTACCGGGTAAATACCTTTTCAGTCAAAAGGTATCCCGAGTATATCTATTTCGGCAACGCCGCTTCCTATGCCGCGGATGTTCTTACCGGTACCAGAGGGATTTTTACTCCTTTTATCATAACCGGAACAATTCATTACCCGGAGGTGTCATCACTGCGTTCCTCTATCAATACCCGCAGACAGTGGGTGGTAAACCAGGCCTACGGTCCGCTTTTGAAATTTGAGCCCAAGCTTGCCGTAAAAAAGCAGGGCTTTGACCTTCTTTACCAGGAGATGGAGAACGGTTCACGACCGCTGAAATTCAATCTCACCGTGACTACCTTCTGCAGAGATGAACGGGAGGCGGTGAGTACCGTTTCCGCTCTCAGAACCTATTACAAGGAGCTCGGCTTCGAGGTGATGCCTGACAAATATTATATCCTGCCGATTTTTTTAAACAGTCTGCCTTTCGGTACGGATTTATCGTCCTTTAATTCTCTGATGCGTTTCCGGACTCTGTGCTCTCCGCATGTTCTGCCGCTGCTCCCGGTTTTTGCGGACAGCAGGGGAACCGGCACCGGTGTAGTGAATCTTTTCAGCAGATCCGGACAGCTTATGAATCTTTCTCTTTATGATTCGTCAACAAACTACAACCTGTGTATTGCCGCCCAGTCTGGAAGCGGTAAGAGCTTTCTGGTTAATGAAATTATTGTTTCATATCTTGCGAGAGGGGCTCTCTGCTATGTTATTGATGTCGGGCGCTCCTATGAAAAGCTCTGCAGTTTTCTCGGCGGGAGGTTTCTTTCCTTCGGCATTGATTCAGAGGTGTCACTTAATCCCTTTGAATGTGTCCGGGACTATGCCGATGAAGCGGATATGATTAACGGTCTTCTGGCCATAATGGCTGCCCCGACGGAAAAGCTTACAGATTTTCAGAATGCCGAGCTTAAAAGGATTACCGGTGAACTCTTCAAAATCCACGGAAACAGTTTAACCATAGATCTGGTTGCCGATACTCTTAACCGGGAGGAGGATCCGAGAGTGAGTGACCTCGGAAGACAGCTCTATTCCTTTACTTCAGCAGGTGAGTACGGCAGGTTCTTCAGCGGACACAACAATATTGAGTTCCGGGAAGGGGGATTTACCGTTTTAGAACTCGAGGAGCTTAAGGGACGGCGCCATCTCCAGCAGGTGGTTCTTTTGCAGCTTATCTATCAGATTCAGCAGAATATGTATCTCGGGGAAAGAAACCGTCCCAAGATCATTATTATTGACGAGGCCTGGGATCTTCTCCGTGACGGTGACGTGGCCAGGTTTATTGAGACGGGATACCGCAGGTTCCGTAAATACGGCGGAGCCGCCGTTACTGTTACCCAGTCGGTAAATGATCTGTACAGCTCCGAGGTAGGCATGGCCATAGCGGAAAACAGTGCCAACATGTACCTTCTCGGGCAGAAGGCGGAAACCATTAATAAACAGGAGAAAAGACTGCCGCTTACCGGCGGGGAGTATGAGTTCCTGAGATCTGTACATACTCTGAGCGGTGTCTACTCGGAGATATTTGTTATAAGCGACCGCGGCAACGCCGTCGGCCGTCTGGTGGTGGATCCGTTTAGAAAACTCCTGTATTCCACCAGAGCCGAGGAGGTGAATGCCATTGAAAAGCTGGTAAGGGATGGATGTACAGTTGCCGAGGCCATCACCAGGATCCTTGATTCCGGTGACAGGAAATAAAGCCTGCATATGAAAATATCAGAAAAAGCATCGCGTACACACCGCAGGAGTTTCGGACGTGCCGCTGCCCGCTTTGCCGGAACGGCGGCAGTACTTACTGCGGGAATAATGCAGACTGCCTCGTTCTCTCATATAAAGATAGGGATTGATTTACAGAAAAATGTCTGTATCGGCCGGTTATTTATCTATCGGGATCCTGATTTTAGCGAAGAGGAGAGAAAGGCTC
>OMYE01000035.1 GCA_900315145.1 uncultured Pseudomonadota bacterium | reverse complement strand
TTATTTATTTGACGGGTACGGAGACTTATCTGTCAAGTTAAAACCTTCTTTGCACCCGTTCGGGTACTGAATAAACTTCCGTATGTTAGTTAATATGCGAACCATATAAAGAATATATAACAGTATATGCTTATATTATCATGCTTTTTGGAAATTACCATAATACAAGTTATAAAAAAAAGCGCCGGACTGCGGTTCTGTACCTCCGGCGCTAATGATTGAGTAATTATTATATTATTTCTCAGCAAGTATGGCGGTAGCCATATCCTTAACTTTTACATAGTCAACCTTACCGGTACCGTTGAGAGGAATGCTGTCAACACACTGAATGTACTTCGGTATGGCTAGCTCTGTAATACCTTCATTCTTAAAAGCAGCCTTGATGTCATTCTTGTTGGCACTGTCGGTGCAGATAAACAGCATCAGCTGTTCACCTTTGCGTTCGTCAGGAACATTGACCACGGCAAGAGGTACTTCCGGATACAGTTTGGTAAGTACTGTTTCCACCTGGGTTAATGACACCATTTCACCGGCAATCTTGGCAAAACGTTTGGCTCGACCCTGAATATGAATAAAGCCGGTATCATCAATGGTGGCGATATCACCGGTGTCATACCAATTATCTTCAGGAGCGTCGATAACACCAGGATTGGTGGCTCTGAGATATCCCTTCATTACATTGTTACCGCGAACCCACAGTCTGCCGCCTTCAGTAATTCCAGGAATAGGTTCAAGTCTGGTTTCGATATCAGGCAGTGTCCTGCCGGCAGTGTTACGGCGGTAGAACATGTTGGTGTTTACTGATATTACCGGAGCGGTTTCGGTTGCACCATAGCCTTCAAGAATTCTGATGCCGAACTTGTCATTCCAGAGGTTTATGGTCTCCTCCTTGAGTTTTTCACCGCCGGATACTGCAAATCTTACGGCATACATGTCATAAGGATGGGCATGTTCGGCATAGCCCTTCAGGAAGGTATCGGTACCGAACAGGGCAGTGGAGTTTGTGTCGTATACCAGTAATGGTACGTTCTTGTAATGTAAGGGTGACGGATACATGAATACCTTCATGCCGGTGATGAGCGGTAACAGAGTTCCGGCTGTTAGACCGAATGAATGGAACATCGGCATGGAGTTGAATACAGAGTCCTTTACACCGAAAGGCAGTACTGCCTGGAGTTGCACAATGTTGGTTTCCACATTGCGGTGACTGAGAACAACCCCTTTAGGGAGACCTTCGGATCCTGAGGTAAAAAGTACTACGGCAGCGTCATCTGGATTTACCGGCTTGCCGTATAGCTTCAGAAATGATCTGTAAGGTCTCAAGAGACTGAGGAATGAGGCCACTTTGGTGAACAGGGATATTTTATCCTTGAGATCTTCAAGATACTTCACGGTGATGCCGTGACTGGTGAGACTATCTGTCAATTCGGTAAACTTGCCGGCTTCAATAAAGGTTCTGGATGTATACACTGTTTTGAGCGGTACGGCGTCACAGCATGAGAGCAGATTCTTTGAGCCTGATGAGAAGTTCAGCATGCACGGAAGTTTGCCACACGCCTGAAGTCCAAGAAATACCACTACAGCAGCTACGGAATTCGGCATAAGCAGACCAACGGCTGATTCCGGTTCATTCTTACGGAAATATCTGCCCATTACCATGGATTTTACATAGAGATTGCCAATGGATAAAGGTTTACGATTGTGATCTTCAACAATTAGCTTACCTCTGCCTACAGTCTTCATGGTATCGATTACTGAACCGAAGATAGCGTTTTCCGGTATCAGGCTTGCTTTAACCTTCATGGTGGACATGAGATCATACATGAGGTCGGAGGCTTTGCTTGAACGTGCTTTACCTGTGTACTGTTCAGGAACAGAGAATCTGGTTGCCGGCATTATGCGCACCACGATGCGTGAACGCGGTTTATGACGCAGGCTGGCACCGAAACGTGAGAAAGCTGAGAACTGACTGCCTTCTATGATTACCGGCAGAATCTCAGCACCTGACTTGTCGGCAATCATTGCTGTACCTGAGTAGATTTTCATCAGGGTACCAGTGGTGGTGATACGTCCTTCAGGGAAGATAACTGGAATTCTGCCGTTATCTATTTCCTTGATGAGACTTCTGATGGACATCGGGTTGCGACTGTCGATGGTATAGTATTTGGACATGGCCAGTATAGGTTTGAAGTACCATCTGGTGGCAATGGTAGTGTCTACTGCAAATGACAGATCATCATAGAGGTAGGTCCACAGGAGAACACCGTCGAGGAAAGAGGTGTGGTTGGCTACAATTAGAGTACGCTGGCCCTTTCTTATCTCGAAGTTTTCCAGACCGTCGCATTTTGCATGGTAAACAAGTTCCAGAAATTTTCTGGTGAGAGCTCTTACCATTGGTATAGGCAGAATACCTACTGCAAGAATAGCACCGGCGATACAGATTAAAGCAATGAGGCCGGACATAAACGGAACGCCTCCGGCAGCGCCGAAGACATAGGTGCACAAAGCACCGATAACGGAGATAATTACCAGAAAGATTGCCGCGATAATGTTATTGGCGGCCATTATACGGGTACTTTCCTCTTCAGGAGCCTTGGCCTGAAGATAGGCGGTAACCGGAACGATGAACATGGCGGCAAAGAAACAGATGAAGAAGATGCACAGACTGGTATGAATACCTATGGCACTGGTAAGGAAATCAGAAATAGTGATATTTTCCTGACCTGGAGTGTAGGTAAGCAGAATCAGTGCAAAATCGGAAAGGAGTACTGCTTCGATTACGGCCGTGAGAGGGAGCATGGCATTAACCGGTTCCTTTTTGTACACCTTTGAGGCAACTGCTGCACCGATACCTATACCTATGGAGAAGTAACCGATAAAGAGAATTTTAAGACTCTGACCGGCATCATTGAATATATGGGAGGCAATAATCGGCAGCTGCAGCATAAAGGTCAGGGTGATACACCAGGCACCGGCAAGGCCTAATACGGCAAGAAACACCTCACGGGAGTATTTAGCGTATTTCAGATTGCTCCAGGTGGATCTGATGAACATTTTGTTGATTACTGTTTCCGGAGCGGCAGGTTGTAGCGGTTTTATGTTGCTGGCCGCGATAAAACCGCAGGTTGATAGAATCACCAAGGCTGCAGGGAAAAACGGATTGATGGTGGCTCCGGCTATGAGACCTAGAGCAAAACCTGCAAATTTGGTAACGTAGGAGCCTGATTCAAGAGCTGAATTTGCCGTTACCAGCTGTCCTTTTCCTGTAATAAAAGGAACGATACTGAGTCGGACAGGTGTGAAGAAAGCTGCTTCAACGCCGGTAAGACACATACCGACGAGCATACCGGTCTCTGATTTTAAACAGTAGGAGGTGGCAATGAATACCGCTATGAATATTTCAAATATTTTCAAGAATCTGAGCAGCTTCGCCTTATCATATTTGTCTGATAATTCGCCGGCAAGAGCGGAGAACAAAAAAACAGGTATCATAAATGCGGCTGTTCCGAGATAAGTGGCGGCAGTGGACTGTTCTGACTTTGCCAGAAAAGCAAGACTGAAAGCCAAAAATCCCGACTGAATGAAACTGTCGTTAAAGGCTCCTAGAAGCTTAAGTGTCATAAAAGATAAAAATGATTTATTTTTATGTAGTGGGGGTAATGAGTTTTCCATAATTTTACTTCAGCTTTATCGTTGTATAAAATGTGATATATATCATATTGTTGTTTGATATTATCTGTATAAAAATACAAATTAAAAAAAATGTTTCTTAATTTGTATCATTACCCCCTTTGACATTTATTATATAAAAAAGTTTATTTTATAGACAATTATTTTTTGCATAATGAATATTCTGTTTAAAAAATAAACGATAAAAGCTGTAATGATATCCCTTATTTTTACAGAAGTGCATTATATTGTTTTAATAATTATCTTGTTTTGTATAAGTATTGTTATATATGATTTAATGCTACATATGAATTTCTGCAATGGTTGTCATAGTAAGTATCTATGGGGAAATAGCTGTGTTTTCTTTTTGTAATTAATAAGAATGGCTGAGAAAAGGAAAATCATCTGTAATCTATTTTGGGTATAAAGGGTGCGGTAGGCAAAAATTACGGCAACTTAAAGATTAAATTGAAGATTAAAGGAATTGAAAACTTAGATAACTGGTTATGGTGCTACTTACGGGATTCGAACCCACGACCTCTTGTTTACGAAACAATTGCTCTACCAGCTGAGCTAAAGTAGCAGTCATAACTAAAAATGCCAGTTTTTTTGAGTATGCTCATCGTGAGAAACCGGTGAACACGACAGGCATTGTACCACAAAATACTTTCATCTTAAGTATTTTTAGTCTTTTTTATTGCGATGTTTGTTGAATTGGTTATTTAATGATATAGAAAAACCGCTGTACATTCTGGCAATGACACCGGATGAAACCGGATGATTGCTTTTGTCGTATAGAGTAATGGTTGATTTTCCTTCGTATACACCAACTTTGAAGGTGTACTTGCCGGAATCAATGCCCCATGGTTCAGTTTCAAGTTTCTGCCATTCCTCCGGCTCCAGCTCAGAGTAGTCTATCTTAAGATCCCCGCCTGTTGAGGAGTATTCTACAATCTTGATGTCATAGTCCTTCATAAGATCCATGAGTACGGTATAGGTTTCGTCAAAGGATGCGGTAATTATCCAGCATGGAAGATCGTTGTTATCTCTGCCAATGGAAATTTCGATATCCTTTTTTCCTGAAGCGTATTTCATGTTCTGCTGTTCATGATAGGAACGTAATAAACGATTGGCCATGAGGGCTGAGAATCTTGCCGGTTCAAATCTATTCAGACCGGCACTGAGCTCTTCACCGTCTGTTTTTTCCATAATATTATCGGTTATCTGAACGGCTATACCTGGAATATTGTTGCTGTTCTTTATCAGACGGAACAGGTACTTCTGTCTGTATATAAGGGCATTGTTCTGCATAGCCTCGTTGTCGTACGGAGTGACGAATTCAGTACATTCGTACCAGTCGGTGTGTACAAAACTCTGTACAGGATCAATGCTTTCGATATCCATACCGTTTCTGTTGAGGAATTTTAGCAGAACTGCAAATAATTCGTTGGAGTTCATAACCCGGCCTTGTTCATCTGGGAAGAACCAGATCTGTGACAGGTCGCCGTCGTTTCTAGTCACTACATTGCCGTCTAGCGGAATCAGCTTCTGTGGGGGTCTGACATCAACGTGTCTGCCGACAATGGCGGCACGGGAGTCTCTGATGACGTTCTTCGGCAGACTGTATTCGTTAGAGAATACCAAAGGATCAAGATTTACCGGAGTCCTCAGTTCTTTGCTAGTGGCCGAATCGTCCAAATATCTGAAGTTGTTGTTGGCTTCACGAATGCTCTGGTTGATATTTCCGGAGGAACAGCCGGTAACGGCTGAGAGCAGTAGGATGCCGCAACCTGCAGCAATCCTTTGGAGCTTATAGTTATTTTTATAGTTTCCGGTGCATTCAAATGTAAAAGAGGAGCTGATATTATTTTTCACGATTAGCCTCTGTCAGAACTTTTGGCTGTATAAGGAATGATAACTAAAATCTTTTTAAACTAAGTACCGATCGTACATTATCCCTGTTAATTTTACAAGTTTAATAAACTGCGAAGAGTGACCGGTGTTATGGAGGATGGCAGTTTCCGGAGAAACTGTCTTAAATAAAGACAGTCCTTCTAATGCGTTATCAGGTCTGTTATGAAAAAAAGGGAAGATTAATCTTCCCTGAAAGATTAATGTTAGAAAAATACTATCTGCGACAGGCATTACCGCTTGAAGGAATTGCTAAATCACCTTCCTGCTGGGCCTGACCGAGGAATTCATGGTACTTGGCCAGTTTGTCCTGATCGGCAAAAATGGCTTCGTAGATCTTACGGCTTACACGCATCATATAAGGCTTCTGATCTCTGCTGTATACCTGAGCAAGACACTGCTGTGCATTCATGAATAACTTGTTGGTTTCAATAACCTGTTCTCTGTTTTGGGTATCGGTGCTTAGAATGGTTTCGAGACTGTCAGCATACTGAGTAAGTGCTCTCTGTTGTAATGAATCAAGTTTGGAATCGCTAATAAGTGAGTCAACATCAGAGCTGAATGCTGAAGCTGCTGTAGCTAGAGTCATGCTCATAACTATTGCAGAACCGATAAGAGATTTTTTTAAAAAGTTCATATAAGTCCTCTTTGTCTCAATAAAAAATCGGATAATTGTTTCCGGTTCCTGTGAAGTACCGGAAACCGCTTCGTGCACATAAGTATACAATCATACTCATTGCCGGTATGTTTATCCATGAAAAAAGCATAGGAATTAGATATTACACAAAATTTTTCTGAAGGTGAAGAGAGCAGATGATGAAAAAAGATATTCGTGGTTGTGGATAATTGGAAATATAAAAGCGATATACCGCCTGGACGGTATATCGCTTAGTATTGTTTTTGGCATTTCCGCTGGTAGATCAGGATCTCTGCCGGCCGGAAAAGCTGATTGACTACTGCTTGCTCAGGTAGGCGGCAAGATGGTCGATAACTTTGTCGAATACAGGTTTAATCTGAGCACATTCCTCATCTCCTTCCATTACCGGAGTTGAAGGTCCGATTTCACCGTTTTCATTCTGGTAGGAAATTTCGATGTGGCTGAAGCTCATTTCAATTTCCAGTTCACCTAAAACCACGTTACATTTGAAGGTGATGTATCTTACACCTTCTTCAGATGCAAAGAGAGGATCTTTCATTCTCTTGATGAAAGAGAATACATTTTCTTCCTTGTCCTCACGGATAATTTCTTCAGGTCGAACGCCGATTTTTAACCAATGACGGGTTCTTGCAAAAACCTGAAGGAATACATCTCCTTTTGGTGAGCGGCGACTCAGTTCTACTTCAAATTCATCGGAATCATTTTCTTCATCAGCGATGAAGTCCTGACCGACAACTTCATTATCGTATAAATCTTCGTTGCTCATAAAAACCTCATAAAAAATAAAAAATAAACAGTAATTTTTTTATTCAGCAGCCTTCTGGGAATCTTCCTTGAGTGCTACAGTTAAGTTAAATACCTTTTTATCATCTGTTGAGTACTTGCTGTCTAAACAGAAATAGCCTGTTCTTTCGAACTGGAATGCCTGTGACGGGGCAGCTTCGGCGAGAGCTGGTTCGATATATGCATTGTCAATGATCTTCAGAGAATTTTCATTGATGGTTGCCAGAAAATCCTCGGCTGCTCCCGGATTAGAAACCTTGAACAGGCGCTCATAAAGTCTTACTTCAGCTTTCTTTGACTCGGTTGCACTGACCCAGTGAATAACTCCTTTAGGCTTGTGTCCTTCCACATCCTGTCCGAGAGATTCTGGAATATAGGTGCAGTGAACACAGGTGATGTTGCCGTCGGCATCCTCCTCGCAACTTTCCGCCTTGACGATATAGCCGTAGCGCAGGCGGACTTCCTTATCAAGAGTGAGTCGCTTGAATTTTTTATTGGCTTCCTTGCGGAAATCCTCTGCTTCAATGAACAGTTCTCGGGTGAAAGGAACTTTTCTTGTGCCGA
This sequence comes from uncultured Pseudomonadota bacterium, assembly GCA_900315145.1. Taxonomy (GTDB): domain Bacteria; phylum Pseudomonadota; class Gammaproteobacteria; order Enterobacterales; family Succinivibrionaceae; genus Ruminobacter. The sequence goes on along the minus strand of OMYE01000035.1, from coordinate 20,678 downwards.
GTTCAGGCTTTAACGGATGGTTGGTGGCTTCTAGCTGCTCAACCTGTCCTTCAGGATAGTTGTCAATAACCAGTCTTAATGGATTAAGCACTGCCATACGTCTTTCCGCATGTTCGTTCAGATCTTCTCTTACACATGATTCCAGAGCGGAGAACTCTACGGTGTTATCCTGTTTGGTAACACCGATGCGGCGACAGAATTCTCTGATTGCTGCCGGAGTGTATCCGCGACGTCTCAGACCGGAAATTGTGGTCATACGAGGATCATCCCATCCGTCGACAATATGTTCTTTAACCAGAGTGTTGAGTTTTCTCTTGGAGGTGATTGCATATTCCAGATTCAGACGGCTGAATTCATACTGATGAGGATGATGTTCGATGGTGATGTGTTCCAGTACCCAGTCATAAAGACGGCGGTTATCCTGGAATTCCAGAGTACAGATTGAATGAGTGATACCTTCGAGTGCATCGGAAATACAGTGAGTAAAATCGTACATAGGATATATGCACCACTTGTCACCGGTCTGATGGTGGGAGGCAAATTTTATGCGGTAGATAACCGGGTCTCTCATACAGATAAATGATGAGGCCATGTCGATTTTGGCTCGGAGACAGGCTTTGCCTTCTTCAAACTCACCATTCTTCATCTTTTCAAAGAGAGCTAGATTTTCATCTACTGTGCGATCTCTGTAAGGACTGTTTTTACCTGGAGAGGTGAGGGTACCGCGGTATTCCCTGATTTCGTCAGGAGTAAGTTCGTCAACGTAAGCGAGTCCCTTCTGAATGAGTTCAATAGCATAGCCGTATAGTTTGTCAAAATAGTTTGATGAGTATTTTGGTTCACCATTCCAGCTGAATCCCAGCCAGTTAACGTCCTTTTTGATTGATTCTACGTATTCAACCTCTTCCTTGGAAGGATTTGTGTCATCAAAACGCAGGTTGCAGAGCCCATTGTAGTCTCTGGCGATGCCGAAATTGAGGCATATTGATTTGGCATGACCGATATGCAGATAACCGTTCGGTTCTGGCGGGAATCTGGTAACGATGGTTTCATATTTATGATTAGCCAAATCATCATCAATAATCTGGGTAATAAAGTTGGAAGTATGTATAGCTTCTTCTGTCATACTAAACCTCTAGTATAAGCTCTGTTTCTGGTTCTGTTATCTACGGGCAGGGCTGTTTATTATTCTTGGCCTTTTGCATAACCTTTCATTTATTCTCTACCGGCTTCCAGTTATGTTACCGGGATAAACAATATCTTAATGCCTTTTAATCCGTGCTGTAACACCTTGAAGGGCAGTAAGATACCGTCTTGCCTTTGCTGACCGTTATGTTGTCAGAATACATGGTATCTTGAAAGGCGGTGCACTCCGGCGATCCTGTCAGCAATGAAAAATAATTTTATACTATATTTCAAGTAATCAGAAATACAAAATTTCCGATTTTACCCTGCCGGTCAATGAAATTAAAAATCAATTATATAATTATGTGGGATTTTAAGCAAAATTTTTGTACGGCATGATTTTGATCTAATCGGAAAAAATGCCGGTATTCCGGCATTAGGCTTAACAAAACACAGGGGAATAATTATTGTTTCCGGAAGTTTTTCGTGTACGCTTTAAATGAAAAGTGTCGGAGATGGAATGTTGTTTTTTCGGGGCTTTTTATAGCGGAGATCTCGGGGATTTGCTGGAATAATTTCATCTGTTACAATACGCTGGTTTTATATCATTGGCTGGAGAATGCGGAGAATATTCCGCTTAACGGCTTTCAATACAGGTTGCAGGTAAAATGATGGATTTTTCGAAAATACAGAGGTATGAGTGTCTGGTGTTTGATCTTGACGGAACGCTTGTTGATTCCATGCCTTATCACTATGCGGCATGGGTGCAGACTGTATCCCCGTTCGGAATAAAACTTGATAAAGAATGGATGTACGCGAGAGGAGGGGTTCCCAGTACAAAAATTGCCGGCATCCTTATTGCCGAACATAATCTTCCAGTTAAGGATCCTCAGGAGCTTGCTTACATAAAAACCAGAAATTATTTACAGAATATCAGAAATGTCAGAATATTTCCGGCAATGCACCGGCTTCTTGATTTTGCCAGAGAACATCGTATTCCCATGGGAATCGGAACGGGAACATTACGATCAAACGTGGAATATATCGTGGAGCATACCCCTCTTAAGGATTATATGCAGGTAATAGTTTCAGCCGATGATGTGGTAAATCATAAGCCTCATCCTGACACTTTTTTAAAGGTGGCAGAGTATTTCGGGGCTGATGCCAGAAAAAGTGCCGTCTTTGAAGATTCACTTTTTGGATTTCAGGCTGCTGAAAAAGGTGGTTTTGATTTGATAAAGGTAGTTGACGGTGAACCTCAGCTGTAGGATTAATCTTTCTTATGTTTTGCAATAAACATGGATACTGCAGGAAAATGTTTGTTTACATGAAATGAGAAAGGCCGAGTGTACAGAACAATCAGCCTTGTCCCAAGGAGTTATTGTGACAGCCGGTCTGTTCAGGTAAGGACGGGGCTGAAAAACCTTAAAACAGTATACAATATGCTGTTTCTTTTACTGTTGATTCTGCTGGTAATTATTTCTAGGCTGTCTGTGGAATTGCTTGTAGCCAGGCTTGTGCTGTGGCTTTTCTGAAGTATTGGCAATGGTAATAGTAGATATTTTTGCCTTGTATATAAGCTGCTGACAGCCGTGGTCGTCAGTTAAAGTCATACTGTACTGATCGTGTCCACTTATGACACCTTCAAGCTTGATGCCGCTGACCAGAAACACTGATACCACTTGATTTGTTTCTTTTAACCAGTTAAGGGCTGTATTCTGTCCGTTACCTAAAGAGAAAGCCTGTTCCAGCGATTTATAGCTTTTAACATCAACTTCAGCATTATCTGAAGCGCTGGTGTCTGTCGTATTATTATCTGTCATTTAATTCTCTCAAATGTATTGAATGCCTTCAAAATGAAATAAATGTCTGATATGAAAAATTGTTAGATGCTTAAAAAGAGCTTTTGTCTAACCTTTTCTGTGTGTCTGTAATCCGGCAGTCTTCGCCGGTTTATCCCCGGAGGCAACAAAATATCAAACAATATGGAAAGTAATCAGTATTTTATTCTAAACTAAATAATTAACTAGAGAAATAAAAACATAAAATTAGTGATTAAAATCAAATATTGATTCAATTTTTAGTTTGGTTTGAGAAGAAAACTAATGGAAAACAGGCTGACGGGTAGAATACGGATAATTAATAAAACTGCAGGTGGGGATAAATTTATCAGAAACTTAAATTTGGATTTACAGGCGCCTCTTAAGAACTGTACTCATCAAAAACAGAGATTATATGCCATTTAGTTATAGAATTATACTTGATTTGAAAAAAGATGGTGCCGGCTAACGGAATCGAACTGTTGACCTACTGATTACAAGTCAGTTGCTCTACCTACTGAGCTAAGCCGGCTTATCTGAATTGATGGTGCCCAGAGGCGGAATCGAACCACCGACACGGGGATTTTCAATCCCCTGCTCTACCGACTGAGCTATCTGGGCATATTTAAGTGGTGCCGGCTAACGGAATCGAACTGTTGACCTACTGATTACAAGTCAGTTGCTCTACCTACTGAGCTAAGCCGGCATTTGGCCTGGTGCCCAGAGGCGGAATCGAACCACCGACACGGGGATTTTCAATCCCCTGCTCTACCGACTGAGCTATCTGGGCAACACGGAGTATTTTACAGAATGATTTTTTTAAGTCAAATAATTTTTTGGTTTTTTCTGTAAAATAGCGATAATTGTTTAAATATTATGCTAAATACTCTTTTAAAAGGTGGTAAAGGTTATTTGGTTGCGTAATTCTTTCGCATTAGTGATTCTTTTCTTTTATTACATAATGAAGGAAAATCTTTAATTGATTTTCATGATTTTCTCTACCTCGCACCGGAAATATGGAATAAGCCAGGGTGTACTTTATTTCAAATAAATCCTGATGGAATATGGAGTGCAACAGGAACAGCATACAGTGATGATATAAGCCGTATTTCGCCAATATCCGTGTTACGGCTTTAAATTTGGCTCGACAGACAGACTCAGCGGAAAGTGTAGTATGACGGCTGATACCAGATAACCGGTTTTTATGTAAGGTATGTTTTTTTTTGATGGAACATGGTTTGGCTGTTCTGATTGATTTTCAGTTGTTCATCTGTCTTTCTCATAATTGTCATAACAGGTTCTCACAGTATTTGAAAGAGTGGTAAAGAAGGTAACAATACGATTTTTACCTCTATGAAAGGTTAAACAATCAATTAAAATAATTCGGGATAAAGATAATATAGGAAATTCATCTGAATAGATTTATTTTCGAGGCAATTAATCATACATATTATCTTATTTACCGCCTTTTCATTGCTGGGCTACTAAATCGTAAGATCTGATTATTATGATTTGATGCCAGTGTTAAAAGTGTTCCCGGAATACGCGGTAATTAAATCGTGAATTTTTTAATTTTTTCAAGCAAAAACTCAAATATTGAGTTCCGTTGAGGAAAAAAATCATTTTCTGTTGATATATTCTATTTTCTTAACAGTTGTGGCAAGTCTTGCAGATACTTGATTTTTAAATAGAAAAATCAGAAAACGGCTGTTCATCCTTCGTATATATACCATTCTGATAAAGATTTTTAAAAATATTAGCAAAAACATATTGATTTAGTATGAAATATTCTATATACTAACACCTAGTTAACAGGTAGGAATAATATAAAATACTGATAATAAACAGTTTCTGCCGGTTATTATGGTTTATTTTTTTTACATGATTTTTATTTTACAGGGGAATAAATAACATGACATACAGATTCGAAACATTGCAGTTACATGCAGGTCAGGAAAAACCGGATAGTGCAACAGGAGCACGTGCAGTACCTATATATTTGACAAGTTCATACGTATTCAATGATTCTCAGCATGCTGCAGATCGTTTTGCCTTAAGAGATCCTGGTAATATCTATGGCCGTCTTACCAACCCTACAGTTGATGTTTTTGAACAGAGAATTGCCGCTCTGGAAGGTGGTGTTGGAGCTTTGGCTGTGGCTTCAGGTCTTGCTGCCATTACCTATGCGGTACTTACTGCTGCCAGTGGCGGTCAGAATATCGTGGCTGCCTCCAATATATATGGCGGTACCTTTAATCTTTTAGCTCATACTTTGCCTGATTACGGCGTGAAGACTAAGTTTGTGGATCCTTCTGATTTGGCTGCGGTTGAAGCTGCTATTGATGACAATACCCGTGCTTTATATGCTGAAACTCTAGGTAATCCTAATTCGGATGTCGCTGATATTGAAGCACTGGCTGCAATAGCCCATAAGCATAAGATTCCGTTGATTATTGACAGTACATTTACTCCTCCTTCAGTGTTCAGACCGATTGAACATGGTGCGGATATCGTAGTTCATTCAGCTACAAAGTTTATCGGCGGTCACGGTACTGCGTTAGGAGGCGTGATTGTGGATTCAGGTAATTTTGATTGGGAGGCATCAGGCAAATATCCTTCAATTACTGAACCTAATCCTTCCTATCACGGTGTGGTATTCAGTAAGGCTGCCGGCAGAGCCGCCTATATTGTTAAAGCAAGAGCGGTATTCCTTAGAAACACAGGAGCTACATTATCACCATTCCATGCATTCCTCTTCCTTCAAGGACTTGAATCTTTATCTCTGAGACTTGAAAGACATGTGGAAAACGCTTTGAAGGTGGTTCAGTTTCTTAACAGTCATCCGAAAGTTGAAAAGGTTAACCATCCTTCTGTATCTACCGATGCAAGACAGCAGGAACTTTATAAGAAGTATTATCCTCAGGGGGCTGGTTCTATCTTTACCTTTGAAATTAAAGGGGATATCAATGATGCACGCAAGGTGATTGACTCCCTGAAGCTGTTCTCTCTGCTTGCTAATGTCGGTGATTCTAAGTCTTTGGCGATACATCCTGCTTCAACCACTCATTCACAGCTTAATGAAAAGGAACTGCTTGAACATGGTATTAAACCTAATACCATAAGACTTTCCGTCGGTATCGAGCATATCGACGACATCATCGGTGATTTAAGTCAGGCTCTTGACAGCATTTAATAGGGTAAACCGTATAGATAGGTTTTAGTATACTGAATGCCTACGTGTAAAAGAACCGGACGCCGTTGTCTTGTGCGGCGGACCGGTTCTTTTTTGTTTTGAAGTCAATGCTGTTTATCGGAATAAAGGATTATTCGCAAATGATCAAGTGTACGGTTTCAGTAACTCTAGCATAAGTGCGTTATTTTTAATTATGCGAAAACAAATAAAAATGTAATTATTTGAGCTTTTTATTTATTTTTGTTGTATCATTAGATCCGCTTTGTTTTTTTATTGATACTACAGTCCATACTTTCAACAGGTGACATTACAATGCACCGTTTTCCGGCTCAGGTGACTGACAGCCGATTCATATAGTGTATGTAATCTACCTTCAGTGTTAAAAAATTGTGTTTTGTAAATTATTACTTTTCACCACTATCAAAAACAAGTTATGCCTTTTCCTCTGATATTTACGTAATCTGCTTTTTGGGAATTAACGGATATAATTCAGATAAACCTCATGCAGGCGGCTGAGAAGAAAGGATGAAAAGAATAAAGGTAAGGAATAAAAAGCCGGAATACGGAGACTCATAATCAATCTGTATGTTTTACAGAAAAATCGAATAAAAATGCGTATGATGATAATATCATGATGCATACAACAGGATGGACTTATGCTCAGTTAAAAAAAGTGAGAGATACAGTAAAGAGAAAAAGCTAATAGTTAAGCAGATATTTTGTAAATATCAATGTAGCCGTTAAAATTACGGAAGTATAAGTATAATCCGCAGAAAAGCCGGAATTCGTTATTGCTCATGGTTAATGTTGTTCCAACAGGTATCTTTTTCGCTATATATACTGATTTAAGTGGAGCTTAATGGACTTTATATCTAGCAAAAACGACCGAATGATCACAGAATGAACCGGATAATTAAGCATAATAAATAGTAGGAAAGATGAAATAGAGAGCACTTTCCCGGAACAGCATCTAAAGAAAAAAACAGTTGACATAAAGTGCAGCTATTCGGAGAACATTAATCAGGATTAAGCAGAATATTCTACAACAGAATGTGCACGAGGCTCTGGCGGATTAGATATAAAAAGCTCAAAAATAAGGAATAATATAGTATGACGAATAAGAATTCAGTCGATAAAGCTAACGGAAAAGCAGCTGCCGGCAAAAATGAAAAATCAAAAAAGGAAAGAATAACTCCGGTTAAAAACATCAGAAAGAGCACCATTAAAATCACTGCAGATGATTTACCGGAATCAGTTGCTATGGATAATCTTCTGGATAGTTACCTCGGTGATGCCAAAAATGTCAGTGTGAATCTGGATAAGATGAATAACGAGTCTATTAAGGACAAAAAAGTTATCTCAGAAATCAAACGCAATAAATCTGCCAGCAACTGTGACGCAGATGCTTTGGTTAAACAGCAAATCACCGGTATGTTGGTACAGAAGATAGTATTTGATGTCAAATGCGATGAACTTACGGATGCTACCGGAAATCCGGATCTTATTGCGATAGCAGATGCTGTATGCAAACAGAAGTCTTTTATCCGCAGTCTTGCTGAGAGAACACAGAGAGCTCTGAAAAAAAGCAATCCTGATGTGACTGTTAGAAATTCGGAAATTATCCGTACATTCAGGGATATGGTTGAACAAGGTGAACTTATTACGGTATTTATCAATAAGGTGGCATTGAAGTTCATCGGTGCGGATAACTATGAACAGATGGAAGGAACCATTGACAGTTCCACTCTGTCTCCCGGAGATGAATTGTGGATGCGTTACAATGTGTTTCACCCTAACAGTAATCCTGATCAGAGTTTTTTTGTGTATTCCGACAGGGATCCTACCGCCTGCTCTATTATGAAGGGGGATACTGTGCTCTGTGCTGTTGACAAGAGTATCAGTACGGCCTATGTCCTCAGTGTGGTAAAGCCTATCAGCAGAATACTTGGCAGAATAATGCCGAGAAAATCAGGCTTCATGCTTTATTCAGATGATCCGGCATATTCCACATTTGATTTTGTATTAAGTAAAAACAGTTTAGGTGAGGCAGTTGCCGGAGATGTTGTTATCTGTGAAATTATCCGCAGGGTTTCCCGTAATCAATGCAATGTCAGGGTTGTCAGCAGAATGGATAACTCAAGCTCTCTTGCAGCTAGAATTCAGATTGAACTGATGTCAAACAGCATTCCGTATATCTGGAACGGTAACGTGAAGAAAGAGATAGAAGCTATTGCCGATGAGGTTTCTGCAAAAGACAAGGCCAATCGCGTAGATGTAACCGGACTGCCACTAGTAACTATTGACGGAGCAGATGCCAGAGACTTTGATGATGCGGTGTACTGTCGCCGTGAAAACAATGGTTTCAGACTGTTTGTAGCCATAGCTGACGTTTCCTACTACGTGCGCCCGGGATCTCCGCTTGACCATGAGGCTAAACAGAGGGGAACCTCCATTTATTTTCCTAACTATGTGGTGCCGATGCTTCCGGAAAAGCTCTCCAACGGGCTGTGTTCACTGAATCCACATGTGGACAGATTATGTATGGTATGTGAGATGTTCGTGAAGAAGGGTGGTGCGCTGGGGGAATACCGTTTCTATCCGGCGGTAATGAATTCTCATGCCCGTCTTACCTATGACGAGGTGGCAGCTGTTCTTTCAGGTAATGAGGTTAATAATGAAGAGATTATCCCGCTTAAGGAGGATTTGCTTAATCTCTATGCTCTCTACAAGGAACTGAAGCAGGATAGAGTAAACCGCGGAGGTATAGAGTTTGAAGGAAGTGAAAGCCGCTTTGTATTTGATGCCAATCAGGAAGTTGTGGACATTCTGCCTGTGGAAAGAAATGATGCCCACATGCTCATAGAGGAATGCATGATTGCCGCCAACGTCTGTGCCGCCGATTTTGTGGAAAAGAACAAGGCTGCCACACTGTTCCGTGTGCATCCGAAACCGAATGCCCTGAAGGTTACAACCTTTAGAAATTTCATCCGACTATACGGACTGACGCTAGACGGGGGGGATGTGCCGGAAAGTCATGATTATGCCGAATTCGCCAGGAAGATTCAGGATAATCAGTATCGTGATCTCCTGCAGACCATGATGCTTCGTTCTCTTTCTCTGGCCACCTATACCCCGGAAAATGAAGGACACTTCGGTCTAGCTCTAGGGCATTATGCTCATTTTACTTCGCCGATTAGAAGATATCCGGATCTGCAGCTGCATCGTGAGATTAAGTATCTGCTCGGTAAAACCGGCTACTACTCCATAAGCCGCGGCACCTCGTTCGGTGCCAAAAAATATGAAACCCCGGAGCTCACTGTTCTTGCTGAACACTGCAATCTTACGGAAAGAAGAGCGGACGAGGTGAGTGGAAAAGTCGAGGCTTCACTAAAGGCTAAATTTCTGGAGCGTTTCATTGGAAAGAGTCTTCCTGGAGTGGTGGTCAATGTCACCAGTTTCGGTCTTTTTGTAAAAATATCCAGATTCAACGTTGATGGTCTGATTCATGTATCCAATATCGGTAATCAGTATTTTGAATTTGATGAAAAGACCATGCGTCTTGTGGGAACTGGTTCCGGATATTCCATCGGTTTAGGCGATGCCATTACCGTGACCATTACCAATGTCAATGTTGATGACGGTAAGATTACCATGGTCCCGGCCAGAGCCCAGCACAAGAAACAGCAGAAGATCTCGGCCGCAGATATTGCCGTTGCCGCTAAAGAACTTGTAGAAAGCTATAAGGGGGAAGGAGGCGTTGAAAACAATAAAATCAGAGATCTTGTAAGGAATCATATTAATGAGTGGAATCCTGACAATGATCTGGAATCACCTGAAGAAGATGATACAGCAAGAGAGATGCTTCTTGATACCATAACCTCTGTAGGTGTTAAATCAGCCCCTCATGCCAAAATTGATGTTCATAGAAAAGCTCCTGGAACAAATGCTAAAGAACATAAGGGAAAGGCAGGTACAGCCAAAAAACGTCCGGCTGGAAAAAACTCATCACAGGCGAATTCTGTTACATCGTCCCGAAGCTCCGGAGCCAAAAAAAGGAGTAAAGTCTCAAAAACATCAGAAGCAGGAAAAGGGGGAAAGACCTCCGGATAATATACCGGCATGATGATTTAAGTTATTGAGTATAAGTGTCTATAAAAAGGACGGCGAAAGCCGTCCTTTTGCATTATTGACGTATCAGCCATGCTTCCGTTAGACCGGTATTAAAATACCGGAGACAGGGATAGGCAAAAAAGAAATCAGTCAGTCTCGTACTGTCGGAATATCGGTACCGGCAACAGGCGGTGGAGACTGCTGAGGAACGACTTTTTTTAATAATCAGCTATGCCAAACATATGATGTTTATATAAAAAACTTGTGATATAATAACCCGCAAAATTTCGGGTTCGGTCACGTTATGATGCGGTAGATTCTCCCTTGCCACGGATAAAAATGCCCGGCGCGGGGAATTTCAGCCCTGCCGTATTTATCCTGTAAATACGGTATGTCAGAATGACTTCAGTCGAAAAATTGGAATTATTTAAAATCACTTATTTCCCATTTATTAAAGGGCATAAATATGTTTTTTGAAAAAATCGTTGCAGCTCCTGCAGATCCTATTCTTGGTTTAACCGAAGAATTTAAAAACGATCCACGTACTGACAAGATTAATCTTGGTGTAGGTATTTACAAGACCAATGATGGTGTTACCCCAATTCTTAAGTGTGTTAAGAAGGCTGAAGAAATCATTTTCAAAGAAGAAACTACCAAGAGCTATTTACCAATCGTAGGTACTCCTGAGTACGGCAAGCTCGTAAGAGAACTCGTGTTCGGCAAGGACAGCGAAGTTATTGCTTCTGACAGAGCACGTACAACTCAGGCTCCAGGCGGTACCGGTGCTTTGAGAATCGGCGCTGACTTCCTTAAGCAGCAGAGCGTAACTGCCAAGATCTGGATTTCTGATCCAACCTGGGCTAACCACTTCCAGGTATTCGGCAAGGCAGGTCTGGAAACTGCTAAATACAGATATTATGATAAAAACACCCGTGCTCTTGATTTTGAAGGTATGAAGGAAGATCTTAAGAATGCCAAGGCCGGTGATGCTGTTCTTATTCATGCATGCTGTCATAATCCGTCAGGTATGGATCCAAACGCCGCTCAGTGGGAAGAACTCGCTAAGCTGGTTGCTGATCTCGGTCTGTTACCTTTCTTTGACTTTGCTTATCAGGGCTTCGGTAACGGTATTGAAGAAGATGCTTTCGGTATCCGTACATTCCTTAAGTACAATAAGGAAATTCTGGTTGCAAGTTCTTTCTCAAAGAACTTCGGTCTCTACAATGAACGTATCGGTGCATTAACTGTTGTTTCAGCTGATAAGGAAACTGCTGATCGTGTATTCTCTCAGGTTAAGATTGCAGTGCGTGCCAATATTTCCAATCCTCCTGCTCACGGTGCGAAGATTGTTACTACCGTTCTTTCATGCCCTGAACTCCGTGCTCAGTGGGAACAGGAAGTTGCTGAAATGCGCGATCGTATCAAGGAAATGCGTGAACTGTTTGTTTCTAAGCTTGCAGCTCTCGGCAGTTCTGTTGACTTCAGCTTTATCAATGTTTTCATTCTCAGGCTTAAGTCCAGAACAGGTTGCTACCTTAAAGAAGGATTACGGTATTTACATGGTTGGTAATGGTCGTATCAGTGTTGCCGGTATCACCACTTCAAATATCGATGCTTTATGTAAGGCTATCAGCGAAGTTCTTAAGAAGTAATATCTCTTAAAGACCGGTGCAGATTTATCCGGTGTGATCATTAAATCATGAAGTCCTCCATGTGGAGGACTTTTTTTTGGCCGGAAGAAACAGTCGTTAAAGAATAAATATTAGATTTACGAAAACGGTGTATGTAGTCCGGGAGGAATTTGAAACGATAACTGCTTTCACTGATAAGCAGGTTTTACAGCCTGTAGTTACGGAATTATGCAAATAAAAGCGGGCGTATTAAATACACCCGCCTGATGTCAGCCGAAGCCTTAGGATGAGGTTCTGCTGGATATTAAGAGAACAGCTGCAGAAGTTCTTCAGAGGAGAGACTCATTAATGACTGGTTGTTACCTTCGAGAATGGAATCGGCTAGATCCTTTTTAGTTTCCTGAAGCTTCAGAATCTTTTCCTCAATAGTATCTTTGAGAATCATGCGGTATACGGTAACATTTTTGGTCTGACCTATGCGATGGGCACGGTCTGTTGCCTGATTCTGTGCGGCCTGATTCCACCACGGGTCATAATGAATAACAGTATCCGCACCTACAAGGTTAAGTCCTGTGCCTCCTGCTTTCAGAGAAATCAGAAATACCGGGACATCACCTTCATTGAAATCGTGAACCATTGTCATGCGACGTTCCTTGGTGGTTGCTCCGGTTATTTTATAATAACTGATCTTCCGGTCGGAGAGTTCCTTTTCCAGAATTTCCAGCATTGAGGTGAACTGGGAGAAAATGAGCATACGGTGACCGCCGTCAATGGCTGACTCCACCAGTTGCATACAGGCTTCTTTCTTGGCACTTTCCTTGCTGTAGTTGCTGAAAAGCAGGGAAGGATCACAGCATATCTGTCTGATTTTGGTAAGTTCAGCTAAAATCTTGATCTTATCTTCGCCGCTGTTACCGGATAGCTGGATTAACTGCTTCATTTTCAGCACCTGGGCATCGTAGAGTTTCTGCTGTTCTCCTGAGATGCGGATATAACGTACTTCGTCGATCTTGGACGGAAGATTCTTCAGTACGTCAACTTTTTTACGTCTCAGAATGAATGGAGCTGTCATGTTTTTCAGCTTCTGAATTGCTGCTTCGTCCTGATTTTTAGTGATGGCATTTTCGAATTTCTTGCTGAATTCATTGTAGGAGTACAGGAATCCCGGCATAATAAAATCAAAAATACTCCACAGTTCTGAGAGTCTGTTTTCAATAGGAGTACCTGTCAGTGCAAGATGGGTTTTTGCCTTGAGAGCTTTAACAGCTTTTGACTGGCCTGCTTTAGGATTCTTGATGTACTGAGCCTCATCGATGATGACGGTGGCGAATTCAATATCCTGATATAAGGCAATGTCCTTACTCAGCAGATCATATGAGATGACAAATACATCTGTTTTATCTATCTGTTCCAGGGCCTTTTTGCGGGAGGAAATATTGCCGGTAAGAGGAACAGCCCGGATTTTAGGAGCAAAACGGTTCATTTCCTCAATCCAGTTATAAACAAGGGATGCCGGGCAGACAACAATATTGGCCTGATGATTTTCGGAAGTAGGGTTTTCCACCGAGTCAAGCAGTACGGAGATGGTCTGCAGAGTTTTACCCAGTCCCATATCATCAGCCAGAATACCGCCGAAACCGGCATTTTTAATGGTCTCGAGCCATTTGTATCCGTACGTCTGGTATTCTCTCATGATGTTCTGCAGATTCTTTGGCGGTTCATAATCAGAATCCTTTATCTGATTGAAGCTGCGTATAATCTTACGGTAGGTGTTGTCTCTGTTTAAAGACAGTTCTTCATGCTCCTGCATCAGCTTGTCGAGGTACAGTGCCCGGAAGAGAGGAATTTTAGCCTTCTTGTGGATTACATCCGCAGGTACCAGATCTATTTTATCCAGAAGATCCATCATTTCCTTCAGGGATTCATTGTCTGAAAGGTCTATAAATTCTCCGGAGGACAGCTTGTGCCATCTTTTTTTCAGGGTATAGCTTTTAAGAAGAGCCACCAGTTCCTTTTTATCAATGTCCGGAGAGGTAATTGATATGTCCAGCAGATTGCTTTCTACGGATACTCCTATTTTGATGCTCGGATTTTTTTTGATTTTAATTCTGTTAAATGCATCGCTCCCGTGTACAGTACCAAGTTTCGACAGTCTGTCTATATTGAAATTCAGGAAGTTGAACAGAGAATCATCATCCATATCTCTAAACCAGGTGGCGTCTTCGCTGGTGGATTTGGTAAACGTTCTGTTTAATTCATTGATAACGCGTTTTTCCTGTCTTTCATCACGATAGGCTTTTTTATCGGATTTAGCATCAAGATCAAAGGTTTTGTCGTCATAACTGACATTGGCTTTTAGATTGACAATGCTGTCATCGAGCAGATCAAGATAAAAATCAAATACCGGTTCAGGAGCCAGCAGTTTGCCTATTTTACCTTCGGTATTATCTTCTATTTCCACATGCGGATTTTCCATAAGTGTAGGAAGAATGCGGTAATAGAACTCATTAAGATTCGGCAACCCTACATAGAAATAGAAACTGCCTCTTTTTTTAATCAGACTTGCAAAAGGTTTTAAAAATTCGGCATCCTGCTCGCTGATTTTCGTTAAGGCATTACTGGATATGACATAACTGTCGGCTACACCGCTATGAAGGCTCGGGATGATACCGGAGACCTCGATTCCTGATACCTGATTTTTAGCATCATAGGTAGGATCAATGGTTAGTTTGAACCTGATATCTGAAGAACCTATATACATTTCAGGATTTTTAATATTTTCATTTTTGTTGACATATTCAGCTGTCAGTCCTTCCGCCATAGTGTAGAAGGAATCAAGGAGGTATCCGTGAAGTGGCTGCTGGTAGATAATTTTCGGTTCGCGTGAAAAAAATATATCAGTTAAGTTTGCTGAGTGTACCTGTTTGATTGTGGCGTCTATGGTCTGAATAAATCTCAGGATAGGGATACTCTTTTCAGTGAAGGATGAATGTTTAAAGTCAATAGTATTTGTTTTGGTGAGTTCAAATTTTTCACTATTGTAGAATGCATTAAGGAATGCTTTGATATTTTTAATGACAAATGACTTGCTACTGCCGGCTTTTCCGAGTTTAAAAGACAGGTCGGCTGCGCTATTATCATGGTTTATACGCAGTGATAGCTCCAGTTGCTCCTCAGTAGTTTGTTGTCTGGACGTATTATGTTTTTTCTGGAAGTCATCCGCCTCTCTGTCCCAGGATTTTTCCATCTCAGAAAAGAATGACAGAGCACTCTGGTCTGTTACGTCCTGACACTGTAGATTTTTTTTATCCACTTCCTTTATTGTTTCCTGAATCGCAATCAGCTGATATTCGTTCAAAAACTGTTTGCCGTTTAATTCTTCCGGAGTGTAATCGTAGGGAAGTCGCAGCATTTTTGATTGTTCTGACATCCACATGATGTTATTCAGATATATGTGGCATGAAAGATTCACCCTGTCCGGATAACTGTAGAAATCAGTGTCAACTACAAGCTTTATTACCTGTTCGCGGTTGTATATCTGGGTCGTCAGATTGACATCCTGAATGATTTTATGTTTGTCCCTTGCTTCAAGAATGTCTCTTGCTCTCTGGATGGCAGCTTCACAGGTGACGCATTTTTCAAGAATTCCAGTGAAATCAAAATGAACCAGCCCCCGGTGCTGGACTATTTTTGGAAAGAAATTCAAAGCCGGAACAGGATCTCTTTTAAACTGCTCTCTTTCTTTTTTTATATCTTCAATAAACTGATTATGAATGAGTTCTCTAACCCTTGTCCTGCGGTCATATTCGGATTCCTCAACAATCCATTTGCCGTAATGTTTCTCATAATTGAGGAATAATGCTGCAGTATGTTCACATGGCTTTTTAGTTTTGCAGATGGAGCATTCGAACCGGCATCCCTTAAAATCCTCAGATTCATTTTCGAAGGTATCAGGGGTACCGTAAACACCGCATATATGGTAGTTGTTTGAGGATCTTCCCCCGGTCTTTATGACATGTGCTGTTATGCTGCGCGGAGGAATTTTGTTAATTGAGAAAAAATAGCTGTCATTGATTTTCAGGTTTCTGATAATAATCTGCTGAGCCTTATCCAACAGTTCCTTAGGGAATAACATTCTCCAGTGTAATTCTTTCTTTAGAGCTGGAAAGCTGTCAATATCTATTTCTTTAATCATGGTAATGGGTACTAAATATTTAGTGGTGTATCTTTATACTTAACTTTAATGTAATTAGAGATAAGCAATATGTTCAGTGATATATTTACGGACGGCTTTTTATCTCCAAATTCTGTTTAAGTTCATGGAATATCATAAAAAATTGCAAAAATGTGAATATAAAAAATAAAATCCGGTAAATCGTAGAAGGAATTATATCAAATGAATGAAGAGAAATATATTTCTACTGTTTTGGAGGAGTGTTCCCTGGTTTTATGAGACTTTTGATAACCTGTACACAGGTACTGCCCGGTAATTTTTCAGATATTTTAGATATCCTGCAGAGCTGTTTATGTGAAAAATAATAAAACCGCTATGGAAAAAATATCGGGAAGAATGAGGAAATATGGTAACATGTGCACGATAAAAATCTGGTGGAGACAACCTGGATTCTTGAAGTATCGACATGTTGATTTACTTACGGTTACGGTAATATTATGAGCAATAAGAATGATTATGTATACGGCGTTCATGCAGTCAACGCCTTAATAGAAAATGAACCTGAAAGAATTATTGAAGTTTATATTCTTAAAGGAAGAGATGATGCAAGATTGCATGCTATTGCCTCAGCATTAAGTTCTGTAGGCATCACCGTTAACCAGGTTAACAGAAAGACCCTTGATGACAAGGTCTTCGGCGGGGTGCATCAGGGGATTGTCGCCAGAGTCAAAAGCGCCAAGGTTCTCGGGGATTATGAATTAAATGAATTTCTGGATAAGCTGAATGCTGATCCGTTTCTGCTGATTCTTGATAATGTTACGGATGTGCATAATCTTGGAGCCTGTCTGCGCAGCTGTGACGGTGCTGGTGTGAATGCCATCATAACCTCAAAGGATAAGAGTGCATCTCTTACTGCTGCTGCTAAAAAGGTGGCATGCGGAGCAGCTGAAAGCGTTCCGGTTTTCTATGTTACAAATCTTGCCAGAACTATGAAAGAACTGAAGGATCGCTTTATCAGGATTGTGGGTACTGCCGGTGAAACAGATAAATGCATTTATGATGCAGATCTTACCGGACCTTTGGCTGTTGTTATGGGAGCCGAGGATACCGGGTTGCGCCGTCTTACCAGAGAAAACTGCGATGAACTGGTGAAGCTGCCAATGCTAGGTCAGGTATCAAGTCTTAATGTCTCCGTTGCTACCGGCATCTGTCTCTATGAAGCGTTAAGACAGAGACAGCTTAAGAAGTAGGCAGAGATTAATTTTATATAGTATTTTTTAATGAAAGCCCCGCTACCCGAAAGCAGCGGGGCTTTATCTATGTAAAAAAGCCCCCGTAAGTGCTGTACAGCTTACGGGGGCATTTCATAATCAGCCTTTTCTACATTTATGCCTGTATTAAGGCTCGGTCTGATTACCGGTTACAGTAAGTCGCCGAAGAAGTAGATGGCGGCAAATGTCAGAACAAAACACACCACACTGGTGATGCCGCCGGCTTTAATCATGTCCTTATTGCTGATTTTACCGGTAGCATATGCAAGGGCATTAGGCGGAGTACTGATAGGCAGGGTCATGGCAAATGACAGAGCCAGAGCAATAAAGAACAGAGCTCCGGAAAGTTTGATGCCGGTGTCGACGCCTGAGCCTGTCAGTACGGCGAGAGCTATAGGAATCAGCAGGTTGGCTGCCGCAGTGTTGGATATGAAGTTGGATAATCCCCAACCGACTAATCCCACCAGTCCTACGATAATGATACCGCTGAAACGGCTGTAATCCACCATATAGGCCAGCTGAGTGGCAAGACCGGTCTTGTCAAGCGCATTACCGATGGCAATACCGCCGGCTATGAGCCAGATAACGTCCCAGTTCATGGTACGGATATCAGCAGCCTTGATTATACCGGTGCAGGTATAGGCAATCAGAGGCAGAATGGCCACGATGTAGCTGTTGATGCCGTGGAGTTTTTCGGTCATCCATAAAAGAATGGTAACGGCAAATGTGATGTATACGAATAAGGAGCGCCAGTCGGTATTGAACTTACTGTCGATTTTTATGGATATTTCTTTCGATTTGAACGGGAACATGAATTTCAGCAGTACCCAGCAAAACAGAATGCAGGTGATGGCAACCGGCAGACCGAAGGCCATCCATGACAGGAAGCTGATGGCGTGTTCATTGGTAAGGTATCCGAGAGCAATAGCGTTTGGAGGTGTACCTACCGGAGTGGCAATACCGCCGATATTGGCTGCAAAGGGTACTGACAGGATCAGAGCCTTGACACCTTTATCGGACTGGTTAACCGAACCGAGAACCGGAGTTATCATGGCCAGCATCATAACGGTTGTTGCCGTATTACTCATGAACATGGCAAAGAATCCGGTAACGCACATGATACCCAGCATTACCATGGAAGGTTTTTTACCGAACGGTTTCAGCAGCACTCTGGCAAGGTTTATGTCCAGCTTGTATTTGGTTGCTGCAATGGCCAGGGCGAAACCGCCTAAAAACAGGATGATTACCGGAGAACTGAAGCTGTTAAAAACTGATTTGTAGCTCAGCAGATGCTCTCCGTCCGCTTCCTTCAGATAATTCTTTATCGGCGTGATGGCTCCGTCTGAGGCAAAAAGACAGAGCGAGCCTATGATGGCGAGAGACGTGGCATATACGGGCATAGGCTCAAGAATCCACATAAGAGCCGCTGCCACGAAAATGCACATGGTGATGTTCTGAATCACGGTAAAATGAAATGTATCCGGCGCAACATACGGCAGGAGTGCGGTGATACAGGTCGCAACGAAAATAATCAGCAGCTTGAGATAATTGTAACTCTTGGTGCCGGAAGACGGTTCATTGGATGAATCCGGGTTATTCTCCTGATGCTCCTGTTTCTGTTTTTTTAAATAATTGTCATTCATATAACAGCCTTAGTTTACAGAGTGTTCTTATTATTCATTAACTATGGTTATTCACTTGATAAAATGTGTTTCTGGTACGCATTGGTACGGAGGTCTTCCGAGAGACCGATTTCCCGTATATTGTAATTAAGTATCGATATCAGTGGTATTTGCAGAATGTAATCTTGTGATATTGCATTAAGTAATTTCAGCTGAAAGGTTTAAATATGTTACTGTTCTAAAATTTCTATATAAGGATGCGGTTTGCAGGAGAGAGTCAGAGTCCGGCAGGTGACTTGTACCGTGATTACAGATAGCTGATATTCCGGAGTGATTCGGAGAAAATTGTTTTATGCTGCATTTTCCATCCTGCATGGGAAAAATGAAAAAAATTAATTATTTCTTGATCCTGTTAGCAAAAATCTATATAATCACGCCGATTTACCGGTCAATATCTAAAGTTCCTTGCCTTTATAAGTAAGACCGGACTTAGAAGGCTAAATAACCGTAAGGGGCATTTAAATGCGTCATTATGAAATTGTGTTCATGGTTCATCCAGACCAGTCTGAACAGGTTGCTAGCATGACTGACCGTTGCGTTAGCATTATCGAAACTGCCGGTGGTAAGATTCACCGTCGTGAAGATTGGGGTAAGCGCCAGCTTGCTTATCAGATCGACAAGCTCTCCAAGGCTCACTATGTTCTTCTCAATGTTGAAGCAGAACAGTCTTCAATTGATGAAATCGAAAACCGTTTCCGTTACAACGATGCTGTTATTCGTTACCTCATCACTCGTGTAAAGAAGGCTTACACTGAAGCTTCTCCAGTAATGAAGATGAAGTCTATTGAATCTCGTAATTCACGTGACAACCGTGAAGAACGTGTTGAGAACAAAGCCGTAGCTGCTGATGCTGAATAAGGAGTAAAAAATGGCTTATTTTCGTCGTCGCAAGTTCTGCCGTTTCACTGCTGAAAAGGTAGAAGAAATTGATTACAAGGATACCGCAACCTTAAAGAACTACATCACTGAGTCTTGCAAGATTGTACCAAGCCGTATCACCGGCACCAGTGCAAAGTATCAGCGTCAGCTTGCTGTAGCTATTAAGCGTGCACGTTACTTGGCTTTATTACCTTACACTGATTTACATAGCACTGCTAGTAAGACTAAGTAAGGCCTAACTCATTTTTTATTTTTAACCGAGGAAAGGTAATGGAAGTTATTCTTCTTGATAAGATTGCTCATTTAGGCAGTCTCGGTGATAAGGTAAAGGTTAAGAGTGGTTTTGCTCGTAACTACCTCATCCCACAGAAAAAGGCTGTTATGGCCACTAAGGCAAACCTTGAAAAGTTCGAAGCTCAGCGTGCTGAACTCGAAAAGAAGCTCGCTGCTGAATTAGCAGCTGCTCAGGAACGTGGTGCTAAGCTTGATGCTCTTGCACAGGTTACCATTGCAGCTAAAGCAGGTGATGAAGGTAAACTCTTTGGTTCTATCGGTACTCGTGACATTTCTGATGCAATCACTGCAGCAGGTGTTGAAGTTAAGAAGAGCGAAATTCGTTTATCTGAAGGTGTGTTAAGATCTGTTGGTGAATATGAAATCGTTGTTTCATTACACCCAGATGTTAAGTCAACCCTCAAGGTTGTTGTAGTTGCTGAAAAGTAATTAAACATTTCTTTTTTCTATTGACATAATTTTTCATAAAAGGGTATCTTCGGATGCCCTTTTTCGTTCC
>OMYE01000042.1 GCA_900315145.1 uncultured Pseudomonadota bacterium | reverse complement strand
CGTAGAAGGTGGACATGGTAAGGGTTTTGCCGAAACGTCTCGGTCTGGTAATAATCATGACCTTTGAAGTATTTTTTTCAAAGACAGTACTTATAAATGAGGTTTTGTCCACGTAATAACTGTTGCTTTCAATTAACTCATGAAATATTTCAGTACCGATAGAGATAGGTTTCAACATTTTTCTATCCTTACAGAACAAGCCTTGTATGCATATATTCCTTACTTATGACAGTCTACCATGTCTTAAGAAAATTTTGAGTGAGATGAGGGAAAACTTTAATAAATAAACAGATACAGGCAGTAGTAGGAAGAGGATTTACCATTGTTTTCATTTCAAGGATGTACGGACATAATTCAGACCGGATATTTAACTAAAAGTGACTGTAAGTTCTGTTTCCTGATCTGTATAAAAAGCATATAAAATATAAAATCTTATCCATACAATTAGAGCTTTATAAAAAAAACAGCAGGGACTACCCGATAAGAGTAATCCCTGTATTTTATAAAGGTTTAAAGGTATTTCTATCCTTCAATAGCAGTCAGTTACACACCTGCTTTTGCTAAAGCGGCTGAAACGATCTCCTGAGCCTCCTTCTGGATCTGCTTTAAGTGTTCTTCACCCTTGAAGCTTTCCATGTAGATCTTGTAGATAGATTCTGTACCGCTTGGTCTTGCTGCAAACCAGCCGTTTTCAGTTACAACCTTGAGACCGCCGATGGCTGCACCGTTACCAGGAGCCGCAGTCAGCTTGGCGATAATAGGTTCACCGGCAAGAGTATCAGCTTCAACCATTGCAGGATCAAGCTTTGAAAGAACAGCCTTCTGTTCTGTTGAGGCAGGAGCATCAACACGGTTATATAACGGATCACCGTACTGAGCCTTGATTTCATTATATAAAGTCTGCGGATCCTTGCCGGTAACAGCCAGGATTTCAGCAGCCAGAAGACACATGATGATACCGTCCTTATCGGTAGTCCATACTTTACCATCCTTACGGAGGAAAGAGGCACCTGCTGATTCTTCACCGCCGAAACCGTAAGTGCCGGTATAGAGGCCGTCAACGAACCACTTGAATCCTACTGGAACTTCCTTAAGTTCTCTGCCGATACCCTTGACAACTCTGTCGATAATTGATGAAGAAACAAGAGTCTTACCTACAGCGGCATCCTTGCTCCAACCTTCACGGTGGGTAAAGAGATACTGAATGGCTACAGCGAGGTAATGGTTAGGGTTCATTAAACCGCTCTTGCAGACGATACCGTGTCTGTCATAGTCAGGATCGTTGGCAACGGCGATATCAAACTTGTCCTTGTGGCTGATAAGACTTGCCATGGCATACGGACTTGAACAGTCCATACGAATCTTACCGTCACGGTCAAGAGTCATAAAGCTGAATGTAGGATCAACCTTATAGTTAACTACTTCAATATCCAGACCGTAGGTGCTGGCAATTACGTCCCAGTAGTAAACACCTGAACCGCCTAACGGATCAACACCAATCTTGATACCGGCCTTCCTGATGGCGTCAATATCGATGATATTGATAAGATCATCTACATAAGGCTTTCTCATATCAACCTGCTGCACGTTGTCCATCTTTAATGCTTTCTGGAAATCAACACGCTTAACAGCCTTTAAACCGTCTTCAAGAATTTCATTGGCACGGTTTTCCACCCACTTGGTGATAGAAGTGTCAGCAGGACCGCCGTTGGTAGGGTTGTATTTGAAACCACCGTCAGTTGGAGGATTATGAGAAGGAGTAATAACGATACCGTCAGCAAGATCCTCCTTTCTGCCTTCATTGTAGGCAAGGATGCTGTGAGAAACTACAGGAGTCGGAGTATAACCGAAGTCCTTTTCCAGTCTTACCTGACAGCCGTTAGCAGCGAGAACTTCAACAGCAGTAATCAGGGCTGCTTCTGAAAGAGCATGAGTATCCATACCTACAAAGATTGGACCTGTAACCCCTTCCTTGTTACGGAATTCAACTATAGCCTGGCTTATGGCTAAAATATGGGATTCTGTGAATGCGGAATTAAGTGAGCTACCACGATGACCGGAGGTGCCGAATGCTACTCTCTGTTCAGCTTTTGACATATCGGGCTTGTTGGCATAGTAAGAAGCCATTAAGCGAGGAATATTGGTTAGATCTTCTAATCTGGCTGGTTTGCCGGCATTTGGATTCAGAGCCATATCAAATCCTTAATAAATACAGAACTACAGTTAAAGAATTAAATTGATATTATTTAAACTTAAAAGCATGGTCCCGGAGCGGGGACTGACACTGTATGTCTTCACAGAGGATGAACAACATCAGTGCCACCATTAAGTTAAAACATTGTTTAAAAAGCGTAAGTTCTCCTTAAATTCCATAATTCAGAAAAAACTCTGAAAAACAGTTTCTGCTGGAAAAACTTTTTCTAATACGTGCAATATATCACACTTAACAGATAAATTAAAAATTTTTTCAGTTTTTAATGTGTTTTTGATTTTTTTTAACAATACTGACGCTGTTTTTTTACAAAACTTTAACTCACTGTTTATTTTTACGATGAAATAACCGTACGGAAAAATATTATGAAAGGATAACGCGCCCGGGAAACCTGCAAAACAGGTCGCAGAAAAAAACAGGTATACCTGCTCAGAGATTACCTGTTTTTTTGATTTTTAATTATTTTTTGTTCCGGTTCTTTGAACCTTACTCTATATCACCTTTAGACTTATTCTCCCAGTACAGGGATTCACGTTCGTGGGCTGACTTCCTTTCGTCTGAAAGCTCAGTGACCGCACCTTCATCCTCAATGATAAAATCCTTGTTTTTCGGATATTTATGCGCCGCACATTCTTCAAAGCAGATCTGAGCAGCCACACTGATATGTTCGACTACATACACCAGATCATCCTCCAGTGAGGATCTGTCCTCATTTTCGGCAATTTCGGTTTCCATACGGCTGATGTCCACCAAATCATGAATTATTTCATTTAAATCCTTACTTAAATGATTAAGCTGCTTCTGGGTAATGGAAAGCCCCGGCATAAACTCGTACGCTATATCCCTGGCTGTCTGCATTCTTAACTCAAGAGATTCACTGTCCTTAGGGAACAGCACATTCAGAGACTCACCGCCAAGGAGCTCCTCTAGAATACCTTCGCCAAGTCCCTGCAGCACATGATAGAGTCCGTCATCAATAGATGTATCATCAAAAACAAACTCCTCAAGAACCTTTTTAAAGTTACCGCTTTTTGAAGAATTCTTCATGTCACCGCCACCGCAGATAAAACCGAGAATAAAGCCGTATACCTCACCCGGTTCCACAGGAACTCCGGCATCTACCAATACTTTCTGAAGAGAAGCATAATCATACTTCATCGGCATTTTAAAGCCTCCACTGTAATCATTTGTTGATGTTTTTGTACGGATATATTATGAGAAAACATTCGTACCGACTGCTTTGACAGGAGCATATCGTACCATAGAGAACCGGATGTGACACATAATTTTGATATTTTCTGCATATTTTTCCCGTGATGCGGTTATAAGCAGCAGCTGCCGGATATCAGGCATAAAACAACAAAATCAGTGTCACATAGAAATTACATGACATACGCAGAACCAGGACAGACCTGATCTATCCAACCAGAATCATGCATAAGAAAGGACATTCAGCCTGCCGGGGTTCCGGCCGTTTTCCAAACGGCCGGAAAAAGAACGCGGAGGCTGATATACCGGATTAAACCGTTCAGACTATCCGATACAACGTTTTATCACGCTTTCAGGGGAAAGATCGCCTGTTTTCCATGAAAGACTGATCATCCCGCTTTCAAGATTAACCCCTACTGAAAGACTCTGTCCGTCCGCGTCAGCAGCGGCGTAGGCTCTCACCACCCCGGCTGAACGCATCCCGTCCAGAATGGTATCTGCCGAGGTCGAATCCAGTTCCATTCCGTTTTTAGATCCCTCATCTGATGACAGGTCATCAGCCATCACTGTGTTTTTCCATTTAAAAAGGGAGGCAATACGATAAAACTCTCCGATTATTTTTCTTCCGTCACTGCCGGGGTTCTCCACCTTGAATTCCACCAGATTAAAACTGCCTCTTGTCCGGGAACCTATTAAAGTTAATTCACTCATATAATCTCACTCCGGAAAACCGGGGGCTGCTCCGTGACCCGCCGTTAAACTCCGCTGCCCGGTGCCTTATTTTTTCTTTCCGGCTTTATCTTTTCTGTCTTCCGGTTTTTCCCAGATTACCTTCAGGGTAACATTAGGATATTCCATCGCAGCCATGGCCTGGTAGTCTTCATAAAGCTTTCTGGCATAATCACTGCATGTCTTGTTAAAGAGTATGGTAACAATAAACTGACCTTCAGGAGCACTCTTGAATTCCCCGAGATGATCGCCTATAGCCACCAGGGTGCTTGCAGGAGCGAAGTCACATTCGTCAACGGTAATCCGGTGATTCACATAACCCGGCATCTCCGGGGAGACTACAGTATCGTTATATACAATATTCTGCTCACCTGTATGCACCTGCTTTGATTTTTCATCAGTAATAAGGTCACCTTTATCACCTATCTCGATAGTAGCTCCGGCGACCTCCTTCTGGAAAACCCCGGCCTTACTGTCGACAGTATCACGGTGAACATTCACCACCTCTCCTGACTGAGCCTGATCGCCCGGGAAGGAATCACGGCTGACATCAGCCACTCTGATGACAAATGCCATGGAAACCAGCTCTTCAAGAAGCTTTTTATCCTTGAAAACAGCATCAGGATTAAATGTTACCAGCTCCTGACTCTCAACATTGTTAAGATCAGCCGCAAGCTTGATGCGTCTGGCTCCTTCCTGCCAGTTTTCCAGACTGTTAAGATTTTTTATACCTGAATTACTCTTAGAATGCGCTGCGGCAATCATAGCCATCATGTCTATTTCCACATCGCTGAAACCGAGCTTCTGGAATAAAGCTCTTTTTTTCAGAATATTTATGCCGGAATTAAGAGAGTGATTCTTTCTGATATCGTTAAAATCGTATTTTTGGGTGTTCTGCTGACGCACTGTATATGAATCATCCCGGTTTTTTATTACCGAATACCCGTGACCGCTCATACCGGTGTCATGGTAGATGGCTGCCGCCTCTAGTACCCTTTTATGCTCAATATAGCCGAATCCGAGATAATCCGCATTGCCATTTTTTGAGGCATTACCGAGAACCATCTGATCGCCGGTACCGTTCTTAAGTGCTGAATTTAGTGAATCAGCGACATTGACAGCCTTCTCCCTGACGAGTCTGGCGTGTCTTTCCTTATGATCCGTATATGCCCGGCCTTCGGTTACCCTGGCAATGTCCCGGGCCCGGGAATTATATTCTTCTATTGAGGAGAATATCACCTCTCTCTCTTCAGGAGTCATCCAGTTCTGTACTGTCTGAGCCTTCGCACCGACCTGACCTACGGTCTGGGTCTTACCGTCAGAGCTACCGGAACGGACACATTTATCATTCTGGCAGTCAGGACCAGATCCGGCATAACTGCAGGAGGTTCCAAGAGCCAGCGATGCTGCAAGACAGCAGTATAACCATGAATATCTACGCAAAATCAACTCCTCAAACTAACTTACTCTGCACAGGAATTAATACCCGTTGCAGTTACATATTGTTATTCGTCCGCCAAACCTGCAGAATACCGTTTCTCCGGGATTTTTACCGGGGATTCAGTGCAGGTACGGTAATATCAGAAAGTACACGACATCATGCTGTTCAGTACATTTTACAGGCGGGATTAGATACCCCTGCCGGGTCATGAACTTTTCTTAATGACACCTCCGGCACGTATGTCATCCGCATTATTGCCAAACTATCATACTTATGCCGGCTGCTACAATCTTTAGAGTTCACTTTTGCATGACAGTTCCGTATTTACCGTTAAATCCCGTGTTAAATGTCGCCATAATCGTTATTCCGACATTTCCCGGAGAAATTTCCTCTTGTTTTTTTCCGCAGCCTCCGGAGTCTGATAAAAAAAATTTATTGTTTCGTTTAGAATATTGCGAAACATCTCACAAAAAAGTATAATTATTCCGAAGCGTATACCGCCTGTTCTTTAACCCAACAATAGAGTCTAACAATATGCATCCAATGTTGAATATCGCAGTTCGTGCCGCACGCGCTGCCGGAAATGTTATTTCAATGAACTTTGAAGATCATCAGAATATCGCCTCTGAAGAAAAGGCCAAGAATGATCTGGTAACAAATATTGATCGTGAATGTGAAAAAACCATCAGAGATATTCTTTTAAAATCATATCCTGACCACTGCATCAAGGGTGAGGAATTCGGTACTGCCGGCAACAAGGATTCAGATCATGTATGGATTATAGACCCTATTGACGGTACCACCAATTTTGTTAAGGGCATCCCTCACGTTGCCGTATCTATCGGTCTCAGAATCAAAGGTGTTACAACTGTAGCAGTTGTTTTTGACCCAATAAGAAACGAACTGTTCACTGCAGCCAAGGGTGACGGAGCCCAGCTCAACGGACGCCGTATCCGCGCCGCTCAGAACAAGACTCTTGACGGCACTATCATTGCCACCTCTTTCCCTCACCGCAATCGTGAATACCTTGTTTCATACAAGCAGATGCTGGCCAATGTATTCAACAAATGTGCTGATATCAGAAGAGCCGGCACAGCAAGTCTTGATTTAGCCTATGTTGCTGCAGGAAGACTGGACGGCTATTTCGAATTATGCCTCAAGCCTTGGGACTTCTGCGCCGGAGAACTTCTCTGCAGAGAAGCAGGTGCCATGGTTACTGACTTTACCGGCGGTGAAAACATCTATGAATCAGGTAATCTCATCTGCGGTAATCCACGCATTGTACAGGCTCTGTTAAAGGAAGTTAAGCCTGTAGCCGAGAAGCAGAACATCAAGTAATACCTAGCGGTTTCCCGCCTGATTTTATTAAAAGGCGGAACCTGGTGGTTCTGCCTTTTAATTACTTCTTCTAATTACCTTTTTGATTTCTTATTGTCTTACCGGTCGAATATGACAGGCAGACTATAACTATAACTATAACTATAACATTATACGAACGGTTTTAGCAGTAATCCATCTCTTCATTCTTAACCTAGAATCCGTATCTCAGCATTTTCTGCATAATTACGGGCACAATCCGGAAGTAGTTCTGTGTTCCTTATAAAACAAGATACTCTTTCGCTTTCCTCAAAATTCTGAAAATAATCTCTGTTCTTCATAAATATTCAAAAATTGATACAAGGCTTATCACCGCAACATACATCTGCTGCTTTCAAAAAACAACTTCGGTGATAATGAACGCCGGTTCTCAAATAACTATCAGTCCACATGGATTTAATTCTGTCCCGTGAAAATTTTTTGAGGAGAATTCGAGGAAAAGGAATCATTATTAGTTTTTATAAAAATTTGATATAGGTCATATATTTGATAATTATCTTTATATTTTTCATACAATCATAATGATAATATTGTCAAACTACAGGTATATAAAAACGGATAAAGCATACCGCTCTTCCTGGTATGGGTTAGGCGGATATTCCGCCGGAAAGATATAAGGAATATAGTCGTGAAAATTGAACATATTGCCATGTATGTACGTGATTTAGAGAGAGCCAGGGATTTTTTTGTAAAATACTTTGACGGTCACTCCGGAAGTGAATACCGTAATCCGAATACCGGCTTCCGTTCCTTTTTTATAAGCTTTGCCGAAGGTGCCAGACTTGAACTCATGCAGAAGCCAGATTTGACCGACAGGCCCAAGGATTTAAATCGTACCGGCTATGTACACATAGCCTTCTCCGTAGGCAGCAGAGAGAACGTTGACCGGCTTACTGAAACACTGCGTCGCGATGGATTCCAGGTCATCAGCGGACCGAGAACCACGGGAGACGGCTATTACGAAAGCTCAATCGTAGCTATCGAAGACAATCAGATTGAAATTACTATTTAATAATTTAATGCAGAGAAAACCAAAACTTTAAAGACCTCTTAAAAAATGAGTTTCTTTGAATATTAATATTTTGCCCTTGTTGTATATAATATAATGTCTTTAAGATATTGCTTTTTAAGAAATTCATAAATTTCTGAATCTCATGCATTCGATGGTACAGGAATTTTTAGTTAATGGTAAGGTAGACGGGATGTTACTTCAATTCAATTTTAAAAACTTCAAGTCTTTTAAAGCTGAGGCCGTTTTAGATCTGACTGCACCGAAGAAAGATGCGGCTTCAGACCGTTTATTTTCTTTGGGAGATGAATCAATTTTACCGGTTACAGCCATTTATGGAGCAAATGCCAGCGGAAAATCCAATTTGTACCAGGCATTTGCATTCATGACGAAGTATGTCATTCATTCTTTCAGTTATGGTGATGAAAAAAATAATTATGAGACATTTGCCCCAACACCTTTTATATTTGACAAGGAATCAGCAAATGGTGATTCATCTTTCGAGGTGTTTTTTTCTATGCCAAAAGATGAATCAGAAACTATTTACAATTACGGGTTCTGCCTGAATAAAACAGGTGTTACAGAAGAGTGGCTTAACAGAAAAGATAAAATAAGTGAAGATTTCTCATTAGTTTTTTATAGAGGCGGAGAGCAAAATGAATTGGATTTATCAGGAATTTCTAAGACTAGTCAACAGAATATAAAAGTCGCACTTGAAGATCAGGTTTTAGTCGTTTCACTTGGTGCCAAATTAAAAATTGCAGAATGCAAGGTGATAAGGGATTGGTTTATATCCAATAAGTTTACTGATTTCGCATCCACTTTTACAAATATAGTAATGGCAACCAGGTTACCCGCTAACTTTATTGAAAGCAAGGAGGAGCGGAAAAAAGTTGCAGATTTTCTGGCCTCTTTCGACGGACATATAAAGGATTTCAAGGTTGAAGAAATAGAAAAAGGCAATGGTGATAAAGCTTATAAAATAAGTACTTTGCATAAAATCAATAATACCTGTGAAATGGCGGAAATCCCCCTTAGGGATGAATCAGCCGGAACTTTAAAAATGTTTTCTTTATACCCAGAATTAAAAGATGTTTTAGAAAAAGGAAGTGTTTTTTTTATCGATGAATTAAATGCCAGACTGCATCCTCTGCTAGTTAGAAATATTTTAATTACCTTTATAAATCCCCGGATTAATGTCAATCATGCACAATTAGTTTTTACGGCACACGATACATGGCAGTTGGATAATCATATATTGAAAAAAGAAGAAGTGTGGTTTGTTAAAAAAGATAAAGAAGGAAAATCGCAGCTGTATTCTTTAGCCGATTTCTCAGATATTAATGATTTTAATCAAGATGACTACTTATTAGGTAAATATGGAGCTGTTCCTGAATTATCCAGAATGGAATTTAATAAGTGAATAGGAAGTTAGGTAAAAACTATGGCTAAATGCGACAGAACAGGTAAAAGAAAAACTAGAGAACAGCAAAATGCTAGAAAATTTGAACTTGGTTATTATTTGGTAGTAACAGATACAGAAGCAACGGAAAGATATTATTTTGAAGGTTTACAGAAATCATTGCCTGATGAGGTAAAAGAAAAGCTTCACATAGAGGTAATTCCTAAAATCAAAACCTGGGATCTGGTCAGTAAGTGTCAGGATCTGCTGGCTTTGGATCCTCAATATCGTAAAGGCTGGATTGTTTTTGACAGGGATGAAGTTCCTAATTTTGATGACATTATAAGTCAGGCCGAAAGAAAAGGCATTCGTGCCGGATGGTCAAATCCCTGTTTCGAAATATGGCTGTATGCATATTTTGGAGAAATACCTGAATTTGAAGAATCAACAGACTGCTGTGCGAGATTTGGAAGAACATATCAAACGAAAACCGGTCGCAAATACTCAAAGTCAGATGAAAAACTGTATACCATTATGTGTGATAAAGGAAATGAGGATAATGCCATAAAGCTTACTGAACGTAAATATAATGCTTTCAGGACATTGATGATTACAACCCCATCTAAAATGACCTCCTGCTCCTCTGTTTTTCTTTTAGTACAGGAAATACAAGAAAAAGTGAATCAGTAAGACATCATGGATTCTCATACCTCTGTATCATTATGATTTTTTTGTATGATACTCGTCAATTTCTGCATTTTTTGAATAGTATTATAAGAATACATGTCAAAATATGCGTTTTTTGACGTGAATAAGTTTTTGCCCCCTGTTGGATATAATCAATGTCTGACTATTGAGGCGATGGCTATTACGAAAGCTCAATTGCAGCTCTCGAAGACAATCAGATAGAGATTACAGTTTAATCTTTTATCCTGAAGCACCTCTCAGGTATTTAATTTAATGATAAACCATTCAGATATCAGGAGTGAGTCATTTCACTCCTCCGCATACAAATAAACTATACGGAATAATCCAATGATAGAGTTTTATAGAAACGGACAGGAACTTCAGCGGCTCCAGTTACAGGAAAATAAAATTGACAGTCTGAAAGAGCTTTTAGCGAGTTATGCCTCACTCGAAGATACAGTTGCCGTTGCCATCGGCGGTTCTTCAGCATCAGCATCACGTGACAGTTCATCTGACATCGATATTTATGTTTTCTTAAAGAAAGATCTGCCGGCGGCAGTACGTAAAAATGATATTGTGGCCCCCCGCTCAGACAAATATGAGGTTGGCGGAGACTATTTCGGTCCGGGGGATGAATTTACGCTCCGTGGCTCAGAACTTGAATGCGACGTCATGTACTGGACTACCGGCTGGTTTGAAGATCTGATAACAGGTGTATGGCTGAAGCATCAGGGCTGGAACGGCTATACCACAGCCTTCCTCTACACCCTGCATAATTTCATTATTGTCTATGATACCGACGGCTGGCTGGATTCTCTCCGGACCATGTCTAATGCGGAGTATCCGGATGAACTCAGGAACAATATAATCAGCCGCAACCTTATGCTGATGCATGATAAACCGTTCTCCTCATACCTTGAACAGATAAAAAAGGCTGCCGGAAGAAATGATACAGTAAGCGTAAACCACCGTACAGCCGCCTTTCTGGCCAGCTATTTTGATGTTCTTTTCGCCATCAACAGAGTATTCCATCCTGGAGAAAAGAAACAGGTGGCTTTTGCACTTAAGAACTGCCGGCTGCTCCCGATGCATTTTAAAGAAGATTTTGATGAACTCTTTAAACCCGGAATCTCCTTTGAAGAGCAGATTAACCTCTTGAATCGCATGTTTGACGAACTTAAGGACATCCTGCAGAAAGACTGAGCATATTCTGAAACAGGATCAACAGAAAACCGGAAATAAAAATAATAATCGTTCGTTTCCAGGTAAAGTACAGGCACTGCATAACTGCCAGGCACTGCATAACTGCAGTGCTTTATCTGTCTTCTTAGCAAGACACCGTTCCTGAAGGTTTAGCGGAATGTTTACCGAACGTTTTATTCCGCCGTTCCGCCGGTGTCAGACGCAGATCCGCGGAATTCATAATACTCCGTACGTCTTAGTACTCTATCTTCCGTTCTGACCGCCGTTATATCCGTCGGAACCGGAATTCTGCCCGTAAACGCCATTAAAATCCTGAGGATAACGTTTAACAGGAGATGCTACATCCCGGTCATGAAGATACTTCATTTTCTTCTGAACAAACTGCTCATAACCGCGATCACTTGGAACATACCACTGCATATTGCGGATCTCAGCCGGTAAAAAACATTCTCCTGCCGCATATGCCCCCGGTTCATCATGAGCATAACGGTATCCCTGATGATATCCCATTTTTTCCATAAGCTTGGTAGGGGCGTTTCTAAGATATATCGGCACATCATAATCCGGATTATTCTTTACAAAATCCAGCACGCTGTTCCAGGCAACGTACACAGCATTACTCTTAGGAGCAATGGCACAGTAGACCGCAGCCTCGGCAATGGCCCTTTCTCCTTCAGCTCTGCCGACTCTTTCATAGCAGTCCCAGGCTGACAGCACCACTCCCATAGCCTGGGGATCGGCACTGCCGATATCTTCAGACGCAATCGCCACCAGCCTGCGGGCAACATAAAGCGGGTCACCGCCACCGGCAACAATTCTGGCATACCAGTACAGAGCCGCCTGCGGACTTGAGCCCCGGACGGACTTATGGAATGCACTTATAAGATCATAGTAGTCATCGCCTTTTTTATCATACCGGGCGATCTTTTCACTGCCGATTGATCCTAAAAGTCGTAAAGTGATAATCTTCTGCTTTTGATCATTGACCCCGGCCATGCCGGCAGCCAGTTCTAGAATATTAAGCGCCCTTCTGCCGTCACCTCCGGACATGTCGGCAATTGCTCCGAGAGCCCCTTCCTCAAAAACAATATTATCCTTGAGAAGACCGACAGGACTTAAAGCGGCCCGCATGATAATGCGTTCCAGATCCGGTCTGGATAAAGCTTTAAGAACATATACTCTGGCTCTGGACAGGATGGCGCTGTTCAGTTCAAATGAAGGATTTTCTGTAGTGGCACCGATAAAAATAATAGTACCGTTCTCGATATAAGGCAGAAACGCATCCTGCTGGGCCTTGTTGAATCGGTGTACCTCATCCACAAAAAGGACTGTTCTGAATCCGTTGGCTAGATGTCTTTCCGCTTTCTCAATGGCAGCTCTGATTTCCTTAACCCCGGAGGTAACGGCACTGAGTCTCTCCACTTTGGCAGAAACGGCATTCGCAAAAATTTCGGCAAGAGTGGTCTTGCCCACTCCTGGAGGCCCCCAGAAAATCATGGAGGAACAGTGTCCCTTCTCCAAATCCTTTCTTAGAGCGCTGCCGGGACCGAGAATATGATCCTGCCCGATGAATTCATCTATTGTCCGGGGACGGAGTCTTGCTGCCAGAGGCTCATGAGACTGCCGGAAATCCTTACGCTTATTTTCTTCTAGATCATCAAAGATATCACTTTGAACGCTGGTCATCTACGGTTATCCCCTCCGGTATGACATATTTAAAATCATTAGCTGTAAGTGATACGTCCTTTTTAGGGGTAAAATTATAGACACTGTACTTACCGTCGTTTTCAATGAACTTTAATCTTTTGATGTTTCCCTTATTGAAGGTAAGACTCATGCTCTTGATATTATTGCTACCGAGCTCCTTAGGCATTACTGTAAAGGTATCCTCAGAGCTTCTCATCACATCGTAGTTACCCCACAGTTCACTGTCGTCAGAAATAATCAGCATCAGAGGGGAATTGGCTACCTGCTGATTAAAGCTGTAAATGGTAACCTGCTCTAACATTTCATCATAGCTGTATACATTTGTACCATCAGCAACAACAGTTGATGCATCGGGGTCCATGGTATCCATCCTGAAGTAATTAGGACGGAGCAGATACAAATCCCCCTTAAGTTCCTGAAGAATCTTGTCTTCCGGAGAAAACACAGTCTGGACATAGGATGAACTCATAGATTTTGCTTCAAAAATCATATGATACAGCACTTCCTTATCTCCTGCAGCGGCACTGGTAGTCATTCCGACAAATAAACCGGCTGCCAGCAGGCATTTTAACTGCTTATACATATTTCCTTCCCGTAAATTAATATTATTGTTATTTAACTGTTTCCTAATTATAACAGTTTATCAGACTTACTTGTTACCGTTTGCAACGATCCGTTACATTTTACCTGTTTCCTGTCGAATTGTAACAGCGTATAGAGATGATCTGGACATATAACATAAAGTTTAAAGCATCGGAGACAACAGACCGGAAAATAAAAACCTCTGCCCGATCAGTAACCGTTAACAGAGGTTATATGGAGAGAATGGATTTTCCGGAATCCCGGAAACACAGGAACTTAACTACATCTTTTCACTGTTATCAGTGATACATTTTCTGATGGACGCAAACATGTAATTTGTCTCTCTCTGCATATCACTAGTGGCCAGAATGGCTACAAAGTGATAATCTGAATCAGCACACTTAAAAGTGTGCTCCCTGACTTCAGCACCGGACTTATCCCTTACCTTAAAGGTCAGATCATAGATATAACCGAACTTGATATTAAGAGATTTTAATAATCCTAATACTCCTCCACCAGTAAGAAGTGCAGAGGATGCCGTATTCTGAGAATGTTTGTTTTCTGCTACACTTGGACCGTCCCTGTATAGAGAGACCCATAAATTATTAATCTTGACCTCAGCATCAACATTCTCCAGATCATTACCGAATTTTTTATTCAGCACCTCAAAAGTCACATTCCGTACCGCATTATAGACATTACCGTTAACTACAATATTATTCATTTCATTAAGGTTGGAGGCGGCAAGACCGATGGTCCTGGCCTGTACCTCTTTGGTATTCGGGTAATAGACAGCAATGTAATTGTCATTTAGATAAGCCATGGAGCCTTCTTCGATGAATTTTCTGGCTTCGATAACAGTAATCCGGTTATTAACATCGAGATTTCTGTCGCCGTTAACAATAACCTCATTTAATTTAGGTACTTTAAGATTGCCGCTGTGATCAACAGATCTGGAGCAGCCGGTTAAAAAGCCGGCAAGTATCAGCGGAACTGACAGCCAAAGCATTTTTCTACTGTTCATTATTGCCATATTCCTCTACCATATTGCCACCATCTACCATGTCCTTACCATCCTCTTCATCAAGTATCACGAAGGAGTTGGTATCATAATCATATTTAATATACCGGTTCTTTCCGGATTCTATTTTTATTCTGACTCCTAAGGAGCGCAAATCCTCCTGATAAACAACCGTTCTGTACACCCCGCCGAACTGGGTTGAAGTAATACCGTAACTGCCTTCAGGCATGACAATATAGGAAAAATCCCCGTTACCGAGATGGGTTCTTAGTTTACCATTAATGAATATGTCCACATATTTTGCCACATCCCAGACATGTGAATCCCTTATAATATAAAGTCCGCCGGATCCTGCCGGAGGATTAGGGAAGCTTTTTACAAACTCGACTCTTTCACGGCTTACACTGGATGAACATCCGGAAAGTATCACACTGCCGAGAAACAGACTTAAAACAATTACTCTCTTTAAAAACATAGAATTGGTTTTCCTGAAATCTTAAAAACTTAGAACACCGGAATTTATTTCAGCTTCTGTCATAATTTTTTAAAATTGTAAACTTAAGTAAACCGTATCCGGAATCCTGGATACAGGCAAAGAACAGATTCGACTGCTCTTTAAAGGAAGCAACGCTTCATATCATAACTAATCGAGAATTCTATCAAAGATAACAGTTATTAATTTCAATATGTCTCACAATTAACAACTATAGCATACAGGCTGATTCTATTATAGACAGGAAATAAGGGAAAAATTTTATTGTTCCTGATTAAAGAAATAATAAGACCAGATCCTGACTTCAGAATCCGGTCCTGATTAATCATTAATTCATAATGATTCTCTAGAAATCAATAAGAATTTCTCTTATACCGTTCTTGCCCACCGGAGCGGAAATAATGCCGTTCTCCTCAAGTCTTTCAGCTATACGGCTGGCACGGTTGTAACCGATAGTGAAATGTCTCTGAATAGAGGAAACACTGAATGACTTATTGGCCTTCTTAAGTTCACAGCAGAATTCCACAACACTGTCATAAAGTGCATTATCACTGCTTGAAGCACCGCCTCCGGATACTGCAGATGATCCTGCGGACACAGTACTGTCTTCTTCACTGCCGTAGTTATTGATGAGTTCAACGTACTCAGGCTTGCCGCGGGCACGCCATGCCTCGGCAAATGCATTAACCTCCTCATCGGAAATAAAGGCGCCGTGGGCACGTCTGGTAACATTGGTACCGTCATTAAACTTAATCAGCATATCACCGCGTCCTAACAGCGATTCAGCACCGCCCTCGTCAATAATAATGCGGGATTCCATATATGACTTAACCTTGAATGAAATCTGGCTAGGGAAGTTACTCTTGATAATACCGGTGATAACCTCTTTACGCGGAGACTGGGTAGCCAG
This sequence comes from uncultured Pseudomonadota bacterium, assembly GCA_900315145.1. GTDB lineage: Bacteria > Pseudomonadota > Gammaproteobacteria > Enterobacterales > Succinivibrionaceae > Ruminobacter. The sequence continues at coordinate 5,148 of OMYE01000042.1, read as the reverse complement.
AATCAGATGGATACCGCAGGCACGGGCTTTCTGAGCCAGACGGGCAACCAGACTTTCAAGTTCAACTCTCTGCTTGGATTTCTGCATTACCAGATCGGCAAATTCATCAATAACAATAAGAATGAACGGTAGTTCCTTAAGAACCGGAGCCTCAATATCCATGCTGTCGGTAGGGCGCCACAGCGGATCCTTGATTTCAATACCCTGTTCGAGCTTACCGCGGATAATCTCATTAAAGTTATTGATATTACGTACACCGAGTTTATCAAGCAGGCTGTATCGATGATCCATTTCATCACAGGCCCACTGCAGAACCCCCATAACCTTGGACATATCGGTAATAACCGGGGTAAGCAGATGCGGAATATCACGATATACGGAAAATTCCAGAATCTTAGGGTCAACCATGATAAGGCGAAGCTTGTCAGGTGTATTTTTCATCAGTAATGATACCAGCATGGTATTGATACCTACTGACTTACCTGAACCGGTTGTACCGGCAACAAGCAGATGCGGAGCCTTGGCGAGGTCGTAGATCACCGGAGCACCTTCAACATCCTTGCCGAGACAGACCACCAGATTACCCTTGGCGTTGGCAAAAGCGTCAGATTCGAGAAGCTCTCTCATATTAACGTTATTACGCACGGCATTAGGAATTTCAATACCGACATAGGCTGTTCCCGGAATAGTCGGAATAACACGGGCGGACTGCACAAGCAGACTGCGCGCCAGATCTGTGCTGATACGCTGAATCTTGTTTAACGGGGTGGTACCGAGATCAATAAAGAAACGGGTTACAACAGGACCTGCCTTGTAAAGCTTGACTCTCTTGGTCTGACCATACTGATCAACAACAGTCTCTTCAGCTACATGAGCTTCAATACGGTACTGCTCAAGAGCATTGTCAAGTCTGGTAATCATGGCCATGATTTCCTGCTCGCTCAGATTCTTCTGAGCGGAAGGCGCCTTGAAAATGGCTGTACTAGGGAAGGTTGAAAGCTGTTCCTTCGAATCATATTCATAATGACCCTCGGTATATCTTATGGCATCAGGAAGATCATCGTGACTTACAAATCTCGCCCCGTCAGCATTACGGGCTACTGACTGTTCCCCGCTTAACTGATTACTGATACCACCGGCAGAAGCCGCACCGCCTCTGACATCTGAACCGGTAAAGGCACGACGGCCGTTATCTGCAGGATAATCACCGCGTGACTGGACTGAACCGTTATAGTCCGCACCGGTTCTGAATCTTTCGAAAGCATTATTACCGGCAGGATTTCTGCTGTCGGTATTCATAACTCCCTTGGAATATACATAATTGCTGCCGTCAGCTGCCGGCTTATTCTCTTCATTTACAAGGGTAAATCCCGGAGGTATAGGGCTGAAATCATCCTGTGCAACATTCTGATGAATTGAAGCAAAATCAATAATATTACCTGAAGCAGCCTCGCGATCCCTTAATGTTTCGGCATCGTTATCCCTGCTGACATCAAAGCCTAGAGCACTCAGATCACTGTCATTGATATATCCGCCGTCACCTTCTGAAGCATTATGGATAGCATTCTTCAGATTATCAGCCCCGTTATCAAATCCGGAGAAATGAGGTTCAACCCTGTCTGAATAACCGTCTGGAGAACTGTCCGGTGAATTTCTGCTGTATGAAGCTGTCTGTTGTGCCGGTGCATGAACCCGTTCATCATCAGCACTGTGTCTCATAATACTGCTGCCTTCTTCATCAGAATTGAAGCCGGTGTACACCGGATCGTCGGATCTCAGACCATCCATCTCTATATCATTCACATTAAGAGAATCTGTTTCAGTTTCATTGCGCATCTGAGGCATGGAGGCAGTATAGCCGAAGCCAGTCTGAGAATCGGTTCCTGTAGATGAATCCCCGGTGTATGAAGCAGCAGATGATGAATTACCGTCATCATTGAATCCTGATGCGGCAGTTTCTGCTGATGTCTTGAGAGCGTCATCCTGAGCAGCATCGTGAGGAGGAAGCACATAGGCGTTGACGTATTTATTCTCACCACTCTGTTCAGCTGCATAAACCGGATCACCCTGAGCAGTTCTTCCGGAACCGGAAACACCTGCAGTCGCAGGCGGTGTATCGATAGGAGAAGGATCAGGAGCATAGTATTCTGAAAATTTACCGGTCCCCATACGGCGTTCACCATCAGCTGAGGACTGAAATGCAGTCTCGGGAGCAGCGGATGTGCTCATCTGAGAATATGAATTCATTCCTGCATCGCTGTTGAAAGCAGGCTGTGCAGTACCGAATGAAGAGGCAGCACCGGCACTGCTGTTTTCAGTAGCAGATAAACGGCTGTCTGCAGTGCCAGAGTCTCCGGTGAAAGCATGCTGCCCGGCGGCAACAGCTGCAGAAACTGCTGACTGATTAACATTTCCGGTTGGTGCTGAAGGGGAAATAACACTGTCAACTGATGATAAATCAATGGTTGGCTCTACTCTGCCGTCAACAGTTCTGTTGACAGGTCTGGCCGCAGCGGAGGCAACATCAGGATTGGCACTGCCAAGTCCCGGAATAGTCAGATCTTCACTGTTGTTTTTTCTGATAACGTTAGGACGGCCGAAATCAACCAGCTCATCAGGTACAGCAAGACTGTCACTGTCTCTTTTGTTAATGGTGGCAGCAGTATTGTTGAACCTATCATCATTGACATCGGTTGAGATATCATCTGCTGAAAAACCGGTGTTACCTGAGGATACAGCACTATCCTCAGAGTAATCCCCGTTATCATCGCCGGCAATATCAACAATATTGATAGAAAAATCCCCGTCATCGTATTCATTGTCCGGCTCATTGCGGTGGCTGTCACCGGCATTATCACCGTAGGCGGAACCGCCCTTGAACACATCAACAATGTATCTGTAGCTGCCACGGGGATCAAAGACCGCAAGAATAACGGAACCTATAACACCGCAGACACTTATCCATGAAAAACAGGCCGCCATCTGAAAACCGATAGCCAAAGCAGCAAGATAGGCCAGGATAGCCCCATCATACCCCATGAAGGCATAGAGCTTTTCATAACACATACCGCCTAGATGACCGCCGCCGTCAAACTCATCATTCTGTAAAAAATTCACCTGGGTTGCCAGAGCACATAATGACAGGATAATTAAATTAAAGCCGATGATGCGCACGGACACCAGTGCAAAATTAATCTTCAGCAGCGGGGTCTTGGAGCTGATAATTTTACAGCCGATATAAAAGAGCAGAAACGGCAGAATATAGGCACATTTACCGAACCACTGCAGCAGATTGTCGGAAATACGTGCGCCTATATAACCTACAGCATTACTGATGCGGGCACTGTCAGTCATATTCGGACTGAAGTTATTGTCATCCGGATTATGACTCCATAAAGCGCACAGCAGGACAATAAATGTAACAAGCAGAAGAATATAAAGAATCTCCTTTGCCCCGCGAAAAAATTTATTCTGATAATTGTCACCAGAGATCACTCTACACCACCTTTAAAACGAATCTCAAATTACAAATTTCATTTCAGAAGAAAAAACCATCGTAACCCCCGGACAGGCTGTTACCTTTCCGGAGATATTTTACAAAAACACCAGATTACTGAATAAATTATCTAATTATAAATGATAGCTGATAATAGCACAAACTCGAAATGACACAAAAAGTCATTTTTTTGCCGAAGTATTCAATAATCTGAACCAGGCTCCCCCCTACCCCGTTTATTCTTTTACGCAGACTTTAAAAAAGCCTGTTTAAAATCTCCACTGAACCGCCACAGATACGACATCAGGTGACGTGTTTTATGAGTCTGTTATTAATAGCCGGTTACATCCTCAGAAACAAACTCAAAAACATCCACACAAAAAACCGGCGACGGATATTTATCTCATCACCGGTTTGTTCTAAAACTCTGACATACAGTGTTTTAACAGCCTTTACCTCTTATTTTTTCTGGTTTTGGCAGTTTTTTTGACTCCCGAATCCTCTCCGGCACATTCAGTAGCTGAAACGTCATCATCTGAGGCTTCCTCACCGGTATACATATCAGAAACCAGCAGCAGAATGGAGTTATTCGATACATAATAATTATGACCGATACGCACCATATCCTTAGGATCATCTGTACAGTCGAGAGGAGCTGGCAGAGATGTATCAATTGCACGACGCCATTTTAATTTATGGTTGCTCGGAACATTCGGAATCTTTATATGCAACCCTTCCCAGTAGGAATTGATGAACATGTAGAAATAGGATCCCGCAGATTCAGAGTAGACACAGAGACCGATGGAATGAGAAGAATATGACCAGTCAGGCTGATACGGTTCCACTCCGTGCCAGGTAACCTGATTTTTCTCAATGGCCTCAGCCAGATTTCTGATGGACAGCATGTCCATGTCCAGCCTTCTGCCTCTTTCTGTTCTTGCTGCCAGAAGCTTTTTGGTAAACTGGAACATTTCATCAGCCATCTTGCCGCGGTTCCAGTTAAGATAGCTCAGCTCGTTATCCTGACAGTAGGCATTATTGTTCCCCTTTTGGGTTCTGAGAACCTCATCACCCATAAGAATCATCGGAGTCCCCATGGAGTAAAGAGTTATCAGCATCATATTCTTAGCCTGACGCAGACGTAGCGCCTGAATCTTCTTATCCGAGGTTTCACCTTCGACACCGTAGTTTGCACTGAAATTACAGTTGTTACCGTCGCGGTTATCCTCCCCGTTGGCCTCGTTGTGTTTCTGACTGTAGCAAACCAGATCCCATAAGGTAAATCCGTCATGACAGGTAATGAAATTGATACTCTTCTGCGGATCGTCATCTATACGACGGTATATATCAGGACTGCCCAGCAGACGGTTTACAAAACGGTGTACCATATTTTCATCACCACGGATGAAGCTGCGTACATCGTCACGGAACTGACCGTTCCATTCACGCCACTTCTTACCGGCCATACTGCCTAGCTGGTAAAGACCGCCGGCATCCCAAGGTTCAGCAATAAGCTTGACATTCGCCAGACGGTTGTCTGTGGCAATAAAAAGAGTTGTCGGTGGATCGTTCAAAGGTTCGCCGCTGGTTGCCCGGCTTAATATCGAAGCCAGATCGAATCTGAATCCGTCAACATGCATTTCCTCAGTCCA
>OMYE01000193.1 GCA_900315145.1 uncultured Pseudomonadota bacterium | reverse complement strand
GGTTAATCCAGGAAAGAGAAATCTGAAATTTACTTTTCCGGTAATATTTTTTTGAATAATCCGAGGAGTTTATTCATTCCTGCTTTTTTACCGGACTCAGTGGCGAACCTGAAAACCGATTCGCCTATAACTATACGATCATTTTTGAATTTTACGGCTGATAAATCAAAATCATTCTCTTTATCAAACATCCGGATTCTGTTATCCCTGCTGATTATAAAAATACCGGTTTTAAACTCAGCCTTCATCTTTCTTTTGATATCAAATTTAACCGTGCAGATATTTCTGAATTCCCCGATATTCAGAGCCCTGTATCCGTATCCGAACAGCAGTTTCTTATTGGATGATTCACCTTTTTTCTCTTCAGCCGTTCCGCCTGCCGTCGCAGTTTTACTTGCAGTAGCATTATCTTCAGTACTTAAGTTTGAATAGATACTGATTTTTGTATTCCGGTTAAACTGAACCAGTTTTACAAAATAATCATCATTTATCTTAGCCACAAAACCATAGTCATCGTATTCAACCAGTTCGATGCCTTCACCTAAATGAAATAACTGGGAATAGGTATGAGGCAGAAGTGACACCAGATTATCTTTGATAAATGTAAAATCATCAATGGATATGAATCTGCGGTTGATAGTAACTCCCTTATATGCCCTGCTTTCAGCATTAACATAATCAAAATCATCACCGAGATGATAGTCTTTAAAGCTAAGATTCTCCGGAAGTTTATCATCAAAGTAATAACCGGCGTTGTCTACCAGCAGGGTATTGTGTGCTCTTGATGAAACGTAATATCTTCTGCAGTCATCCACCTCATATCCCGGGAAACCGCTGTCTACAAAGATCTCCTTTCCTTTTGAATACAGGATAAATGATAAATCATCAGCGTGCTTGTGCACCCGTGATGAACATCCGCACTTAAAAAACTTATACGTTCTGTCAACCGGATGCTTAACTTTTCTGCCTCTGTAGAAATAAATACCGCTCTTAGGATATATCTTATGAGAATCCTTCCGCTCCTTTACTTTCCGTCTCGGAATAATATAAGGTGAATCACCGGTCTGTATAAGGTAGCGGTTAGGCATAACCAGCCATGACAGGTACTCATCAATCTTATTTATTTTTTTCTCAAAAACCCTGGCCCGCTTATCATTTATCGCCTTAAGATAACCGGAGATATTTCTGAACATTCTGGTAACCATGTATGCATACTGTGCACTGTTTTCAGTATGAATATATTCAGAATTGAATGCGTTCTTCAGCTGTTTAATCAGTCTTGAAACCGCTATTTTTAATGCTTTAGTCTGATTAAAGAAGTGTCCGAGTTCCAGAAGCGCCCTGTCCTGCATAATACCGTGATTATGATTGAAGTAATAGTTATCACTGTCTGAAAGCCAGAATACAGTGGCATATAAAACATCAATTATCCTGTAGGCATATGTAACTCTGAAGTATTTATGCTCCTGCAGTGTATACAATAATTTGGACAGTATTTCGGCTCGAAGAGCGGCCGGATGATCCTTCCACATAAATCTGTTCCGAGACACGCTCTCCGGTTTACAGGCATAGCCGTACCAGCTGTTAAATACATCAAGTGCGTACTTGATGTAATAATTCTTTTTAGTAAGCTCATATGCCCTTATCATGGCATAACACGGAGTCAGGGACTGCAGATAGTTCTGGTATGTATCCGGATTATTGCCGATCTGGACATTCCAGTCGAAAGTGTCAATTGACTCATAGGGACATTCGACCAGAATTTTATGAACAATCATTTTGCCATGAATTATTTCATTCGCACAGGCTACAACCTCTTTATCACCGCGAAAATAATTATTTATTTCCAGAACCTTTTCTGGATCATAATTGGCGTAAAAGGTATCGAGACGTTTTCTATACAACTTCGGGTAGTTTATCGTTTTTTTAGCACCGGATGCCGTACCATCGGCAAGAACACGCAATCCTTCAGAAAGTTCAATATCTGTCGCAGAGATACCGGGCTTTTGCAGTACACGGATAACCATCCGGTCATCTCTGAATTTATTACCTAAGGTTCTCTTCAGAGCAGGAACTAAACTCTTTGTTATAAAACTTTCACAGCCGATATCAGTATTAAATATGACAGCAGGCATATCAGCAAGTCCTTCCAAACTTTTTCTCAGCTGCTCTTTTTCATTATTTTCGCAATATCCCTCATCAATAAATTTTCTTGTAAGAGATACTCTTTTTTTATCATTAAAGTCTGCGCCGGAATAATAAAGACAGGCTGCTCCGCCTAATTTTTCAGCAACAGAAATAGAATTAAAAGCTGTATCTGCAGTTCCGTAGCAGTACTTTACTGAAAAGGAGTTATCTGTGCGGGCGATTATAATATTGATGATATCAGTCAATGTTTTCAGACATCTTTCCGGCAGCACCGGTGAAAGGTTAACCTTATCTGTTTTATCGTTATAGATTACGGGATTAAAATAATGGATTATCGAGAAATCCCCGCTATCGAGAATTTCCTGCCGATGCTTTGGTGTATTCCTCCTGATTCCGGTGCTGAATTATAAAAATTTTAGATGATTTTTCCCGGTAGCTGACAATAAAATTATATTCCACCAGATTGTATGTTACTGTATATAGAATCGGCTCCTGAATCTTAAAGTCTGTATTATTTATCTTCCAAACACTTAATGAAATTTTTTTCATCAGAATAAATCCCCACACAAAAACAGTGCCGATTGTATCATGATATGTATAAAAAGCAGAAAAATATTAGAAAAATACTTGAGATCAAATATCCGGCCTGACTATCTTAGCTTGGACACGTGAGAATCGTAATAGATGGATGAAGCAGATAAAACTAAAAGAGATAGTTAACACTCCGCTATATTTCAGCACAGGACTTATGAAATGCAAGAGGACTGCATAACGTGGGAACCCTGTAAACTGATCCCATAAATCGGGTAGCAAAGTCTGACAGGTAGAAGTTATGTCAGATCCTTCTACCCTGACATATTCAGGGAGCAGATATATGAATAAAGCATTGACCGACCAGCAGATAAAAATCCTCAGTGAGAGACCTCAGGTTAAGTGTGTTTCCAGAAAAACTGGACTGCATTTTTC
>OMYE01000090.1 GCA_900315145.1 uncultured Pseudomonadota bacterium | reverse complement strand
GTGTAATCTGAATAAATTGATATTGTTCAAATATTTATAATATAGGTTTATTTTTATTCTGTTTTTTTGACCGGGTGTAATTTATTTAAACGCCTGTTCAGGAGTTTGATTATTGCAGGTGATGGTATTACCGATTATTTTGTTGAGTTTATATTTATTTGATGTCCGGGTATTTATTCCCGGACATCATGATGGTTAAGGAACGGTTGGTAAAAGTGCTCCAGAATAAAAATATCACCAGCCGGCATCAAGGTATCAGTCCACCCGTAAAATATGCTTTTTAATTCACTGGACTTTCTGTGGAAATAGAGGTGGACAGGTAATGCCAGAAAACAGAGAATAGAAACACCATCCATATCCGAGTTCCTGTTATTGCGTTTATCCTCTTCTTTATGGAATTTCTCATATGATTCCTGCCATTTTTCAGCACAGGTATACTCTTCTTTCCACTGCTCTTTTGTTTCGTTGTCCAGTTTCTTAGCCTTATAAAGAATGGTTTTTATATTTGTACACTGGTTATCCGGATCTCTTTCCAGAGAGGATCGGTTTAAATCAGGAACCGATTCAACACTGCTTTCGCTGACGAGATAATCCATGTTGGTGACTTTGGCGGTATCAAATACAGGTATTTGTCTGAGTCTTCCGGTTCGGGAGAACATTTCGCTCATATCAGTGACATTGCTTGTATTGAAGGGAGGCACGGCAGTGACATTGCTTGATTTAAACATTGCGCTCATATTCTCTACTTTCGCAGTATCAAAGAACGGGATGGTGTAGTCGTTCCGGTTATTTTCCTGAAATTCATTTTCCCTGAATTCCGCTCCTGTGAACATCCCTTTCATTGACTTTACGGCAGATGTATTAAAAAGCGGAAGCCTGGTGTTTATTTTACTGCCGGCAAACATATATTCTGTCGAGGTAACCCTGGAGGTATCGGTGAAGGAAAGCTTTCCATTGATTTCCGCCTCATGGAACATATGATTCATGTCAGTTACACTGCTCATATCGTATTCAGGCATATTCCCCGTAATTACCGCATTGGCAAACATGTAGCTCATGTCGGTTATACCGGAGGTATTAATTTTTGGAAAAACGCTGATTTTACAGTATTCAAACAAGCCTTTGGCTGAGGTAACCTGCGTACCAAAGTCCACCGTAAAATCGAGTCTGTCAGATAATTTACACAACAACAGCGAAAAAGGAGAGTTATTTCTGTCGATATTATAATTAATGGAGATTCTTTTAATCTGGTTTTTTCTTATGGCAGCAATTACACTTATATCCATATTTTGGGCAGAAGAGACTTCGTTAAATATAAGGTGTGATGACACTTTTTTAATGTCGCCGCGTTTTTCAGCCTCTCTGATAATGACATCAAGACAGCTTTCAGGTTCAATACCTTTAAGGCATTCTGCCGGAGTAAACGTAGAGTATCTTTCTGTAAGTATATCCTGAAGGTTGTCTGGCGTTTTTTCTTCCTTTTCCTTTTTCTTTTCGCCCTTCTGTTCGCCTTTATCTGCTTCGCTGTAGCTGTAGCTTGTATCCTTTTTGCCATCACTTGTAGGGCTGTAGGTAAAACTTTCCGGTCTGTTCTTGACTGTGTAGGTAGATGTAGAGCAGGAACTGAGTGAAAGTGCTACTACCATTGATAAAATGCCGACGCAGGCGTATTTACTTTCCTTCATATTTTTACTGTATTACTGCTGATTTGATTAGATTTGATAAGATTTGATTTGATTAGATTTGATTTGATTAGATTTGATTTGATTTGATTTGATTTGATTTGATTTGATTAGATTTGACTATTTCCCGGCTATTATAATTCATTTCCGGTAAAGGTAAAAATGATATATAGTTCCCGAGTTTTTCCTCTGCTCCCCCGAAAAATTATCCTGATGTCACTAATACAGCATCTTGTTAAACACAATAAAATACCAGCGGTTATAATCATGTTTGGTCGGCTTTGAGTTTTTTCACCTGATCTTAAAGGGTAGAACTGCATATAAAAACTGCTGAAAAAGGATATCACCTGCAGCTTCAGCCGGTTCCGGTACAGGTAACGGATTAAAAGCGGTAGTCATGTTCTGATCTCCAGATTAAAAAGCACACGGGAAACATAACATATTATGAGACACGGATGAATTCCGAACGGTGCAGATCAATTCTAGAGGACGGCAGAGTGGAATATTATTTAAACGATAAGCTTCACATGAATTAAACCAGATTAAATACGGATTAATGTTTTCCGGCGCCAAAGGAGTTTGGCTTTATGAGTAGAAACAGATTATCCTTTGTCACAAATCTCACATTGGCAACTACGGGGCTCCTTATAGTTACCAACGTAGTTCTTGGTTATTTTCTGGTTGATAACTCCAAAGCCACAGTCAGATCGCTTATAGACAAGAGAATGCTGGATATTTCCAATACAGCTGCCGATATGATTGACGGAGATGTTCTGGAAAGAATTGAAAAAAAAGACAAGGATACCCCTGAATACAGAAAGATTAATGATACCCTGGCATATTTTCAGAAGAACATCGAATTAAAATATATCTACTGCATCAGAAAAATCGATGATGACCATTTCATTTTTACAGTTGACCCTACCATACCCGACCCCGGAGAGTTCGGTGAACCGATTGTTAAAACAGATGCGCTGGCTATGGCGGCAGCCACCGGAAAACCTGCCACCGACAAGGAACCGTACCAGGATCGCTGGGGCTCCTTCTACAGTGCCTACACTCCTGTCTTTAATTCTAACGGCCGGTTAGCCGGCATAGTGGCGGTCGATTTTTCAGCTGACTGGTATAACCACTGGGTAGCCAGACAGACCGGACTGATTATTATCTCTACCTTCTTTTCACTGTTTATCGGGATAATTCTGATATTCTTCTCCACGGCCAAACTGCGTCGGCAGATTCGTAATGTCAATGTTGAAATCAAGGATATCGGCAAGCATGTTGAGGATTTGAACAAGGAAATAAATATTGTCATTCCGACTGATATGGTTTTATCACGCCCTCGCGGAGATATTCAGGAATTAAGCAAGCGTATTCACAGCATTAAAATTAATTTAAACGAATACGTCAAGAGTATCCATTCTGAAGCCAACAGCATGCTTCGTGCCATTGCATCGGATTTTACCAGTATATATAATGTCGATCTCGACAGGAATGTCTGCACCTGCCTTTCCAGAATAAATAAAATCAACACCTCAAATAATCCCGGTGAGCATTTTCCGTACATGGAGAATATCATACATTACGCCAAGAATGTAACAGAAAACTACCGGGACGAATTCATTGCCTTTCTATCACCGGAAAACATCAGACAGAATCTTTCTGTAGATAAAGTCAGTGTTCTTCGCTATACCATTAACCGTGACGGTAATGAAGTTTATGAAATGGTGCGTGTTGCTGCGGTAAACTATGAAATGGTCACCGGGGTTTTGAAAGTAAACATCGTCGGCATGGGCTTTGCCGATGTGGATGCCCAGACCAGAAAAACCATGACCCACAACCAGGCTTTACGCGATGCCTTAGAAAACGCCGAGGTGGCCAACAAGGCTAAAACTGCCTTCCTTTCCAACATGAGCCATGAAATCAGAACTCCGATGAATGCCATTATCGGTCTCAATCGTATTGCTTTAGGTGATAAAAGCATTTCTCAGAGCACCAGAGACTACCTTGAGAAAATAGGACTTTCAGCAAATCATCTGCTGAAAATAATTAATGACATTCTGGATATGACCAGAATAGAAGCAGGACGGATATCTCTCCATTATGAAATGTTCTCCCTGTCAGACCTTATCTCTCAGATCAGCATCATTATAGCCCCGCAGTGTCAGGTGCAGAATATAAACTGGAATTATGATCTTGATAATAAAACATCTGATTTCTTTATCGGTGACGTGGTAAAGCTTAGGCAGATTCTCCTCAATATTCTGGGTAATGCCGTGAAATTCACCGGTGAAGGCGGCTCAATTGATCTTATTGTGAAATGCCTGACCACTTATGAAAATAAGGCCACTTTTAAGTTCATCGTCAGAGACACCGGTTCCGGTATGAGTCCGGAATATCTCCCTAAGATATTCGAACCGTTCAGTCAGGAGCATAATGAACGCAACATGTACAACAGTACCGGTCTGGGGATGCCGATAACCAAGAGTCTGGTGGAGATAATGAACGGTAATATAGAGGTGGAAAGTAAAAAGAATGTCGGTACTACCTTTACCGTAACACTGACCTTTGATATAGCCAATGAAAATGAGAGCGGCTATGATGAAGTTACTGCCAACAGTCTTGATGTTCTGCTGATTCTTGAGGATGTCACCGATAAACTGACTGAATTTGAAAAGGCTGGTATCAAGTTTGATACTGTGAACAGCCCTGACAAGGGAATTCAGAATATCACCCTCAGAATGGCCCGCGGTGAATTCTATAATCTCATTATAATTGATTCACGTATTCCCGGTATCAACTGTCTGGAAAACGCTGAAAAAATCCGCGGTATCGTTGGTAATGAAGTGGTAATACTTCTTATTTCTGATAATATTGATGATATTCTCGATGATGCGCAAAAGGCCGGAGCAGATAATTTTATAACCAGACCGCTGAATGTTCAGAATGTGATTCACCTATTCAGACAGTCCTATGCTGAAAGAAAGAAGCTCAGTGATTCCAGAATTGATCTGGCAGGCAAACGGGTTCTTGTAGTCGAGGATATTTCGGTTAATGCGGAAATAATAATGATGCTGCTTAAAATGAAGGATATAAAGTCCGAGCATGCCGCCAACGGTAGAATTGCAGTGGATTTATTCAAGAAAAACCCGGAATTCTATTATGATGCCATTTTAATGGATCTGCGTATGCCTGAGCTTGACGGCTATGCGGCTACAAAAATTATCCGTTCTCTTAATCGAGCCGATGCCCGAAAAATACCGGTTATTGCTCTTACCGCAAATGCCTTTGATGAGGATGTCAGGAACAGTCTGCAGGCGGGATTCAACGCCCATCTTTCCAAACCGATTGAGCCTGACAGTCTGTTTTTGACTCTGAAAAACCTGATAGACAGTGCCGGAAAACAGGAGAAGAGCTGACGGGACTTAATTAAGAAAAGTACAGACTAAACAGCAAAACAGAATTAAAACGGAATAGCAGAGTAATTTTTCCGGCAGTTCCTATTGTCCCTCGGCAAGCTTTAAAAGCCGGAATTTCAGTTCGTTGAGATTGATTAATCCTCCTGCTACCGTTACCGGCGGAATCGTTTCCTCATCAAGACTCACGGCAACTATGGAAGGCACTTCGGTAATCCGGTATTCGGTGACTGCTTCAGGTGCTGTGATATTTCTGATACTCTCCAGTTCTTCAAGCATTACTCCGTCTACACTTATTCCGATGATTTTCATGCCGGTTCTTGCAAGAATGTTCATATTCTGTACCCCTATCCTGCAATATGGACAGTCACCGCGGTAAATGTAAAGGAGTCCGGTATGACGCCCCAGTTCTGCCAGTTTTTCACTAATGACTTCGTTATGCATCTCCATATCCGTTTCCTTCTGCTGCTGCGACTTGAGGGCTCCCGGCATTTCATCAAGCTCTGTATTAAACATAACCAGTTCTCTCGCTGTTTTAGCGAAGTTTTCACTCTTATTCATGCTCATCTGCTGTAGGGAAAAGTATCTTGTTATGTTTGCTTCATCGGGATGATCTACGGCAAGCTCCAGAACCCGGGGAAGAATCAGACGGAGGTCTCCCGCATGCAATGATCCGTCAGGTGCTCTGGGAAGTTTATCAAGATAGGCATCTATTTCTTTTTCCCCAAGCCTCCGGATATCGGAGGACAGCCTAATTTCAGCGGCTATTCCCGAATGCCTGTTTCTTAATTCTTGAGGCTTGTTCAGGGAACTGTCACTGCCGGAATGAACAGCTGGCCGGCTGCTGATAATAATATTTCCTGCATTTTTCCTGGCGGAAGAATTCTCCAGGGGAACAGGAGACAGCTGAGGGAGAGTGTCTGTATCAGTTTCAGGAATACTTTCAGGCTCTGTTTTGGTCTCATACCAGAACCACCCTTTTGCTCTTTCTTTTATGTAGGAGTCAGATGCCGCGTCTGCAGGATTCAGGTGCATGAGCAAAACGGTTCCCGCGACAAGGTGATGTAAATATGTCTTCTTCATCGAAATTGCTGATGTTTTCCGGTCAGTCATTTAACGAATAGTCCAGGGAAAGTCCCGAAGTCATGACAATGTCCACTCTTCTTGCGGCATCAATCTCCAGAACCGGGAACATCTCCCCGGCAAGCTTCAGATAGAATGAGGCTACTCTTTCGAGGGCCTTTGACGAACCGCTTACGGCTGCCCCCTGCAGCGCCTTGTTACTGTAGACATTCTGATAGTCAATGCTTTCACCATGGGAGGTGGTGTTGATTACCGGTACCGGAGTTACGTTAAAGGCTCCGGCAAGTCCTTCAAGAAATCCGGCGGTAAGAGATCTGGCAATAAGTCTTCCCTGCTTGGAGACCAGACGCCCTCTTATTCCGGCCTTGCCGTCTTCACCGGCAACATATCCGGACATGGAGGCTTCAATAACCCGTCCTGATTCAGCCACACAGTTAACCGATTCAGTACGGAGGTAGACTCTTTCCGAGCTCATATCTCCGTAACCTGCGGCAATAATAAAGCATTCCCGAAAATCAAAACGGAGATTATTCGGGAGAATAGCCTCCTTGTCGATATTTATAAGTACCGGAAAAGGATCCTCCTTCGCGTTCTCCCTGGTCGGTGCATCAAGACCGGTAAGAAGTGTACCGCTTAAAATACTGCCTGCCGGAATGTAATAGCCGAGATTATTGTTGCCTTTTCCTGTTCCTCTGCTTCTATTATCCTTAAGCCCTGCAGTTTTGCCGGTTTTTCCGGTATTTGAATTATCCGCGATATTTTTTATCCGTGGTTTTGCCGGAGCGCTTTCAGCCTCCGTCCACTTGATGTCAGACATCTTTCCGGATGTTTTATTTGATGTTGCCGTACTGTTTTCCGTCACTGCTGTTTTATGCAACCCCCCGGGACCTTCTGTTCCGGACTTTCCGGAATAATCTCTGTTCTCTTTTAGAGATTCCTTACTTTTCGCATCATCTCCCCCTTTGGTATCTGAGTCATAGAAGCCTGATACCGGGAGTTTAATATCCCGGTTTATTCCGGTATTCTGAACCTTACCGGAAATCCTGTTTTTCTGAAAATTCCGGAATTCTCCGGGCAGAACGGATTTAATCAGAGTTATCTCCTCTTTAAGTGATCTGATTTCTCTTAAAAGATCATCGTTCGGAGAGTAGTCCTCTCCGTTAAGCCGGAGAAGACCGGCATTTTTCTGAAGAAGCTCCAACTGATGCTTAAGCGAGGAGATTTCCCGGCCTAATTCGTTATTTGCTGAATAAAGTATTTTGATGTTGGCGGCGAGACTGTCAACCCCTACCTTGCGGGTGTCGAAATCGGTAAAAACGTGTTTAATCTCCTCGTCCTTTTTATGCAATGGTACTGATGACAAGTCCGAGGCTGCCGCCCCAGATTAACCATTTTCTGTATTTTGGATTGAGATTATCAAGCATGTGGTATTCCTGTATGTTCGTTGTGCTTTCGGTAAGGGACGGTGCTGCTGCCGGGAATGGCAATCCCTTAAGGTATACGGATGGTAATGCCGTCATGTAACTGCCCTGATGACGCACTGCAGTTGGTTACCGTCTCTGAAAACACTCTATTTCGTCATTAATCAGTTCTTATTCAGAAAGTGTATCGCCGGGAAGTGCCGTCAGAACGATTTTCGGGGCGTTCAGGTAGATACCTTCATCATTAAGTACTGCATAGGCAAGAACCGCATCGCTGCAGCGGATGCTTTCGCCGGTGCGGTCATGACTTACGGTAAGCACGGCATATAGATATTCTCCCATGTAGAACGCATCTTTG
>OMYE01000026.1 GCA_900315145.1 uncultured Pseudomonadota bacterium | reverse complement strand
TTGTCTAGATTCGTTGTTAAAGAACTTTTTTCGTTTTCGCTTTGCTTAGCGAACGATGTGCATTTTAAGGCTTATTTTTTTTTCGTCAACACTTTTTTTGATTTTTTTCACAATTCTCCATTTTTTGTATATCAAATAATCAATTTGTATTCTTTTTACCCATAATATGCACTGATCTGTCATACTACTGGAATACCATACTCCTTTCCGCACAAAAATGCAGTTCAAAAACTGAAAAATGCATCAATTTATCCGCATGATAATCAGTAATTTTCATTTTCAGACAAAAAGAACCTGTCAGACAGGTTCTTTTTTTGATAAGTACTTCAGTTATCCATCTGGAGGTTTAACCGGCTTTTTCCGGTCTCCCTACAGTTAACCAGTGGTAATTCTTATTGAAGTCGCCGGTTACCCGAAATGTTCACATCTCTGAAACCGGCTGTTTTCCCGCCTACTTAACTCTTATAGTCAGTTCATCATGTTCATCAAAATCGACCACATAGGTTCTATCCGGCAACAGTTCTCCTTTCAGCACATGCTGAGCCAAAGGATTTTCAATCACATCCTGAATTGCCCGGCGTAAAGGTCTGGCACCGAATACCGGATCATAGCCTATTTGAGCCACCCTATGAATAAGATGATCAGCAAATTCAATCTTGTAGCCGGCATCAGCCAGACGGGCAATCAGACTGTTAAGATGAATTACTGCAATCTTTCTAATACACTCTTCATCAAGCGGATGGAACATTACTGTTTCATCAATACGATTCAGAAACTCAGGTTTGAAATGGCTGCGCAACACCTGGAAAAGCTGCTCTTTAATTTCATCATAACTCTTATGACCGGTTTCCTCCTGTATAATTTCAGAACCGAGATTAGAAGTCATAATAATCACAGTGTTCTTAAAATCAACTGTTCTCCCCTGACCATCGGTCAAACGGCCGTCATCAAGTACCTGCAGCAGAATATTAAACACGTCAGGATGAGCCTTTTCAACTTCATCCAGCAGAATCACACTGTAAGGACGTCTTCTGACGGATTCTGTTAAATAACCGCCTTCGTCATATCCCACATATCCCGGAGGAGCACCCACCAGACGGCTCACAGTATGTTTCTCCATGAATTCACTCATATCGATACGCACCATGGCTTCCTTGGTATCAAACATAAATTCGGCAAGTGCCTTACAGAGTTCTGTTTTACCGACACCGGTTGGTCCCATAAACAGAAATGAACCAATCGGTCTGTTAGGATCGGATAGTCCGGCTCTGCTTCTTCTGATAGCGTTGGCTATAGCGTTAACAGCCTCATTCTGTCCGATAACCATGGTATGCAGGCTGTTTTCCATATTGAGTAGTTTTTCCTTTTCACCGGTCATCATCTTGGCTACCGGTATTCCCGTAGCTCTAGACACAACTTCAGCTATTTCGTTCTCTGTAACCTTATTCTTCAACAGCTTAGGAGCATCTTTGTCTGTATCACATGCTATAAGATTTCCACCTTCAATCTGTTTTTCCAGATGTGGAATAACTTCGTATTTCAGTCTGCTGGCTTCAGCAAGATCACCTTTTCTCAGAGCAACACTTTCATCAAACTTGGCCTGTTCAAGCTGTTCCTTGATATGCTGTACTCCCTGAAGACTAGACTTCTCGCTCTTCCATATCTCCTCAAGCTTGCTGTATTCTCTTTCCTTGTCGGCAATATCCTCATCAAGCATTTCCAGACGTTTTTTACTTGATTCATCAGAATCCTTGGCTACAGCCTGTCTTTCCATTTTTAACTGGATAAGTTTACGCTCAAGTCTGTCCAATGGTTCAGGCTTTGAATCTATCTGCATTCTGATGCTGGCAGCCGCCTCATCAATAAGATCTATAGCCTTATCAGGAAGCTGTCTGTCTGTGATATATCTGTTCGAAAGAGTAACCGCAGCAATGATTGCAGGATCAGTAATCTCCACATGATGATGAAGTTCATATCTTTCCTGCAAACCTCTAAGTATTGCAATGGTATCCTCTACAGAAGGTTCTCCGACAAAAACTTTCTGGAAACGACGTTCCAGAGCTGCATCTTTTTCAATATACTTTCTGTATTCATCAAGGGTTGTGGCCCCCATACAGTGCAAATCACCACGGGCCAGCGCAGGTTTAAGCATATTACCGGCATCCATTGAACCTTCTGCCGAACCGGCTCCGACCATGGTATGAATTTCATCAATAAACAGTATTACCCTGCCTTCCTCTTTGGCAAGAGCATTAAGAACAGCCTTCAATCTTTCCTCAAATTCACCGCGGTACTTGGCACCGGCAATAAGAGCCCCCATATCAAGAGATAAAAGTCTCTTGTTTTTCAGTCCTTCAGGAACCTCTCCTTTTACAATACGCTGAGCCAGACCTTCAACAATAGCAGTCTTACCTACTCCGGGCTCACCTATAAGTACCGGATTATTCTTGGTACGGCGCTGCAGTACCTGAATGGCTCTGCGGATTTCCTCGTCACGCCCGATAACAGGATCAAGTTTACCTCTTTCAGCACGGGCAGTTAAATCAATGGTGTATTTATCAAGTGCTCTGCGGTTTGATTCGTCTTCGGCATCATTTACCTTTTCGCCTCCTCTAATCTTTTCAATAGCCTGACCAAGTTTCTGACCGTTGATACCACACTTAGTGAAAACTTTCTTGACTATCTGATCCTCTTCAAAAGCGGCTTTCACAAATATTTCAGAAGAAATAAACTTATCATCATTTTTCTTGGCAAGTCTTTCACTCTGATTCAATACATTCGCTGTCGCAGGAGAGAGCTGAATATTACCGCCGGCACCTTTAACTACCGGGAATTTTTTTATTTCTTCGTCTAAAAGCAGTTTAACAGCATTAGCGTCAGAACCGCACAGAGTGAGCAGAGCGGGAATTGAACTTCCCTGCATACTTATCAGCGCTTCAACGATATGAGCCGGTTCGATAAACTGCTGTTCATTCACAACTACAAGAGAATTGGCATCCTGCAATGCTTCCTGTAATTGATTTGTCAATGATTCCAATCTCATATTTATCACCTCTGAATTTTATATCCTTACAATTATGACATAATATCTCTTTGGCATTATTCAAGTTTTTTTTATAAAACTTTTATACAGTTTTCTTAACAGATGACATTTGAACACATACTTTAAGACGAATCGGCATAAGAATGACCAGAATAAAAAAAACAGGGCAGCATCATTAAATACGATATTGTCCTGTTTATATAAAATATAGATATAATTAACAAAACATTATTTTTGTTTTTTGCTTTATCTTTTTACCTTATCCTCTTATTTCTTCTCTGCAATGAAGCTGACGCATCCATGACTTGTCAGTTTATATCAGAGTATTCTTATGAGACTAGCCATTCTTCCGGTATTTCTGTCACGGCGATAGCTGTAAAAATATTCCGGTGATGAATATGTACATTCACCTGAAAACAGTACACTGTTCACCCCCATCCTTTTTAACTCTTTCTCCGCCAGCTTCGGCAGATCCGCAATGTACCTGGCTGATGCATCCGAAATACCGTCAGGACTTAGCAGAACTGAGCAATTTTTTTCCGGATCATACTGTTTTTCACAGATAACCGGATCGGGAACACATCTTACAAAGCAGTCATCGTTTTCGGAATTTACTGTAATAAATGCCTGTCGCACATCCTCTCCCACCTCAAAAACCCTGTTACCGATACATGGTCCGAGCCAGGCCAGAATTTCCGCCGGATTAACAGACATTCTGTTGACAGTGTTCCGCAAAACCCCTGCCGCAAGCCCCCGCCATCCACAGTGAGCCGCTCCGACAACCCTGCCGTCCAGAGAGGTCAGAAGCACAGGAAGGCAGTCGGCAGTCATAATAGCCAGAACAATATTTCTTCTGGTGGTTACCGTTGCATCAGCATCCGGAACAGTTGCCTGCTCCCCCGCACTGTCCGCATCAAAAACAATAGAAGAGTGAATCTGATTCAACCATATAATCTTCTCTGCTCCGGGAAGAGACTCAAGCAGTTTGCAACGGTTTTCATGCACATCTGCAGGATCATCACCCACATGAAGTCCGAGATTGAATGAATCATACGGTGAAGAACTGACACCTCCTAATCTTGTGGTGTATGCCATTTCAATGTTACGCACAGGTTGTTTTACAATTCTTAAATAATCTCTGAGCGAAACTGCTCCTTCCTGACAGTTTTTCAAAGAATTTCCATGATATTCCATGTTGTTATATCCCGAATAATACTTCCGATGTTATGACATATTCAAAACAGCCATCCCTTTGGCTCAGTCCTCCAGAATAACGGTAAGCCCTAACTTAAAAGGTATTGCTGAATAACAGAAATTCAGTCCGGCCGGAGGCCTTACAGTATTTTTCTGCCACAGTTAACAGATAAATAAATCCGGTTTATACATTAAACCGGACATTCAGATTATGCTGCAGACGATATTACTCCGGCAATTCCGGATAATTCACTTTAACGGGAACAGTAGATACTGCACATGCACCCCGTACATAAATCATGACGTTCCCCAAACAATATCATCAGGATGCTGTTTGGTATCTTCTCTCAACACATCGACCAGTTCGAGCATATCTGACGGAACAGGTGCCTCAAAAGACAGCTCTTCACCGGTAAACGGATGAACGAACTCCAGTTTGACCGCATGCAGAGCCTGTCTCGGGAAGGTATTGATGTAGCGGGTAAACTCCTCTGATGCATTCGGTATAAATCTCGCTCTCTTACCGCCGTACAGAGGGTCACCGACCAGCGGGTGCTTTATATAGGACATATGAACACGAATCTGGTGAGTACGACCGGTTTCCAGTCGCAGACGCAATCTTGAGTGAGCTCTGAACTTTTCCATCACTCGATAATGTGTAACCGCCTCCTTTCCCAGACCGTCTGGAACAACAGCCATCATTATCCTGTTTGTCGGATGACGTCCTATTGGTTCATCAACCTCTCCGCCGGCAGTCATATGACCAATCACCACCGCCTCATATTCACGAACAACATCGTGACGGGAAATAGCCTTAACCAGCTTATGAACGGATCTTATTGTTTTAGCTATAACCATTAATCCGGAAGTATCCATATCTAGACGATGCACAATACCTGCTCGAGGAAGATTAATACTTTCAGGATAACGATAAAGAAGAGCATTCAGGACAGTTCCTGTTCTTCTTCCTGCTCCGGGATGAACAGAAAGACCTGCAGGTTTATTGATAACCAGTAAATCTTCATCCTCGTAGACTATATTAAGAGGAATATCTTCGGGAATAAAATGATCCTCATTATCAATCACGGCACTTACCGACACGCTGTCATTGGCATTAATTTTTTCTTTCGGAACAGTAACTACCTTACCGTTCACGGTAACCAGACCGTCAAGTATCCACCCCTTGAGACGGCTTCTGGAATAATCGGAAAACAGTTCGCTTAACGCCTGATCCAGTCGTATACCGTGCATGGACTCAGGAATAACCGATGTTAATTCAATATTTTCACTCATGTATAAAAACCTCAAAATTTTCTTCATTTTAGCATAAGCTAATTTATTCCACATAATTTAATTAATACACTTGACGGCCTCTCTCGTATCAAGGTGATTATAAGCAGGTACCTATTTCATACCTTTATCTTATATCTCCACATTTTTCCGTGTCTGCGTGTCATCAGAGTATGATCCATCACCAATAGATGATAGCCTCCTTCGGAGTTTCCGGTCTTTTTCCTGATAACTGTTCAATAATCAATAATTGCATATGGTTAATGAAAAAAATGAATATTTTGTGTATTATTATCGTAATTTTGTTTAATCATCTTCAGCATCCCGGCAGATTTGTCTATGGGATTATTAAAAAAACAATGTTTAAACGCCCTTATCATGTATTCCGTCGCAGTTTAATAGGAACATGACTGAATAATTCAAGGCATTGAATGAGTGTGCGTATTTGACAGACATTCAGTCTGAATGAGGAATGAACAAACGTCATTTGAAATAAATTCAATTATAATATTGAGTAGCTGAATCCCGGTGTTTAGTATTATTTCATGGTACCGGATAACAGTTTAACAGTTATGGGACAAAGTAATGTCATTAAAATTTTATAAACTGGGAATAGCATTACTGTGTATGGTAATGTTTTGTGCCTGTTCTTCAAAAAATAAAGATATTGTTCCTGATAAAAAGCCGGAGGAATTGTACATAGAAGCGTATAAGGCTCTGGCTTCTGAAAGATACAATGACGCCAGAATCAACCTTGAGGCCATCGATAACCGCTACCCTTTCGGTCCGTATGCCCATCAGGTTCAGCTGGATTTGATTTATACATACTATAAGGATCGGGAAAACGAACTGGCACTTGCTGAAATTGACAAGTTCATTCGTCTGAATCCGTCTGATGAACACCTCGACTACGTATTGTATATGAGAGGATTAACCAATCTCCAAAAGGCTACAGACAGATTTCTTGATTTTATCCATGTAGATACCTACGATCGTGATACAGCATTCTATGAAGTGGCATATAAGGATTTCAAAAAAATTTACGAAACCTTCCCTCACAGTCTGTATGCAGCAGATGCCTACGCCCGCATGGTATCAATTCGCAGTACTCTGGCAAGACACGAGCTGGATATTATAAAGTTCTACCATAAAAAGCAGGCCTATATTTCCGCCGCAAGACACTGTCACAAGCTGCTCCTGAAATTCCATGACTGTGATGAGGTAAAAGACGCTCTAAAGATTCTCATAGACAGCTATAAGCATCTGAACCTGCATGAAGCAGCAGCCAACACGCAGAAACTCTATGATTTAAACTTTAATTAGAATACGGCCTTTATCAGGTTCTGACAGTAATCAGTAATTTAAAAATCTGACGCAATCAAGTTGTTTGTTACGTTATCTGAAACAATAAAAAACGGGCTCCGGAATAAATCAATCCGGAGTCCGTTCTTTTATTCAGTACTATGATGTCTGAAGCTCCGGGATTATACTTCCCTTACAATACCGTTAGGTAAAAGAATCAGTTTGCCTACGGCATGACCGCCACTCAGAACAGCGTGAGCCTTGGCTCCGTCTCTCAGAAAGAAACTTTCGGATATATGAACCTTCAGTTCTCCGGAAACCACATATTCAAGCAACTTCTTCAGCTGATTGATATTCTGCTTGACCACCATACCGGCTACATTCACAGCCATATTAGTGGCGGCAAGCTTGACAGCCTGATAGGTTATGGTTGGCACTGAAACCATGGTTGAGTTAATTTTCAGCAGTGAAAGATTATTAATAGCACTCTGTCCGCCGACCAGATCGATGAACAGATCAGCCTCACTCTGCCATTTCAGACATTCCTCATTGTGATAATCAACCACGCAGTCTGCACCAAGACTTCTGACAAATTCATGATTCTCTTTCGAACAGATTCCCATAACCCTTGCACCGGCAATTTTTGCAAGCTGCACAGCCAGATGGCCTACACCTCCTGCAGCCGCGGAAATGATGACCGTCTGCCCCTCCTTTAATCTGCCGATATCAAAAAGCGCCTGATAAGCGGTCAGGCCGGCCAGAGGGAGAGCCCCTGCAGCTTTTATCTTGCATTCATCAGGAACCTTGACAAGTTCAGATGCCACAAAATTATTAACAGAACTGTATGCGCCTCCGCTTAACGGAAAACCTACCAGTCCGCATACCCTGTCACCTTTCTTGAATTCAGTACAGCCACGCGGAACCTTGACAACCTCGCCGCTCATATCATAACCGATGACCCAGGGGAATCGTTCCCCTCGGGTTTTGGCTGCAAAACTGGTTCCCTGCCTTATTTTGGTATCAATAACATTCACACCAGCAGTCAGAATTTTTACTTGAACTTCATTAGCTTCAGGAGGTTCAACAGAGTTATCTTCATTAAAAACCAGATTTTCAACTCCACCGTAGGCACAAAGCTCTAGTCTTGACATAAAACATCCTATTTTTAGTCTTTTATAACATTTTGGTACTGTCTGAATATTTCTCAGAATACATTACGGCAACTACACCGAATTATATCTGACATCCTATCCTAGATTCTATACTTAATCAGATGCAGCATCATAAAAAATATTAACTGATATTTGATATTCCGCTGTTTTCATGAATGTCGCATATTTTATACAATTCAAAGAGAATAGTACATTTACATTATATTTTAAGACCAAAATAATTATAATTTTATTAAGATGTGTTATCTTGGTGGCAAAAAGCACCTCAGATTCCATAAATAATTCCATAAAAGATAAACACAAATCGACTGCTGTTTCAAAAAATAATGGAATGATTACAGATTACTGTGAATTCTAAATAAAGCCTCCGTTAACAAAAGAGTACCTTCCCCAGAAAATAATTCAGCCAGAACACTGACAGCTTACCTTATTCTCTATTATTTCCACTTCCAACCGGCTTATCTCCGGATCCTGTGAGTCTTTTATTATTATCCCGAACATCCCGGTAAAAAATGATATAATCACTCTTTTAGATACCACAAAATTAAATACTTTGTTCAAAAATTTGTTCAAAAACAGCTTTTAAAATATTAAATTTTTATTAAAACATAATATACTTTACATATGAACACAAATAATTCAGATAATTCCACTTTCGTTTATAATCCGCCAATGGAACCTTTTCTGGAAATTCTCTACGAGGACGACAAAATTGTTGTCGTGAACAAACCCAGCGGCATTCTAAGTGTTCCCGGCAAGGCTGCAGAGCACAACGACAGTATTCTGAGCCGAGTCAGAAAAACAGCTCCTGATGCCGAAGCCGTACACCGGCTTGACATGAGCACATCCGGCATTATTGTTGTAGCAAAGAACAAAGATGCAGCCGGACGACTAGGGAAGCAGTTTCAGGAAAGGCAGACCCGAAAGCTCTATTATGCCTGGGTATGGGGAGTAATGACCACGGAAATGGGAAGAGTCAACAAGCCTCTTTGTGTCGACTGGCTGAACCGGCCGATGCAGAGAGTTGATTATGTAAACGGGCGTGAGGCAATAACTGACTATATATGCATTGCTAGAGAAAGTGACCGTTCTTTCGTCAGACTTCATCCGCATACCGGCAGATCTCATCAGCTGAGGGTGCACATGAAGGAACTCGGTCATCCGATTCTCGGCGATCATCTTTATGCACCCGCGGAAGCAAGAGATATTGTTCCTCATCTGCAGCTACATGCCGGATATCTGGCTTTTCGCCATCCGAAAACCATGGAGCTGATGGAGTTCAACCATCTTCCGCCGTTTAAAGTACCGGATAATTTTGATGTTATGTCCGACAAGGTAGATATCTGACAGCCGGAAAAAAGGTATGCCTCACCTTCCGGACGGAATTATTGTAAGTCAGGTATTTTAAATACCGAACAGCCTTACAGTAATGTCTCTTTTATTATTGTTAACGGACAGGGAGGGTATATGGCCAATTCTCAACATATCAACTTTGCCATTGCTTACGATTTTGACGGGACTCTCAGCAATCACAACATGCAGGAATATGATTTTATTCCGAAGCTCGGACTTACCCCGAAGGAATTCTGGAAAGAGGCTGAAGAACTGAGCAAAAAACACAATGCCGATCCCATTCTGGCCTACATGTTCTTAATGTTGAAAAAAGCCAAGGCTGCTGATCTGCCCATCCGCAGAGATGACTTTGTCAATGACGGCAGATCCATCACTCTGTTTCCGGGAGTAGATACTTGGTTTGAACGCATCAACAGGTATGGTGAACAATTAAACATCACTGTTGAACACTACATTATTTCATCAGGAATAAAGGAAATCATCGAAGGTTCCTCTATTTTCACCAAATTTAAACAGGTATTTGCCTCAAGCTTTATGTACGACGCCAACGGTGTTGCCTGCTGGCCGTCTCGCGCCATCAACTACACCACCAAAACCCAGTATCTGTTCAGAATCAATAAAGGAGCTTTTGATGAAAGTGAAAACCGTATGGTCAATGAATATATACCGGATGAAGATCGGAATATTCCGTTCAACAGGATGGTGTTCATAGGTGACGGCTCCACAGATATCCCCTGCTTCAGAGTAATGAGAAATCTAGGAGGTTATTCCATTGCCGTATATGACGATAATATCCCGGGAGCCAAGGAAAGAGTAAAAAAAATCTGTGCCAACGGTAAAAGATCATCTCTGATCTTTAAAACTGATTATTCAGAAAACTCACCTATAGAACTGGCTGTTAAAGCAATTCTGAATAAATCAAGAGCCGAAGAAGAGCTTCTGCAGCTGCAGAAGGAAACCAGGGCTGAATTCGGCATCGAGGAACAGTAGTTTCCACTGCCGTCCCCTTATGCAACAGCACAGAAATCTCTACCTGAAAAAAAACAGAAAAGGTATACCACCTTAAACCTTAAAATCGGCTTCAGTAATATTTGTTCTGCTTTTGCTGTTTACTCTACTCTTAAAATTTTCCATAAAAAAACTCCCGCGTTTATCATGATGAGATAAAAAGCGGGAGCTGTTGATTATCCGGTATAAACTACCTTTTCACATCAAAGTGTTTTTTCAGGATATCGTAGGCTCGCTGAATAGTCTTGGTCTTTTCTACATATACCTTAACCATATCCGAACTTATACCTCTTGCTTTAAGCCGGTCAGGATGATATTTTTTCATCAGCTTAATATAAGCGGAGTGCACATCCGCAAAATCAGACTTCTTATTAAGACCGAAAACCTCAAGAGAATTAGTCACTTCATCATGAGGAACATATCCGTGGTTATACTCCATGTTTGAACAAACCTTTGATTCCTCGTATTTCACCCTTGTCCCGAGTGTGCTGATAAAGTTTTCAAATTCACTGATGGCCTTGTTCTGTCTGATGTAACGTTCTAATTTAAATGACGGAATTGACAGCCGTTCTGCAATACGGCTCAGGCGGTTTTTTTCCTCAAAGGACATCACACCGTCAATAAAAACCACATATACCAGAAACTCCAGCAGACGGTGACGATACACATCGTCATCATTAATCACGGCTCTCAGTTTGATACAGGTATCAGTAGGATCAAAACCGACACTTCTACCGATATTAAACTGTTCCTCGTAAAAGGCCTTGTCCTCCTCACTGTCGGCAAGCCCTTCAATCTTTTCAAGAATCTTGGCCAGCTGTCCAGGTTTAGCCATAGCATTATTGGATATATACCCTGCCAGAATAAATTTTGATGCAGTATAGATACGGAGCTGCTCATCAGTATATTCCGGACGTCTGTTGGCAGGATTAATAGTCTTGTCCAGAATAGCCCCTACAGCCCAAGCCATACCTATCAGAATAATCGCCGGAGTAGGAGTATCTAGCAGATAAACGAGAGAAACAATAATTGCTACTACCGAAAAAATAATGGTATAGATTTTTTTTAATAACACGGAAACCTCCCATACCACTACTATATATTACGTAACTTTTTATCCAGATCAGCCAATCTCTCCGGGGTTCCTACATCACACCAGAATGCATTCAACTTTCTGGCAAGTAATTGTTTTCCCCGAATCCAACTGTCGAAATACGGCTTTAATTTAGCCCTTTCATCAGGCATATCTCTAAATGCCTCCGGCCTGTATACGGAAATACCGCTAAAAGTATAATCCTTTCCGTTACATAGATAATCACCGTCAATACCGAAATCTCCTTCAGGATGAAAGTCTGGATTATCAGTTAAAAAAAGACAACCGAGTGCATCTCCCAAATCGATATTCAAAAGCTGACTGTAATCAAAATCAGTATAAACATCACCATTTACCACTATAAAAGGCTCTGTTCCAAGAAGATGAAGCGCATGCCTTATGCCGCCTGCGGTTTCAAGCCCGCCGGCAATCTCAGGAGAATACAAAATATGAACTCCGTAAGATGAACCGTCCCCCAAAGTTTTTTCGATCACTCCGCCAAGCCAGGCATGGTTTACAACCAGTTCAGTAATACCGATAGCCTTGAGTTTTTTAATATGATATTCAATCAGCGCCTGATCATTTACCTTTAACAACGGTTTAGGCGTTGTGTCCGTAAGGGGTCTCATTCTTTCCCCTCTGCCGGCTGCAAGTATCATTGCCTTCATTTTTATTACTTATCCGAAAAAAATTTTATTAATGCTGTTTACATAATTATGATATCTATCAAATCAGTCCAGTATTCATCACAGTACCTCAATTCCTATCTCCGTCTCTTTTCGCCACCAAAACGAGACTTTTTAGTGAAACAGTCATTAATAAAACAGGGCTGTGTACAGGACCCCCGGGTATAACACCGCAGGGATACAGCTCTTACTGCCAGAACTGACTTTTTCTTCAAGCTGCAGTATTACAGTTATAACGCATATATTGTAACGTAAATAATGTTGATATGAGTGTTTATTACCATAAAAAAAGTCAGTTTGCCGATCTTCTCCACATATAGAATTACTAAAAAAGCAAACTTAAAAATGATACAGCATGGAAAATAGTTAAACCTGTTTTTTCTTACACCAAAGTCATTCCTGAGGGCTGAAGGCTATGCCGTGTCATGTCAAGATAAATAAACTATGGGCTTAAATCAGACAATGATTCTCATGACAACCGTAATCTAACGACTGACAGAAGATTAAAGATAAAAAAACAGCCCCGGAGCGGGCCGTTTTAAAGATGTTACTGGGGATATTTTCTGAAAAGATCCCGCAAATCCCTAAAATCATCAAACATGGATGTTTCCCTGTCGATATATTTTAAGACCAAAGGAATATCCTTGAGATACCCCGGTTTGCCATCCCTTAAATGCAGACGGTTAAAAATCCCGGCACATTTGAAATGACGCTGCAAAGCAGTAATAAACAGCCAGCGTCTGAACTTTTCCAGAGACACTCCCGGAATTATTCCGCATGAACAGTACATTCCATAGGCTCTTTCTATATATCCGTCAAGTTCAGGAAGCGGCAGTTCATAATAACAGTCAAGAAGTAGTGATGCCAGGTCATAGGTTAAAGGACCCCTTACGGTATCCTGAAAATCAACCAGAGCCAGGCCGTCATCCCCTGTAATCATAATATTACGGCTGTGGTAATCACGATGCATGGCTATCTGAGGCTGTTCTAGACTGTTGGCTATCATCAGTTCACCGGCCCGGGCAATTATCAGGCTTTCCGCTTCAGAAAGATTGACTTTTCTTGACTTGTTAAAATACCATTCAGTACAGATGCCGTTCTCTCTTAGAATAAACTCACCGTCATAGGCAGGAAGTCCTGATGCATCAACCCGGGTCATTCCTAGAAGAAAATCCACAGCCTGATTGTAGAGACTCACCCGGTTTTCATCAGTTCTTTTATTGGCAAAGGTTACACTGCCGAGATCCTCAACCAGAAGAAAACCATCCTCCAGGTTGAAAGCCTTTACCCTGGGAACCCGGACTCCGTTTTTTAAATAAAGACTGCTAAGCTCGATAAATTCCCTGTTTTTTTCAGTTGCAGGAGGAGCATCCATCAGGATCCCCTCTGGAACACGGTAAAACTTTCTGAATGAGGCATCACCACTCACCAGCTCCGGAATGGAGGTGTAATTAACGTTCAAACCGTGATACCACTTTTCCAGCGATTGTAATCTACTGTTCATAACAGTTACTTCTTCCTGAACATTAAATCCCACACCCCATGTCCCAGACGCTGACCTCTTAACTCAAACTTGGTAAGCGGTCTGAAATCGGGACGAGGCACATACGTTCCGTCAGCTGACATATTTTCCAGACGGGCATCACCGCTCAGTACTTCAAGCATCTGTTCAGCGTAATTTTCCCAGTCTGTAGCCATATGAATAACACCGCCCTGCTTTAACTTGGGAATAACCATATCCAGAAATTCCTGCTTTACAATACGTCTCTTATGATGACGTGCCTTATGCCAGGGATCAGGGAAATAAAGCTGCAGAGTATCTACGGAACCGTCCGGAATCATATTATTGAATACTTCTACAGCATCATGATGAACAATTCGCAGATTTGTTATTTCATGATCCCTTATATCCGCAAGACAGGCACCTATACCCGGGGTATGGACCTCAATACCGATAAAATTTCTTTCCGGTGCATTACCTGCCATTTCCACCAGAGACTTACCCATGCCAAAGCCAATCTCAACGGTAAGAGGAGCATTATCTCTGTTAAAAAGCACCGCAGGATTGATCAGTGCTTCCTGATACTCAACCCCCCAGACAGGCCACAGCTCTTTGATGGCTCTTTCCTGTCCGGTAGTTAAACGGCCTTCGCGCAACACATAGCTCTTAATTCTTCTAATGTGTGCTACTTCCTGGTTATTTTCCATAGTAAAACCTTAATACACAATATCCGGCTCCATAACTTCACCGCCTCTTCTATATCTTAAGACTGCGGTACTAAGCAGGAGAACTTCCGGGTAATGAACAAAA
This sequence comes from uncultured Pseudomonadota bacterium, assembly GCA_900315145.1. Classification (GTDB taxonomy): domain Bacteria; phylum Pseudomonadota; class Gammaproteobacteria; order Enterobacterales; family Succinivibrionaceae; genus Ruminobacter. The sequence continues at coordinate 38,984 of OMYE01000026.1, read as the reverse complement.
ACAGATATAAAAAAAGTGGTTTCATGAACCACTTTTTTTATTAAACAATCAAGTTCAATATAACTTATCTCATTTCGGGCGCACCCTGGAACAATGACAGATTAAATCAAACCTAAATCCTTCATAGCACTCTGAATTTCAGACTTAGTCTGAGCTGAGAGAGGCATTACCGGCAAACGGCATTCTTCAGTGCATAAACCGAGTAATGAACAGGCGTACTTGGCACCGGCCGGGCTTGGTTCCTTAAACATCAGCTTGTGAAGACGCATTAAACGATCCTGCTTTTCACGTGCTTCAATATACTTACCGGCAAGGGTAAGGGCCTGAACCTCAGCAACCAGCTTAGGAGCGACGTTTGCAGTTACAGAAATTACACCTGTACCGCCGGCAACATTATAGCTCACTGCTGTAGCATCTTCACCTGAAAGCCATACGAAATCATTTCTCTTGATAAGCTGTCTTTCAACCCATGGTCTGGCCAAATCACCAGTAGCATCCTTAATACCTGCAATTCTTGGCAGTTCAGCGAGCTTGGCAACAGTTTCCGGAAGAATATTAACTACGGCTCTGCCTGGAATATTGTACAGAATAATAGGAATATTTGTAGCATCGTGAAGAGTCTTGAAATGAGCATACAGGCCGTCCTGATTCGGACGGTTGTAATAACCTGCAACATGGAGGGTGGCATCAGCACCGGCCTTTTCGGCTACCTTGGTATACTCAATAGCTTCTACCGGATTATTAGAACCTGCACCCGCAATGATACTCATTTTACCCTTGGCAATTTCAGCTGTAATCTCAATTACACGACAGTGTTCCTCAGGGGTAAGAGTAGGACATTCACCGGTAGTACCTACCGGAACAATACCGTTGGTACCCTGTTCAATGTGCCAATTTACGATATTGCGAAGAGCTTCCTCATCCAACCTGCCATCCTTGAATGGAGTGATGAGAGCAACGATTGATCCATGGATCATACTCATAAATTCCTTAGAAATGATTAATCAACATTAAATAACAAACCGAAGCTATTATACTCTAGACGACGACAATATTCGATGCAGATCTTTAATAATTTAAACTCCGGTTTAATATTGCTTTTACTTAATGTTACTTTTGTGGTCTTAATGTTGGGAATAAAATTACGTCTCTGATGGTATGACAGTTAGCAAACAGCATTACCAGTCTGTCAATACCGATACCTTCACCTGCAGTAGGAGGTAAACCGTGTTCCAGAGCTGTGATAAAGTCACCATCGTAATACATAGCTTCATCATCACCGGCTTCCTTCTGTTCCACCTGGGCTCTGAATCTTGCAGCCTGATCCTGAGCATCGTTCAATTCTGAGAATGCATTGCCAAGTTCACGGCCGGCGATGAAGAATTCAAAACGATCGGTGAAATCAGGGTTCTGATCGTTTCTTCTTGCCAGAGGGGAGATTTCAAACGGATATTCAGTAACAAAAGTCGGATGAATCAGATGATGTTCAGCAACTTCCTCAAAAATAGCAGAAATCAGGTGACCGAGCTTCCAGGCACTGAGAATTTCAATATGAAGCTTCTCGGCAATAGCATGGGCACGATCAAAATCCTCTAAATCTTCAGGCTTAATCCAGTCGGCATACTTTAAGATGGCTTCTTTCATGGTAAGTCTGTCAAAAGGCTGCCCGAAATCGATATCCAGACCGTCCTCACCTTCCTTGGCATAATGAATCTTAGTTGTACCAAGTACTTCAAGAGCTAAAGTCTTGAACAGATCTTCTGTGAAATCGATAAGATCATGGTAATCAGCGTAAGCCATATAGAATTCCATCATAGTAAATTCAGGATTATGTCTTACGTCAATACCTTCGTTACGGAAGTTACGGTTAATTTCGAATACACGTTCAAAACCGCCTACAACCAGTCTCTTTAAGAACAGTTCCGGTGCAATACGCAGATACATATCCATATCAAGAGCATTGTGATGAGTAATGAACGGTCTGGCTGAAGCACCGCCAGGAATGGTCTGCATCATCGGAGTTTCAACTTCCATAAAGCCGTGCTCGGTCATATACTTTCTGATACCGGCAATAACCTTTGAACGGATGACAAAAGTTCTTCTTGAATGTTCATTAGCGATCAAATCCAGATATCTCTGACGGCAGCGTGCCTCCTGATCAACCAGTCCTTTGAACTTTTCAGGTAAAGGACGGAGAGCCTTGGTAAGCAATCTGATGTTGGTTACGTGGACTGATAATTCACCGGTCTTGGTCTTGAATACAAAACCTTCACAACCTACGATATCACCCAGGTCATACTTCTTGAATTCCTCGTTATACTGATTTTCAGGAAGATCATCACGGGTAACATAAATCTGAATTCTACCGCCCATATCCTGAATGGTAGCGAAGGATGCCTTACCCATAATACGGCGGGTAACCATACGGCCGGCAATCTTTACATGAATCTTCTCGGATTCAAGTTCTTCTTGGGATTTTTCATCATAGAGACCGTGTAAATCAGATGAAATATGATCTCTGCGGAAATCGTTAGGAAAAGCGATACCGTGTTTTCTGATTTCATCTAATTTAGCGAGACGCTGCGCCATTTCATTGTTTAACTCAGTATTCTGAGCATCAATCTGATTTTCCATAATTATTCCTATAAAATCAAAGTCCTGCTTTTAAACTTTCCTTAATAAATTCTAAGATACCGCCATCTAACACTGAAACGGTATTACGATCTTCATACCCTGTACGCAGATCCTTTACACGGGAATCATCCAGTACATACGAGCGAATCTGACTTCCCCAGCCTATGTCTGATTTTGAATCCTCTAGACTCTGCTTTTCCTCCTGCTTCTTTCTCAGTTCAAGTTCATAGAGCTTGGCCTTGAGCTGTTTCATTGCCTGCTCTCTGTTCTGGTGCTGAGATCGTTCATTCTGACACTGAACAACAATGTTTGTCGGAATGTGGGTAATTCTTATTGCCGAATCTGTCTTATTGATATGCTGACCGCCGGCTCCGGATGCTCTGTACACGTCCACACGCAGATCGGCAGGATTGATTTCAATTTCAATCTTGTCATCAACCTCAGGGTAGACAAATGCAGAACAGAATGACGTATGTCTGCGGTTCCCTGAATCAAACGGGGATTTTCTTACGAGACGGTGAACGCCTGTTTCCGTGCGAAACCAACCATATGCAAACGGACCGGTGAATTTTATAGTAGCTGATTTAATTCCCGCCACTTCACCTTCGGATAATTCGATAATTTCACTCTTAAAACCGTTCTTATCGGCAAATTTCAGATACATACGCATAATCATGCTGGCCCAGTCCTGAGCCTCAGTACCACCGGAACCTGACTGAATGTCCATATAACAGTTCAGTTCGTCATTAGCTCCGTTGAACATCCGTTTAAATTCCAGATCAGAAAGCTGCCTGTCGACATTATCCAAAACTGCCAGCAGTTCATTATAGGCATCCTCATCCTGTTCTGATTTAACCATTTCCAAAAGCACTTCACTGTCATCAAAGAATCCCTCGAGATTTGCAAACGTCTGGGTGCATGACTCAAGTGTGAGCTTTTCCTTACTCAACTGCTGATACTTTTCTTGATCTCCCCACACATCCGGATTAGCCAGCAATCCCTCCACTTCTTCCAGTCTTTCCTTTTTACCGGCAGGGTCAAAGATACCCCCTAAGACTTTCCGTGCGTGAGCGGTAATCATCCAGTCTGTTTTCAAGAGAAGTTAATTCCATCATAATTTCTAATTTTTTCTCTAATATTCAAACACGGCCGGAACTGCCGGAAATAAACTTCCAGTACCACGGCCGATTAAGCAATACTTTTAAGTTGTTCCGACTGAAAGAAATATTATCAGTCACCTCTCTTTCATTATCATCCACTGCCTTCCGGCGGGGAAAGATACTATCTCCGGGATTATGTTTAGCACCGGATTATATTCATAAAATAACAAATAATTTCAATAGACAACACTATAAAATACATATAGCAGAAAACCACAATTCCGTTATATCACCATGTGTCTTCAAAAAAATCATTTATTCATAAAATTCAGGAGGTGCCGTATTATACCTTTTTTTTATTATTTTTTCGACTTAAATCTCATTTATGGCAAAATGATTAAATAAAAATATGTGAGTTTTGTAAATCATTTATAAAATCCGATTTTGTACTGCGAGGAACCAGTCTGTTCCTGCACCGGAAGAATTCATGCCATTCCTTTCCATCCCGTCCTACCATACAGAGTACATCCCCCTGCTCATTCCTTTTGCGTGAAGACATTCCGTTACCCAACACATCATATTGTCATCGGAATTAAAAAAATACGGTAATTGTTGTATAATTACGAAAATTTGATAATTACTACATCGGTTATCATAAAAGCAGGTACATGTAATGCACATGTGACGTGAGTGATTTTGACGGCTTCTTATAGTTACCTACCTGTAATAAGTCCCGTAAACGGCATATAAAGTGTATTACAACGTTTTAACTAAATGTCAGTTTCCCTCTCGGATGACATTCACAGGATTCTATATATGTTAAGTACAGATATTACCAATTCAGTTGCTCAGGCTCTTAGCGAAGATCTCGGGGGAAAACCGGATCCGGCCCTTGATATTACTGCTCAGTTGATTCCTGCAGACCGTATAAGTCAGGCAACAGTAATAACTCGTGAAGAAGGTGTTTTTTGCGGCAAGGCATGGGTTGAAGAGCTGTTTCATCAGCTTGGAGATCAGGTAAAAATCGAATGGCTCGTTAATGACGGTGACCGGGTTGCTCCTGGACAGGAATTATTCAAACTTGAAGGTAATGCCAGAATCATGCTCACAGGTGAACGTACTGCATTAAACTTTGTACAGACACTTTCAGGTGTTGCCACAGCAGTTTCAGCTTATGTCAAGGAAATGGAAGGCACCGGCTGCACCCTGCTTGATACCAGAAAGACAATTCCCGGCCTGCGTACTGCATTAAAACATGCTGTTGTTGCTGGAGGCGGTCATAATCACCGCATGGGACTTTTTGATGCCTACCTTATCAAGGAAAACCATATTATGGCCTGTGGCGGTATTAAGCAGGCCGTTGAAACAGCCAGAAAGCTCAATCCAGGCAAAATGGTGGAGGTTGAAGTGGAAAACCTTGACGAACTGCATCAGGCTCTTGATGCCGGCAGTGATATCATCATGCTGGACAATTTCGACATTCCTACCATGGAGGAGGCAGTCAAAATCAATAATCATCAGGCAAAACTGGAAATAAGCGGTAATGTAAATCTTACTACCATCGGCCGTTATGCCAAGATTGGTGTTGACTTCATATCCGTCGGTGCTCTCACTAAGAATGTTAAAGCAATGGATCTTTCAATGAGATTCAAGGATTAACCGGATTTTTCTTCAGGAATACTTCCGGAATAATAAAAAGAGGGCTGCAGTACAGACCTCTTTTTTTTCTACCTTTCACATCTACTTTTTTCATCAAAAAACGCCGCAGCTTCTTACGGATTGCGATATACCTTATATTTTTATCAAATAATTTATACTAAAATGTTGATTAAGCTCTATACTATTTTTTTAGAATACAATATAATATTCATACCTTGGCTTTAACATTTGTTTAAATAAAATTTAACATTTTGATTCGTAAAAGAAGGGAATAATCATATTATTTAACATTATTTTGTTTAAGATAATCACATTGTCCTTCTATATTTTTTCCAGATGTAAAACTTAGTTACCAGCTAGTGTATAATATACGTTGAATTTAGCTTAAATAATCATGGATGATTGTATACCTCAGCCGTTTCTTTTCTGAGATACATTCACATAAGCAAACATACTTAACTTAAAACAAAAACATTAATACGTAAAACAGAGAGAAATACAGATGTTCTATAAAATACTTGGGTGGGGTATAGCTGTTATTGTGGCTATCGCTTTATTAGGTAAAGTTAACAGTAACTCTTCTTTGTACAGCGCCGAAAACAATGCAGTTGAATTCATTTTTCCGGTTTGGAACTGGGGACATCCTTGGCTCTACGTCAACATCGATTCATCAGGAGTTAGTTTCCAGAAACCTGATGATCTGCCTGTAAGATTTGCTCAGGATAAGTATGACACAATTAAAAACAGAGCTTTCCTCGTATGCAAGGAAAAGGGTGAATCAAGCCATGAATGCGAAGAAGAGGAAAACAACCTCGACGCAGCAGAAGAAGCTCTGGACATAGCAAAAGACGAATTACAGGCTTTAATTGAAGAAAAGGGAGATAACATCCGCTTATCAAAGGAATACAAAAAGGATGAATTCTCTTTCTAACCTTCTTGTCTGATTAAGATGTGTTATTTTTCTCTGAAAAATAATGTCTGGTATTAATATTTTTAGCTGAACCACCTGAAGAGGTCAGTCAGACGTCACCAACGGTGGTTTAATCAGGAACACAAAAATCCGGTTCATTTTTACAGTCATTCATTGAACCGGACATAAATACTGAAGAAACTTTATCAGTCTTCTGTATCTCCGGTGTAAGTATAACGAACCCTGTCAGAAAGATGGCATACCAGCTCGTACGGAATGGTATTAACTGCTTCAGCTATCGTCTCGACTTTTACCAGATCAGTTCCCCACAGATAAACCCTGTCCCCTATTCTGTCGTTGCTATCCCCTCCTAAATCGACAAACATCATATCCATACACACATGACCTGCTGTCTTTACCACCCTGCCGTTAATTTCCACAGGTGTACCGTTCGGGACAGCTCTCGGATAACCGTCAGCATAGCCTATAGCCACGATACCGAGTTTTGTAGGTTTCTTGCATACCCATGAAGCTCCGTAACCGACAGCATCACCAGGATGGAGTTCTCTTATGGCAACAAGTTCGGAACTCAAAGTCATTACCGGCTTCAATCCAAAATCACTGCCGCATTTTCCTAGAGTCGGAGAAATGCCGTACTGGGTTATACCTATACGAACATAATCGGTTGCATCTTCCGGAAAATAGGCACAGGCAGCTGAATTAAAAAGGCTCAATTCACCATCCCAGTCATCTGTCATTCTATGCCATGCAGCCAGCTGCAGACGGTTATACTCCTGAGTAGAGATATCATCAGCACAGCTTAAATGAGAAATAGCACCAACCGGTTTGGCAACACAGGAAATTTCATTAAGAGCCGCCAGAGCAGGTTTTATATCTTCATAATTAAACCCCAGTCGCTGCATACCGATATTCACTTGAAGCCATACCTTAATCTCATTATCTGCATGAAAATTACGTAAAGCCTCTATCTGCCAGTCAGAATGTACTGTGACCTCAATGCGGTATCTGGCAATAGTCTGCAGATCCTCACTGCGAAAAAAACCGCCAAGCATCAGTATAGGTTTGTCTATACCGGCCTCTCGCAGCTCAACGGCCTCTTCAAGTCTGGCCACTGCATAACCATAGGCAATATGTTTAAGAGCTCTGGCGCAGTGAACACTGTTATGACCATAGGCATCAGCCTTCAGTACTGCGTATATTCTGCTGTGTGCAGGAAGACTCCTGCCGATTAATTCCACATTGTATTTCAAGTTACTCAGGTTTATCTGAGCTTCTACCGTTTTCATTTAAAGTCCTGTTATTATATTATCGGCGATATAACATTATCGCTTCTGTTTATACGGTCTTTTCCAGACTGCTATCTTTAGTAATAGAAGTAAATCTGGCGTAATTCCCCTGGAAAAACATTTCTACTATTCCGGTAGGACCGTTTCTCTGCTTACCGATGATTATTTCCGCCTTTCCTTTCAATTCGGGATTGTCTTTCTGATATTGCTCTTCTCTATGCACGAACATAATTACGTCAGCATCCTGTTCAATAGAACCGGATTCACGCAGGTCAGCATTCATAGGTCTCTTATCCTTACGCCCTTTTTCAATATCTCTACCCACCTGAGCCAGCGCAATTACCGGAATCTGCAGCTCCTTCGCCAGTGACTTGAGAATCCATGATGCCTCACCTATCTGTTCGTGTCTAGCTCTACCATCATTCGGGAAGTTTATACGCTGCAGATAATCCACCATTATACCGCCAAGTCCGTTGTATTCTCTAGCCAGACGCTTGGTTATAGATCTGATTTCCTGAGCTGTAACCTGTCCGTCACAAATATAAATCGGCGGATATTTGTACTGATTTACTTTTGTGGCAATAGAAATCATACTCTTAAGATCTGTTTCATCGAGACGGTATTTCTTCAACCTGTCCATTTCAATATGAGCCATGGAGGAAATCAATCTGGTAACGATCTCCTTGGCATTCATTTCTATGGAAAAAACCAAAACAGGTTTAATTGAAGGATTGGATTTAAAAGCCATATTCTCCACAAGATTCATACCAAAGGTAGTTTTACCCATAGCCGGTCTTGCACCTACAATAATAAGCTCGCCACCGTGAAGCCCGGCAGTCATTTCATCCAGCCCCTTAAAACCGGTGGTAACACCGGTTACATCGATATTCTTATTATTGTTGATTCGGATATCATTAACAACATCAAGAATAACCTTCTGAATACTCTGCGGAGCGTTCTCATCAATCCCGGTCTGATCCTCACCGAGTTTATAAACGGCATTTTCCAGCTCGTCACGGATTGATGAAATAGATTCACCACCTGGAGAATGCAGCCTCTGTTCAATCGAATTAATGATATTCAGAATTTTTCTCGCCTGAGATTTATCACTGACAATATTGGCGTAACTGAGAATATCAACTGATTCGGGAGGTTTACGCTGTAGATTAAGGAGGTAAGGCTGACCACCGATTTCCTCAAGAAGTCCCTGCTGCTGTAAATCATCTGAAAGGTTAATAATGTCAATGGATTTTTCAGAAAGAGAAAGACGCAGAATAGACTGGTAGATGCGCCGATGATTTTCACTGAAAAAATCCTCCGGCTGCAGTTTTTGATTAACGAGTTCAAGTTTACTCGGTTTAAGCAGCAGAGAACCGATAACGGCCTGTTCAGCTTCGTAGTCATGGGGCATTCCCAACGGTTCACCCGGATTGGAATTTATTCTCTTATTGCCGACGGAATTTGCACCGTTTTGCCAATTATTAGCAGCCATCAGAACACCTAAATACATCGTTAATAAAAATTGAGTTTATTATACTCAAAAAAACATATCATGTGATTAATCGACTCTGCAAATAATCAAATAAGCGACAGGAAAAAAGTAAATACCGGAAAAACAAAGCACAAACATCCGTCCGGCAATAAAACGCCGACAGACAGATCAGCAACATACAAAGGGATTTATAAAAAAAGAAATGGCGCACCCTGAAGGATTCGAACCTTCGACCGCTCGGTTCGTAGCCGAGTACTCTATCCAGCTGAGCTAAGGGTGCGCAAAATTAGGAAATCATAAATTGTTAAATGGCGCACCCTGAAGGATTCGAACCTTCGACCGCTCGGTTCGTAGCCGAGTACTCTATCCAGCTGAGCTAAGGGTGCGCTACTTTTATTCCAAAACTGGCGGTGAGAGAGGGATTCGAACCCTCGATACCCTTTTGGGGTATGCTCCCTTAGCAGGGGAGTACCTTCGGCCTCTCGGTCATCTCACCATCGGTTTCGTTGTGAGGTGAATTTTACTCTGTTCTCAAATATTGTCAAGAAATAAGTTAAAAAAAAGTGTTTTTAGTGCTTTTTTTGGTTTAATTGCTAATTTTTTAGTCAATTTGAATAAAAATACAACTTTTATTTAATAATAACTATTTTTTCAACTTTTCTGAACAGTAATGCCTGCTGAATATCATTTTTTACTTTTTATCTGAATACTGATTTTATAAATAATCAGTACTCACATCATTCACCTGCCTATATAAATAATGCTACCGGCAGGAACAACCGTCATGCCTGAATAATATATAATAAAAAAATGATTTATAACATTTGACTGAAATCAGAGATAACAAAACTTCAGCCCAGAAAACAGCAGTTTCAGAAATTATCAGAACATTGAATTAAAAACAGAAACGCAAAATAAAACCGGCAACATTACATCACGAATGCACCGTCTCTGCTTTAGACATAAAACTGACATCTCTTCCCTAAAGAAGAGAAGATTATAGAATAACTGTATAAAAGACCTTTTATTTTTCAGAGCTGTTATCTGAACTGCTGTCTTTAGACTTCTGTTCCTTGTCCATGGAAAGTTCAGAACGCTGAATACACACTTCCTTAGGCGCCTCGACACCTATACGGACCTGACTGCCCTTTATACTTAATACTGTAAGTTTGACGTTGTCTCCAATAGTTATAGACTCCCCCAAACGTCTGGTTAAAATTAACATCACTCACCTGCTGATTATTTCAACTTATAACATTTTAATTGTATATTACTGTCAGAATTTTATCCATAAAAAACTAATGCTGTTTTTAGTAAAAATAAAAAAAAATCCGGAAAATTCAAGTGATAGTTTAGTCCCTTATACCACAAGCCACTTCAATGTTTTTTAATGTAAAAAACATGTAAAAATATTGTTAATATTATCTAAAAAAAGAAGAGTTCCCATTCTCACGGAAACTCTTCATCACTGCTATTTTCTTCTATCAGATCAGCATTGCTTATGCAAGTCTTTCCTCAAGCCACAAAGCAACACTTTCCATAGCCTTAGGCAGATTTGCCACGTTAGTACCGCCACCCTGAGCCATATCAGGTCTGCCGCCACCCTTACCGTCAATCTGCTTGGCAACAAGATTTACCAGATCCCCAGCCTTAACCTTGGCTGTTAAATCCTTGGTTACCCCGGAAATTAAGAATACCTTGTCTCCCACAACTGAGGCCAGTACGATAACCGCACTCTTCAAACGATTCTTAAGATCGTCAAGTGTAGTTCTCATTTCCTTAACCTCTACGCCTTCAAATGTAGCAGTTAAAGTCTTTACACCATTAATTTCTACAACCGAAGACATCAGACCTGAAACAGCTGAAAGAGCCAGCTTTTCCTTAAGAGCAGCATTTTCATGTTCCAGTTCTCTGTTATGTTCAAGATTCTGATGAACCTTTTCTGTCACTGTAAACATTTCACTCTTCAGAAGGTCAGCACTGTTTCTCAGTTCTGAACAAAGCTTCTGCACATAATCAAGAGCAGAAAGGCTTGCTACAGCTTCCACAATTCACATGAAAAATCCCCCATGGATACAACGCGTACCTTCTGGTCATATTTTTCACCGAATAATGCCATGGCCCCGGTCTTCTTAGCTTCCTCAAGATCCATTACCTTTGTATCAACACACAGGTTGGCAACAATTTCACTGTTAACCAGCTTTTCCACTTCTGCAAGCTGTTCAAGAGTTACAGGCTCATTATGAGAGAAGTCAAAACGCAGACGTTCGGAACTTACTGCAGATCCCTTCTGGTTTACATGATTACCAAGAACCTTGCGCAGAGCAGCCTGTAACAGATGTGTTGCACTGTGATGAGCACAGGTAAGTTTTCTGGACATACTGTCAACTTCAGCTACAACCTTCATTCCCGGAACAAAAGAACCGAGCTCAACCTTACCGATATGAATAGTGGTATTACCTACCTTCTTGGTATCGGTAACCTTGAATATAAAACCGTCATCTACTGATCTGATAACACCTGTATCCCCTACCTGACCACCGCATTCTGCATAGAAAGGAGTCTTTTCAAGAACAATGATTCCGTCTTCATCGGTAGAAACGGCATCTACAGCATCCACACCCTTGAATACACTTTCAACAACTGTATCAGCAGTTAATGAATTATATCCGAGGAATTCAGTATTACTCTGAACCTTAAGCTGAGAGTTATAGTCAATATCAAAAGCACTGGCTTCCTTAGCTCTGGCTCTCTGCTTATTCATTTCTTCATCAAAACCTGCCTGATCGATGACATAACCGGCGTCTCTCACAACATCAGCTGTAAGGTCTACAGGGAAACCGTATGTATCATAAAGCTTGAATACTACATTTCCAGGAATGGTTTTGTTATCACCGAGTGCAGCGAGCTGTTCATTGAGGAGATTCAGACCTCTGTCGAGAGTCTTGATAAACTGTTCCTCCTCCTTTCTGAGAGTCTTCTCTATAAGGTCGGTATGAGCAACCAGTTCAGGATAAGCTTCACCCATGAGAGCAGCAAGATGTTTAACCAGTTTGTAGAAAAATACCTCTGTTGCTCCTAACAGTCTGCCGTGTCTTACAGCTCTTCTGATAATACGTCTGAGAACATATCCTCTGCCTTCATTTGAAGGAAGAACCCCATCGGCAATCAGGAATGAGCATGAACGGATATGGTCGGCTATAACTCTCAATGATTTATTGCTCAAATCGGAAACTGACAGAACTTCAGCAGTCTTGGCAATCAAATCCCTGAACAAATCAATTTCATAATTTGAATGAACATTCTGCATTACTGCCGCAATACGCTCAAGCCCCATACCGGTGTCAACAGAAGGACGAGGAAGCTTATGGAACTCTCCGTCGATAGTACGGTTGTACTGCATAAATACAATGTTCCAGACTTCAATGAATCTGTCTCCGTCTTCTTCAGCTGATCCTGGAGGGCCACCCCAGATATCGGCACCGTGGTCGTAGAATATTTCAGTGCAAGGACCGCACGGACCTGTATCCCCCATCTGCCAGAAGTTATCTGAAGCATAAGGAGCCCCCTTATTGTCACCTATTCTGACAATGCGTTCTGCAGGAATACCGATTTCCTTATTCCAGATATCATAGGCTTCATCATCAGTCTGATAAACAGTAACTGTGAGTTTTTCCGCAGGTATCATCAGTACACCTGTCAGGAAGCCCCAGGCAAAATGAATAGCATCTTTTTTGAAATAGTCACCAAAGCTGAAGTTACCTAACATTTCAAAGAATGTATGATGACGAGCAGTGTAACCTACATTGTCTAAGTCGTTATGCTTACCGCCTGCACGGACACATCTCTGCGCAGTAGTAGCACGTGTATAACTTCTAAGCTCTTTACCCAGAAAAACGTCCTTAAACTGATTCATACCGGCATTGGTAAACAACAGTGTAGGATCGTTATGAGGAACCAAAGAACTTGAACTTACCACCTCATGACCATGTGAATGGAAATATTCGAGAAACGCTTTACGAATCTCTGAGGTTGTCATGTACATAAAAAGCCTTTTCTGATTTTTTTTAAGATATAAAATACTAAAAAGATTTAGTTTGTGAGAATTATATATTTTTTTGCTTTATGTCGCAAATTTATGATTAAAATCGGTTACGAAAAAATACCACAGTTTTCCATAATTTTTAACCGGTATTCTTTATTCTGCAGTACCCGTAAGGTTCGTTTTATAACCTAGACCATTTCAGGAATTCACACATAAATCCCGGTCTTCGACCGGTACTGTTGAATAATGGTTGTACTGATTCATGGGTAAAGATAATTACTGTTATTTTTTAGTTTTCTTCTTTTTCCTGACCGGCAAGCAGCACAGCTTTTTTCAGTGCCTTTACCGCTTCATCCACGCTATATCCTCGTCGTACCAGAAACGCTATAATTTTCTTTTTTTCCTGATAATCCGCTTTATCAATTTCGGATACCCGTCTGAATATTAATTCCACAGCAACGCCGACCCAGTCCGGATTCATCTCATCAAGTATATTATCAACAGTGGCTCTCGATAATTTTTTCTGACAGGCTTCAAAATAGATTTTCATTCTGCCGTAACCATTACCGAGATAATGACGAACCAGCATTTCCGCACAGCGTTCATCACTCTGATACCGGTTTTCCTGCAGTCTGAGAATAATTTCATCAGCATCAGACTGACTGCAGCGGGATTTTAATTTTTGTCTCAATTCGTATTCAGAATAATCCTTTCTGGTTAAAAGTTTTACCGCATACTCATAAGCCTTTGAGGCTGAATCACTGGCCATATCATCCCCTGAATACAAAAGCCGGCAAGCCGGCTTTTTACATAAATGTTTGTTTTTCCGCGACTGCTGCCCGGAACCGTGTCAGAATCTATCAGAGATCATCCGGAATTTCTGCTACTTCGAGTTCCGGAGGAAGTTCCACATTCTCAATCTCAGCAGCACTTTCATCAGACGGAGTCAGTGAAAACTCATTATGAGCCTGATAATATTCCCTGATCTTGGCAATAATCTCCTCCTTAACCTCAGGATTGGTCTCTAGATACTTAATGACATTATTCTTACCCTGACCAATCTTCTGTCCCTTATATGAGAACCATGCGCCGGATTTTTCAATAATGTCTGACTTAACTCCGAGATCCACAATTTCACTTTCCATGCTGATGCCCTTGCCGAACATAATCATGAATTCTGCTGTCTTGAACGGTGGAGCGACCTTGTTCTTTACAACCTTAACCTTGGTTTCGTTACCGATGATTTCCTCTCCGTTCTTTATCGGAGCTCCCTTTCGGATATCAAGTCTTACAGAAGCATAGTACTTAAGCGCATTACCGCCGGTGGTGGTTTCCGGATTACCGAACATCACGCCTATCTTCATACGAAGCTGATTGATAAACACACACATGCAGTTGGCCTGCTTGATGCTGCCGGTAAGTTTTCTAAGCGCCTGAGACATCAGTCTTGCCTGAAGTCCCATATGGGAATCCCCCATATCGCCGTCAATTTCAGCCTTAGGAACCAGAGCTGCCACTGAGTCAACAATTATCAGATCAACACCTCCTGAACGAACCAGAGTATCACAGATATCCAAAGCCTGCTCACCGTTGTCCGGTTGAGACACATACAGATTCTGAATATTTACTCCTAGCTTGGAGGCATATACAGGATCAAGTGCATGTTCCGCGTCGATAAAGGCACAGCTCTTGCCAAGTTTCTGAGCCTGGGCTATGAGTTCCAGTGTAAGAGTAGTCTTACCGGAGCTTTCAGGTCCGTATATTTCAATAATACGGCCGCATGGAAGACCACCTATGCCCAATGCTATGTCAAGTGATAGTGAGCCGGTCGGGATACTTTCAATATCCAGCTGCTTATTATCACCGAGACGCATAATTGAACCTTTACCAAACTGCTTATTGATCTGATCAATAGCCGCCTGCAATGCCTTCTGCTTGTTATCCTGTTCTATCTTAGTTCCTGCCATATATAATCACCATCTGTATTCTGATAATCACCCTTATAAGAAACAGGGCCTTATCAGTTTTAAAAGTCGCTAAATAAATAATTCCGGTATTTTGTCTTCAAACTATATGCCTAGTATAATGATTCATAGATTGAATTGTCAATATAAATTTTAATACAAAGACTATTTTTATTATTCTTATTTAAAAATTCCGTCCCGATCACGTTTCTCCGGAATGGGTTTTCCAGACAAATCTTCCGGTAAATAAAAATATTACAAAAACTTCTCAAGATCATCTATGAAAGGAAAGGATTAAGTATCAGGTTATACCGGCAGCCGGCTGAAGAAGTTTTTAAACCGGGGTAATTAATCGAAAGCAGAACCAAGTTCGCTGATAAGTACCTGAAAGGCATGCCGTACTGTTTTAAGTCTTACTTCCTCACGGCTTCCGGAAAAAAGGCATTTTTCAGTTTTCACGGTTCCGTCAGGAAAATGCCAGGCCATCCATACCGTACCGACCGGTTTATCCGGAGTACCGCCTGTCGGACCGGCTATACCGCTTACA
The DNA here is from genome assembly GCA_900315145.1 of uncultured Pseudomonadota bacterium. Classification (GTDB taxonomy): domain Bacteria; phylum Pseudomonadota; class Gammaproteobacteria; order Enterobacterales; family Succinivibrionaceae; genus Ruminobacter. Next base: position 23,326 of record OMYE01000026.1, on the reverse strand, counting down.
GCAACCCCTACCCCGGCATTTGATCTGCATACAGCCCCAGACACCATCTGCATCACCACCTCACCGCTCACTGCTCCGAATTCTGTCAGGGTTTTCTCTGACACCCCAAGCATTTCATGCTTTGCTTCATTAGTGTATGTGATGAAGGCCCGGTCAAACCATGCTGATGAACCGCTGATTTCGGTAACATAACCGCTGATAAGCCCGCCGGTACACGATTCAGCCGTACACATAACAAGTCCTTTTCTCTTTAAAATCTCTCCAAGTTCTGCGGATAAATCCAGAAGCTGTTTTCTCAATTCACTGCCACTCATCTTTCTGCCTGTTTTTAACTTTTAATCTCTACTCAGGTTAAACCTGCTGAAAGTAATTATAGTACTGTTCTTCAGTTTTTATTAATCACAGACGGCTGAAATTTAACGAACAATATGAATTATGATAAACTAGACAACTGCTGATTTTCACATAATCACCGCTGCGTCACCTTCAGAAAACAGGTATTGTCAGAACAAAAAAAACAGGAAAATACAATGACAGCAACCAATCAGAATAATGCCACCCCGTTAATGCAACAGTATATGGCAGTAAAATGCCAGTATCCAGATACCATTCTGCTGTACCGCATGGGTGATTTCTACGAGACCTTTTTTGATGACGCCAAAAAAGCGGCAGAAATTCTGGATATCACTCTGACCAAACGGGGAACATATAAAGGTGAACCAATTCCAATGGCCGGGGTACCCTTCCATTCTGTGGATAACTACCTTGCAAGACTGATTGAAAAAGGCGAAAGTGTGGCCATCTGTGAACAGATAGGGGATCCGGCGGCCAGTAAGGGCATTGTTGAACGAAAGGTCACCCGCATTATAACTCCGGGCACTGTTACGGATGATAATCTGCTTCACGAACGTCAGGACAACTGCATCGTCTGTGTGTGCAGCGACCAGTTAACCTACGCTGTCAGCTATATAAATCTGAGTAACGGTGATTTCTACTGTTATGAAACGGATTCCGCCAACGGATTCGAATCCATTATGCAGCGTCTTCATCCGGCTGAACTGCTCTATTCAGAGAATTTCAAATCACCTAATCTCATCTCATCCGCTCAGGGACTGCGCCGCCGGCCGATCTGGGACTTCGATTATGAAACCTGCTTTAAGCAGCTGTGCCAGCAGTTTAAAACAAGAGATTTATCCGGTTTCGGTCTTACCGGAATAACCATAGGCATATGCGCCGCCGGAGCTCTGCTTAATTACGTAAAAGAAACCCAGAAAACCGGACTTCTGCACATTACCTCCTTAAAAACAGAAACAGATAAATCCTATGTATATCTCGATGCCAATTCCCAGAAAAATCTTGAACTTGTACAGAATCTCCAGGGGGGACAGAACAATACCCTGGCATCAGTACTGGATCGCTGTGTTACCCCTATGGGCTCCAGAGCTCTGAAAAGAAACCTGCTGCAGCCGCCAAAGGATCCGGGTATCACCGGTGAGAGACACAGTCTGATTGCCGAATTTCTCGAAAATGAATTAATCGACGATACCCGTAATCTGCTAAAGGAGGCTGGTGACCTCGAAAGAGCCACTGCAAGGCTTGCCCTGAAAAATCTGCGTCCAAGGGATTTATGTAAAATCAGATCAGCTCTCATCATGCTGCCGGATCTTAAGAACCTGCTACTGACAGCTTCAGGATGTACACATCTCTACGGGGAAAATCTGCCACTTATTAATGAACTTGCTGATCTCCTTACCAGAGCCGTCAAGGAAAACCCGCCTATAGTCATCAGGGAAGGAGGGGTAATAGCGGAAGGATACAGTCCGGAGCTCGACAGACTGCGTAATCTCACCACAGGAGCCATGGACATTCTGAAACAGATAGAGGAAAGAGAGAAGGCAAGAACAGGAATCAACAATCTCAAGGTTGACTACAACAGGGTTCACGGATACTACATTGAAATAACCAAAGCCAATGCCGATGCAGTTCCGGGGGATTATATCCGGCGCCAGACCTTAAAAAACGCTGAACGTTACATCACCCCGGAGCTCAAGGAGTACGAGGAACAGACACTCACAGCCCAGAGCAGAGCCCTTGCCCTGGAGAAAAAGCTCTACGAAGAACTTCTGGAAAAAATACTTCCTTATCTTAACACCCTGACTGATATCTCCCGTAAACTTGCCGGTCTCGACATGATCATCTCCTTTGCCACGGTTGCCAGGGAATATGACTATGTACGCCCTGAGTTCAGCAGAAACAGAGAGCTCAATATTATCAATGGTCGACATCCGGTGATTGAACAGGTTCTCAGCGCTCCTTTTATCGCCAACACTACCGGCATGTCCCCGAAAAGCAATCTGCTTCTCATCACCGGCCCGAACATGGGCGGTAAATCCACCTATATGCGCCAGACCGCTCTTATTACCCTTATGGCCTATGCCGGCTCATTTGTACCTGCAGAAAGAGCGGTAATCCCGGATATCGATAAAATATTTACCCGAATAGGTGCCAGTGATGATCTGGCCTCTGGAAGATCAACATTCATGGTGGAAATGACTGAGACCTCCAGCATTATTAATCAGGTTACAGACAACAGTCTTGTTTTAATGGACGAAATAGGCCGCGGCACCAGTACCATTGACGGAATGTCACTTGCGTGGGCAGTAGCCGAATTTCTGGCAAAAAAGAACTGTTATACCCTGTTCTCAACCCATTACTTTGAACTTACCGAACTGGAAAAGAATTTCAGCAATGTCCGGAATGTCCACTTCGGAGCCCAGAAAACAGGAGACACTATTATATTCCTGCACAATGTATCCGACGGCTGTGCCACAAGCTCATATGGTCTCGAGGTAGCTGCACTTGCAGGTATTCCGCAAAAAATAATCAATCTGGCAAGAAAACGCATGAGCATCTTCACCTCTCAGATAAGAAATGAGGATGTCTCCAGTCAGGCTGGCAGAAATCAGGAAATATCCGCTGAATCACATATACCTTCAGAAATAGAAGATATTATCACCACCATAAAGGAACTGCATCCGGATACTCTGTCGGCAAGAGACGCACTAAATATCATATACAGCCTGTGTGACCGGGTAAAGGATATTTAAACAGATAACTCTATAACCAAAACAAAGCGGTCATACAGATTAAGGATTAATCAGAATAACACCGTATCCGGATTAAAGATTAGGATTATAACAATATAATCGCTAAAAAATATATAATTAAAAAGCGACACCTTCCGGCTGTCGCTTTTCCCTTTGTTATTAAAAAAACTACTATTTTCTCTTAGGAAGATAATTAAGCGGATTCACTGATTCACCGTTATGTCTGATTTCAAAATGTAACCGGACCGATTTGGCATCGGTATCCCCCATTCTGGCAATAACCTGTCCTGATTCAACCATCTGTCCCTCGGTTACCAGAATGGCATCATTATGAGCATAAGCTGAAAGATAATCATCGTCATGGTTGATTATTATCAGATTACCATAACCTCTTAAAGCATCACCGGCGTATACAATTTTTCCTTTAGCAGCACTACGGACACTGTCCCCCTTTCTTCCGGAAATATCAATTCCGCGGTTGCTTGAACTGTATCCTTCAATAACAGAACCGCCTGTCGGCCAGTGCCACTTAACTTTACCATTTCTTTTAGCCAGCTGAGACTGGGAGACAGATGTGTTCTTGGATGCGGTAGTCTGCGGTTTTCTGTCTGCGCCCTGCCCTTTCCTGCCATTTCCGGCAATAACCTGCTCCTGCTGCTTTTTAGAGGTCTGCGACACTGATGTTTTACTGCCGTTACGTGTCGACGCGACGGAACCGGAACGGGTAACTGTTCCGGACTCAGAGGTTCTTGCGGAACCGCCGGTATTTTTACCGACAACCAGCATCTGACCTATTCTGATATTACAATTGCTACCCATGCTGTTCATTGTCATCAGAGCTGCCGGAGTAAGACCGTATCTCTTAGATATATTGTAAACAGTATCCCCCCTGGTAACTCTGTACAGCTTTTTGGTGGATTTACCGGTATCAGTCAGCAGACGCTGCCCGACATTAATGGTATACGGAGACTTAATACCATTAATCAACGCCAGTGTCTGATAATCCATGTTATGGACAAATGCCACAGAATAGAGAGTATCCCCAGGACGGACGGTATAATATCCGTTAACAGATACCATCTTTTTTCTGTTACTTCCTGAACTGCTCTTCACAGTCTGTTTTCCGGCATGGGCTCCGGTAAGCTCAGCAGGTGAATACGGATACGGAGAAGTAGCGCACCCGGTATTTAATACCAGGATAATACTGACAAATATCGATATCAAACCTGCATTTTTCATTATTTATAATCCTACAGAGCCATGTAACATACAATAATCACAAGAGAAACAGCAACCACCGTCCATCCAATTATATCAATATAACTGCGGATTTTATTAGCCATTTTTTCACCCCCGATTTTAATCAGAAACGCCTCCAAATAAAATCTGGCTCCCCGGCCGATAAGTGAAACAATTATAAATGACCATATATTCAGCTGCCATGTAGGAATATTCAGAGTATGATTAGCAGCTGCATAACCGCAGCAAATCGCAACTACTTTATATGGAACTGGTGTAAACGAACCGATAATTATAAAGAATATGCCGAAACGCTGCAGATATTCCTGTACTTTCTCCATTGTTTCCGCCCAGCCGAGGGTTTCAAATAAATCAACAAGGTACAGTTCATAAAGAAAAAAACCGAGATAATACCCGACTACCGCCCCGAGAACCGAAGTAATCGTTGCGATCATGGCGTAATAATAAGACTTATCCCTGTTGGCAAGACACATTGGAATAATCATCACATCCACAGGAATCGGCCAGAAAATTGATTCAGCAAAACTGTTGGCTGATAAAAAATATACGGCGTTCTTGTGATTGGCCCAGCTAACGCACTTATCATACATTTTCTGCATTATTTTCATAATTAATAGACCTTTTCAATCCATCCAGTCAAATCATCAAGTACCTGATATGCAGTCAGATCTATATGCAGAGGTGTTATAGATACATACCCTTCAGACACAGCATAGATATCCGTATCCTCAGCCTTATCCAGAGCATCCGCCTGTGGGCCTATCCAGTATATTCTGTTTCCGCGTAGATCCTTTTCCTCAACCACGCTTTCGGAGCTCTGCCGTCTGCCGAGTCTGGTGACCCTGACCCCTTTGATCTTATCAACCGGGAGATCCGGAACATTGATATTCAAAATACGATCACTGGGAACAGGACATTCATGAATCCGGGATACTATTGTTCTTACTATCGCCGCCGCTGTATCGTAATGTCTGCTCCCGCAAAGAGAAACTGCTATTGCCGGAAGTCCGAGATTTCTGCCTTCCACAGCTGCAGCCACCGTACCTGAATATATAACATCATCACACAGATTGGCTCCGTTATTGATCCCCGAAATCACCATGTCTGGCTTTTCAGAAAGAAGACTGTTAACAGCAAGATAGACGCTGTCTGTTGGAGTTCCCTTAACTGCAATAAAATCCTCACGATTAATCTCCTGAGTTCTCAGGGGATATTCCAGAGTCAGAGAATGACTGGCTGCACTCTGATTTCTGTCCGGCGCCACAACGGTAACTCTGTGACCACATTCCTTCAGTGTACGGTAAAGGACATCAATACCTTCAGCATACACTCCGTCATCATTACTTATCAGGATGTTAAGCTGCTTCATTTTATTTTTCCAGCAGCGCCACGGCTTCTACAGCTATACCTTCCTTGCGTCCGACAAAGCCAAGCTTCTCGGTTGTAGTTGCTTTGACATTCACACAACCTGTATCCACTTCGAGATCACTGGCTATATTAAGGCACATTTTTTCCTGATGAACCGCAATCTTCGGAGCCTGAGCCAGAATGGTTATATCAACATTTACAATCCGGTAACCACATTCATGTACACGTTTTACTGTATCGCGAAGAAGAATACGGCTGTCAATACCGCTGAATCTGTCATCATTATCCGGATACAGACGGCCTATATCGCCAAGTGCCGCAGCCCCCAGAATCGCATCAGCCAGAGCATGTAAAACAACATCACCGTCAGAATGTGCAATCAGCCCTGCTTCGTAATCTATTTTTACGCCGCCAAGGGTAACAGGACCTTCACCGCCAAATTTATGCACATCAAAACCATGACCAATTCTAAACACTTTTACCACCTATTCTGTAACTTTAAAAAAAATTCCGCCAGCTGTATATCAAATGGCTCTGTAATCTTTATATTTGATGCCGCCCCCAGTACTGCCTTTGGCATATACCCGTCCTGTTCCATGGCAGATGCCTCATCTGTTAAAACAAGATTCTGAGCTATAGCTTTTTCATAGGCATGAATGAGTTTCTGACGATTGAATAACTGCGGGGTCAATGCATGGAACAGCTTATCTCTTGAAACGGTTTCCGTTATTCTACCGTCAGCATCCGTCCGCTTCATGGTATCGGCAACTCTTGAAACCAGTATTCCGCCGTGCTCATTGCAGGCTTCACTAATAAGTTTCTCTATATCGTCAGGCTGCACGCATGGTCTTGCCGCATCATGAACCAGAACATATTCAGAGGAGGCTGTTTTTAATCCGTTAAGAACACTGTTTAATCTCTCCTTTCCGCCATAACAAACTTTTACGCGGGGATTGGCAGTTAAATTGAGTTCGGAAAAATAGCCATCCTGCTCCCCTATTGCTATGATTATATCAGCTATACATGATTCCATTTGCAGAAACACATCAACTGTTCTTTCCAGAATTGTCTTATTACCAAGCTTTAAATACTGCTTAGGAATATCCGCCCGCATTCTTTTACCGACTCCGGCAGCCGGAATCACTACATCAAGCTTTTTAAAATTATTATCCATTACGTTCTGCCCGGAACTTTATACTTCTCTGTTACGATATTATTTCTCATTATTGTCGATTACCTGATAAAAAATCTCTCCTTCCTTTATCAGGTTAAGATTTGAACGTGCCACATTTTCAAGAGTATCCAGATTATCCTCGTCTCTTAAATTGGCAATGTCCTTTTTGATAATATCATTCTTCTCTTCTAACATTTTGGTATGCATTCTTTCTTTTTCCAGTTTCTTCTGCATTTCCACATTAACGTGATAACCGTTAGGACCACATATGTATCCATATACTAAAAAAGCAATGACAATAGTTAATATTATTTCAATAAAACGCATATTATTTGTTACCGACAATACCGCAAACCTGATAATTATATAATATCAAATATAGCATGTGTATGAAATAAAATGAAAAACCTCCCGTAACCATAGGCCTTAGGAGGTTTCTTTTATATATAAAGATAACTAGTATCTAAAAGGTTAAATTACTGACCCTTAACAGCCTTACGACCAGCATATGGAGCAGCGATACCCTTAGCAGTTAATTCTTCTTCGATACGGATTAACTGGTTGTACTTAGCCATACGGTCAGAACGGCTTAATGAACCGGTCTTGATCTGGCCAGCAGCGGTACCAACAGCGATATCAGCGATGGTGCAGTCTTCAGTTTCACCTGAACGGTGAGAAATAACTGCAGTATAACCAGCCTTGTGAGCCATCTGAATAGCATCAAGAGTTTCAGTTAAAGAACCGATCTGGTTAACCTTGATAAGGATTGAGTTAGCGATACCCTTTTCAATACCTTCCTTGAGGATTGATGGATTGGTAACGAAGAGGTCGTCACCAACGAGCTGGCACTTAGAACCGATCTTATCAGTTAAGTACTTCCAACCGTCCCAGTCGCCTTCAGCCTGACCATCTTCGATAGAGATGATTGGGTACTGATTGCAGAGGTCAGCGAGGAAGTCTGCTAACTGAGCAGAAGTGAAATCCTTACCTTCAGCCTTCATTCTGTAGAGCTTAGCTTCTTCATCATAGAATTCTGAAGATGCACAGTCCATAGCTAAAGTAATGTCTTCACCGAACTTGTAACCAGCCTTTTCAACAGCTTCCTTGATTGCAGCCATAGCCTTTGCAGTACCTGCTAACTTAGGAGCATAACCGCCTTCATCACCAACAGTGGTTGGCTGACCAAGAGCCTTGAGAACCTTAGCTAATTCGTGGAATACTTCAGCGCCCATACGGATAGCTTCTCTTACAGACTTAGCACCTACTGGCTGAATCATGAATTCCTGCATATCCATTGACCATGCAGCATGAGCACCACCGTTGATGATGTTCATCATTGGAAGTGGCATAGAATATACACCGTGAGTACCGTTTAAGTCAGAGATGTGTTCGTATAAAGGAACTTTCTTAGCAGCAGCTGCAGCCTTGGCAACAGCTAAAGAAATAGCGAGGATAGCGTTAGCACCGAGATTCTTCTTGAATGGAGTACCATCCTTGTCAAGCATAACCTTATCAACAGCACGCTGATCTGCTGGATCCATACCTACGATTGCTGGTCCGAGGATTTCATTAACATTCTTAACTGCAGTAAGAACACCCTTACCGCCGAAACGTGACTTGTCACCGTCACGGAGTTCGAGAGCTTCACGAACACCGGTAGAAGCTCCTGATGGAACAGCAGCACGGCCCATTGAACCGTCATCTAAGTAAACGTCAGCTTCTACAGTTGGATTACCACGAGAGTCGATGATTTCACGACCAATAACCTTAACAATCTTAGCCATTATTATTAAATCCTCATTGGATAAATTTACGTAAATTTTCTGTCTGACAAAACAGAATATAAAAAAACAGGTCTAATTTCCCGATAGACTTTAAATCTTCTGAAAATTTCCGGCATAATTATACTCAGCTTTATACCAAAACACAATACAGCACACTTAACACTTTTGCTCTATCGGTTCAAATTTGCATAAAAATCACAAATAATTAAGACTGTTTTCACTATACCGGATATATGGTTAGAAAAAAGAACCCCGGATGCATATTTCGACATGCGCACCCGGGGTTTAATTCAATTACAGATACTAGACTTACAGTCTGACACTCTCAGACTACTTTCTGTTCTGGTAATCCATTGCCGCCTTAATAAAACCGGCGAACAGAGCATGACCATCTCTCGGAGTTGAAGTAAATTCAGGATGGAACTGTACTGCTACAAACCATGGATGGTTAGGATTTTCAACGATTTCAACCAGCTTGTTATCAGCACTCCAGCCCGCAACCTTCAGACCGGCATCAGTAATCGCAGGCAGCAGGTTGTTGTTTACCTCGTAACGATGACGGTGGCGTTCGTAGATTTCCGGCTGACCATACATCTCTCTTACCTTGGAATTATCAACAAGATGACAGAGCTGCGCACCAAGACGCATAGTACCGCCGAGATCTGAATTTTCATCACGTTCGATCTTTTCACCTTCCTCGTTAATCCATTCAGTAATCAGACCGACTACAGGGTATGGGGTGTTCTTATCAAATTCAGTTGAATTAGCTCCGGTCATTCCGGCAACGTTGCGGGCATATTCTATAATGGCAACCTGCATACCGAGACAGATACCAAGGTATGGAATATTGTTTTCTCTAGCATATTTTGCCGCAATAATCTTTCCTTCAATACCTCTGTTACCGAAGCCGCCGGGAACTAGAATTGCGTCAACGTCATTCAACAGCTCAAGCCCCTTGTTTTCCAAATCCTGAGAGTCAACGTACTTAATCTTCACATTAACATGGTTCTTCAGACCGCCATGCTTAAGAGCCTCGTTAACAGACTTGTATGCATCAGGCAGCTGAACATATTTACCTACCATGGCAACGGTTACTTCACCTTCACTGTTGGCCTGCTGGTATATTACCTTTTCCCATTCAGATAAATCAGCTTCCCTGCAGGTAATACCGAAGCGTTCACACACTGCAGCATCAAGCCCCTGATTCTTCAGCAGAGCCGGAATCTTGTAAATGGAGTCAACATCACGCAATGAAATAACACACTTTTCACTTACATTACAGAATAATGCAATCTTAGTCTTTTCAGCATTTGGAATATTTGTTTCGGAACGGCAGATAAGAATATCAGGCTGAATACCGATGCTCAGTAATTCCTTAACAGAGTGCTGTGTAGGCTTTGTCTTGATTTCACCTGAAGTCTTAAGATAAGGAACAAGAGTAAGATGCATGAACAGAGCATTCTGCTTGCCCAGCTTCACAGCAAGCTGTCTGATTGCCTCCAGGAACGGCAGTGATTCAATATCACCAACAGTACCGCCGATTTCAACAATAGCTATTTCATGGTCTGCGCCGCCGGCCAAAATCTTTTCCTGGATTTCGCTGGTGATATGAGGAACCACCTGAATTGTTGCTCCGAGATAATCACCTCTGCGTTCCTTTCTGATAACATCAGAATATATACGACCGGTAGTAAAGTTGTTGTTTTTAGTCATTCTAGTACGAATGAAACGTTCATAGTGGCCGAGGTCAAGATCTGTCTCAGCGCCGTCATCAGTCACAAACACTTCACCATGCTGAATAGGACTCATGGTACCCGGGTCAACATTGATATAAGGATCCAGCTTAAGCATGGTCACATCTAGACCACGGGCTTCCAACACAGCAGCTAATGAAGCTGCAGCAATTCCCTTTCCTAGTGAAGAAACAACACCACCAGTAACAAATATAAATTTAGTAGCCATATCAAACCATAATGCTTTAAAAACAAAAAAAACAGCACAAAAGTCAGCTAAAACTTTTATGTTGTTTTCACAAATAATTTAAAGGAAATTGTATCAAAGATTTGATGTAAATAACAACAAATTTTAAAAATCAGAGCAAATTTAATTGTCCTTACCTGAAACCGCACCTGCTCATAAGGCATCACACCGGCTGTTTTTCAGAGATGCGACCATCTATTTTGGTACTTAAATACCGGACTGCAGTATCTTATCAGCATCAGATCAATAAGATAAAACTCCACGGTAAGCCGGTGAACTTTCAAAAAACCCCGGCACACCGCTGCATATCTTAAAGCCTTTTAGCGGAGAGTATCCCCGGCATGTTATTAAGTCTCGCCAGTGTTCTGTTTAAATCATTGATATTGAACACTTCCATATCAATGTCCATCTGGGCTGTCTGGGTCTTGGTATCAGAACGTGAACGCACGCCGAGAACATTTATTTTTTCATTGGCGATAATAGTTGTTATATCACGAAGCAGTCCGGCCCGGTCATTGGCTATAATTCCTACTGTTACCGAAAAACCGCTTGAGTAGTCACCACCCCACACTGCCTCCACCAGACGTTCAGGATGCTCGGCGGACAGATGGTTTATAGTATGACATCCCTTGCGGTGCACGGATACCCCGCGTCCCTTGGTAATAAAACCGACGATATCCTCGCCGGGGATAGGATGACAGCACTTGGCTACGTGTGTTACCAGATTACCGACACCATTCACAACAATTCTGCTGTTTGACTGATTGCGCTCCACCTTTGCCATCTTGTTCTGAGTATGCATCTCAATATTTCTGAGAATTTCATCATCAGGATTAGATGAAACAGCATAATCATTAACCTTGGCCTCAATGTAGTTCATCAGCTGATTGATACGAATATCTCCGGAGCCGACGTTAGCCAGAACATCATAATGATCACGGACATTGTAGTGATGCAGAACATCCTTTATAAGATCGGGCAGCTTCTCCTTGGTAATGGTTAAACCGTGACGTTCAATTTCCCTTTCCAGCATTTCCCTGCCTGCAGCTATATTCTTTTCCCTGTCCAGCTGTTTAAACCATGCTGAAACCTTGGCTCTTGCCTTGCTGGTACGAAGAAAACCGTTGTTAGGATTAAGCCAGTCTCTGCTCGGATTAGGTTCCTTCTGAGTTGCCAGCTCAACCTGCTCACCGGTCTGCAACTGATAGGTAAACGGCACGATTCTTCCGTCAACCTTGGCTCCTATGCAGCGATGGCCAATCATGCTGTGAATCTGGTAGGCAAAATCCAGAGGGGTAGCCCCCTGAGGAAGATCGATAACATCTCCTTTAGGAGTGAATACATAGACACGATCCTCAAATACCTGTGTCTTGAACTCTTCCACAATTGAACCGGCCTCAACCATATCCTCCTGCCATTTAAGCAGTTTTCGCAGCCAGGCGATACGTTCCTCGTATGCTGCATCAAGATTACTGCCACCTTCCTTGTATTTCCAGTGAGCAGCCACACCGAGTTCGGCATCTTTGTGCATGTCGGCGGTACGAATCTGAATCTCTACTGTTTTCCCCTGAGGACCAATAACCACAGTATGAATTGACTTATATCCGTTTGGCTTCGGATTGGCAATGTAATCATCAAATTCCTTAGGAATATGATGGAAACAGGTATGAATAACACCGAGGGCACTGTAACAGTCCTGGAGCCTTTTAACTATTACCCGAACAGCTCTTACATCATACAGTTCAGTAAAGTTTAAGTGCTTCTTCTGCATCTTTCTCCAGATACTGTATATATGCTTAGGCCGGCCGTAGACCTCGGCATCCAGACCTTCAGACTTCAACTTCTCCTCAAGAATGGCCACGAAATCCACGATATATTTTTCACGATCTACTCTCTTCTCATCAAGAAGTTTGGCTATCTGTTTATATGTATCAGGATGGAGATATCTGAATGATAAATCCTCAAGTTCCCATTTCAGCTGACCTATTCCCAGGCGGTTGGCAAGAGGAGCATATATATTTGAAATTTCCTTTGCGACTGCCACTCTGGTCTCCTCATCGGCGTTTTTCACCTCTCGAAGAGTGGCTATACGTTCAGACAGCTTGATAATCACAGCTCTGACATCTTCAACCATGGCAAGAAGCATACGTCTTACCGTATCAATCTTGGCATTGGATATATCGCTGGTACTGGAGGCCATATTCTGCAGAAAACGTATTGCCTCCATATCCTTCACTCCGCGGAGCAGCTTAGCCACCTGTTTGCCGAAATCTATCTCCGCCTGTTCAATGGTAAAATAATGCTCCTCTATATGCGGATACAGTATGGCTGCAAGATAGCTGTCTATATCCATATGCAAGGTCTGAAGAATACCTATAATTTCAATAGCTCTGTTGGTAAGACGAAGCATATTGTCATCAGTTTCCTGAATCTTGTTATGACAATACTCGAATACTTTCTGAATTTTAGTTCTTTCCTCCGGAGTCACATTCAATGAATTCCACCATGCCTCCAGATCTAATTTTCCTTTCACATGAGTATTGCGAATAGCTACCATATATAGAAACCTCTGTTACTGATGTGCGATACCGAACTGCTTCGTTTTCATCATTTTCCGCTTTATTCTCCCGGATGAATAAAATCCCTCTCAAATCCGCATACCGGTGTTTTATTCCCTATCCTTCTACATAAAAACGGCATATTTTTCAAATAATTATATATCGCACTGTTATTTATTCAATCATTCCACCTGTCTAATACTACGCCTTTATTAACAGAACTAATTTTGGCACAAAAGTCAGCATCTGATGATCACATATTCCAAATAATCTTATCAAACTCAAAATAATGCTGTCATTTAGTCTAAATTAAACACATTTATCATTATCAGCATTATTGATTTTCTCAAACAGATACTAAGATAACGTTTATTTTTATAAAAACCAAGCAAAAAACTATGAATTAAGTAAATTTTTCACTTTCCTGAATTATTTTCACTTTTTCCGTCTGGTACCTGTAGCTGTTATTTCATAAAAAACTGTATACAGTACATTACCATAAACGACCATCGATATACAAAATTACAAATCCCCCGCCTTGTCATAGAAATACCAGTGTAATCGACATGGGCAGACGGAATATTCCGAAAAAAAAACTTTTGGTTAATAAATCAAGCAAAAAATTTCCACCTAGAACCAAACAGTGACAAAACAGTATTCACTGCTCACTTGCCGGATAAACAGGTTACCCGCGGTTAGCTGATAAGGTATAATCACTCCGGATAACTGACATTAACCATATTACAATAACATTGACCGGAGAATTTCATGGCCGCGGATTTTGATAATTTCGTAGATATACTGACAAAAATATCCAAAGAACAGACGGGAGAACTAGATGACGACGATGCATCAGATTCTCCAGCAAACCGTGCGGGGGCAAACAGTCCAAGTGACAGTGACGGTCCGGGATTTTTTAAAGATGCCGTCAATAATGTCAAAAAAAATACTGTTGGATCTGCTGGAACCGGTGATAATTCCGATAACCTCACCATGTTCGACCTGGTAGCCAGAAAGAAAAAAACAGCCTCTCGCAGAAAAAGCACTGTAACCACCAGAACCACTACCACTAGAACAACCACAACAAGAACCACATCCTCCGGAACAGCCAGAAGAAGACGCAGAAATGACGAACCGCTGTGTGAAAAAATATTCGGTTCAATAGTAGATTCCTTTCTGGGTACAAAGAAAACAACCAGAAAAAAAACCGGTGGACTCCTCGGTTCAATTGTTAACGGGATTTTCGGTTCATCAGGCTCCGCCAAATCCAAATCAACCCGTTCAAGAAAAACCAGCCAGAGCGAAACTCTCACCAATTCCATTGTCAAAGCTGTTTTTGGGACAAAAAGCGCCAGAAAAAGCTATCTGAATGTTTTCAAAAAGATTCTTAAAGCCATCATGAAATCAGGCAATAAAAAAGCTCTGGACACTCCTGCCGAATTCAAAAAGTCAGCTCTTTCCCTGGGATTCAATAATGACGAGGCTTCCGAGGCTACATCCATATTTGAGGGAATTACCTCCGGAGGTCTCTCTAAAAACAGTGTAGCCAGTCTGCTGCAGCAGTTTATGGACTCAGATGAAAATACCGGAGATACCCCCGATAAAGATACTGACGGAGAATAAAACAGGATTTTTTCAGAAAGCCTCCTGTCATGCTGACCGGAAGTGTCAGGTTTAAAAGTGGCAAATCACAAAAAACTCTGCCTTTATCTCATGAAAAACGGCTGCCCGTACACCACTGCTGACAGCCGTTCATCAATTACTCATCAAGAACCACTCTGAAATTAACAGTATCGGAATGTCCTGCTTCATCGAGAATACTTATACTGTAAAAACCCTCTCTTTCCGGATGAAAATAGTCATTCTCACTCTGAACATCTTCATAATTTAAATAAATCTTTCCTTCACCTCCGGTATATTTTATGAATATATTGCCGTTGTAGTCCGGCAGAACAGTGTCCCCGTTTTTAGGAAAAACAATCTGCAGTGACTTATCGTCAATAATTTTATTATCCTCGACTGTTTCCGCCAGTCCCTCAGGAGCCACACTGTCAAACAGTTCACTTGAAAGTTCTCTCTTTTCAAAATTCTTCACAGGAAGTTCGTTTAATATGGCAAAAAGCACCGGGGCGGCATCCTTCAAGCCGGAATACTTATAATATCCGGCCCTGTTATCCGGGAATCTCACAGCAACAGCCACTGTGTAATTTCCAAGACTTCCGGTGGCAAGGGCATCGACATATCTGCTAGAAGTTCCGGTTTTGTACGAAACATTCTCCATATTTATACCGTTCGGCGGACGGGGTGTATCCTTGAGTATTTCAAATACAGCTCTGGCACTTTCCGGAGACATCATTTTTACCGCCTCATCATTCCGTTTTTCCGGATCTACTGTCAGGGCATAGCTGTGCAGAACACCGTCTTCATTAAGCATGGCATATAATTCCGCCAGATCCACAAGATTTATATCCGCACTGCCGAGAACAATTGAATAATCCGCCGCATTATTGCGAACATACACTCTCTGCCTGTTTTTATTAAGTGTGCTTAGAAAATTATGCGGACCTATAAGATTAAGTACCTCAAGAGCCGGCAGATTCAGTGACAGAGTCAGTGCCTTATCAGCCGAAACCTTCCCCATAAATCTGTTGGTAAAATTACTCGGTTTCCAGGAGCCGTACAGTCTGGTATTATCGTGAAGTATCGTCCGTGGATGCAGTTTTCCTTCATTAAATGCCATTCCATAGGCAAAAGGCTTTAATGAAGATCCTGGTGAACGACGATAGAAAGGGAGACACATCTGGGTAACCTGCAGATCAGAGGAGCCCAGCACCCCGGTTATCCGGTGACTGGAGGCATCCAGCACTACTGCGGAAAGTACCGCTCCATCCTGATGGTTTTCATGAAATATTCCGGCCTGATTCTGCAGGATTTCCTGTATTTTCGGATCGATGTAGCTGTATATTTCCCTGTCTGCCGTTCTTGAAAAAAGGTATGCCGCCAGAGTGCTCTCACTTTTAACTATAGGATGCAGTCTGTCCGGAATCTCATCCTTAAGAGATGCCTTCCACACGTCATCACTGAAAACCATCTTGCCGTATGAATTTTTCAGCACCTCATTTTTATAATACAGTGTAGCCTTATGATTTCTGTCCGGACGTATATATTCCGGAGCCCTCGGCAGAGCAGTAAGCAGCGCCGCCTCGGACGGGGTCATTTTATCAGGAAGATGATTAAACCACCTCAGTGAAGCGGCCTTCACCCCTTCGATGTTAGAACCGTACGGAGCAATAGTCAGATACCATTCAAGAACCTTTTCCCTGCCGAACTTTTTAGTTATGTAGATAGCCTGAATAATCTCTTTAAGCTTGTTGAAGTAGGTTCTTTCATGACCGGTTAACTTTTTAACCACCTGCATGGCAATAGTAGAACCTCCGGAGGTAATTCTGCCACTGCGCAGATTACTGAACGTAGCTCTTATAAGCGATAAAAAATCCACCCCGCAGTGATGATAAAAATTTTTATCCTCATTCACCAGAAGCATCTGAATATACAGAGGACTTACCTCATCCACTCTGGTATAAAAACGGTAGGCATCACTGTCCTCTGATAACGAATAGCCTATAACCGAGCCGTCTGCGGCATAGAGTACCCGCGATCTTTTATCCAACAGCGAATAATCGAGCTCATTTATGCTGATATAACACAAAGCAGCCATGATGATTACCATCATGGCTGTTAATGTCATCAGCAGCTTTAATTTAAAAAACTGCTTCATGCAAATGTATGATATTACTTAACAATAACTGACTGGGAACCATTGTATGCATTATACATTTTATAGCCGAGTCTGTTGATATAACCGCTGCTCATTAACGGAGAGGAAACACCTTTATGAGCCCCCTTAATCAGATAACCTACAGAAACGGCATTCTGATTATAGACATCCTGAGTTGATACAAAACCGACGTCACTCTTGTTTACATTTGCGTAACCGAATTCCTTGGCATTCAACCTAGTAGGATACAGTTTCTCAATCTTTCTGCTGTCAAGAATATCAACAAGCACAGTATTGGCAGGAATCTTGTTTTCCATCACCACCTTGCCGTTGAACGGGTTCTTAAACTTGAAGGTATTAACCACCAGTACATCCTCATTAACCTTCAGGTTAACCGGACCGACTATTTCCTTCCCCTTGGAATCATAGAAACGCTGAGTCAGACGAACATTGCCGTCATACAGGGTTTCCTTGGTTACATAATCATTAACACTGAGAGTCACCACTGCAGGTTCAGATGAGGAATTGCTTACCGTTACGGTATTATTCTTCAGTGAATACTTGGCTGATGATCTTGGAGTTTTGTTATTGGTGGAGATATCAATAATCAGGTAGTTATTGGCATCACTGTATGATTCATTACTGCTAAGATAATTGAACAGTTTATCCAGACCATCTGATGACTTGGCTTTAAATGAAGCTCTAATCAGAGCCAGTGCTTCATGACTTACATTATTGATACCGTATGGGAAATGCAGCAGCACACTCTTGAAGTAATTAATATCATCATAGAGTCTGACCTTGTTTGAAGCAATGTTGTACTTTTCATAAACTTCATTCAAAGTCTTAATACCCATAGCCAGAGCCTGTTTCTGTCTTGCGGTATCACCGTACATACCGAATATATCGGCATAGTAGCTGAATGCCTCTATTTCACGCTTATCCTTGTTGAAGGTTTCATCAAACTTGTAGATAGCGTTGGTCTTGACATTCACGCCCATTTTAGCCAGCACATACATGGACAGAGCAGCAATGTTATCACTGTCATCAGTTTCATGTTCAATCATACTGTCTTTAAGCAGATGAAGCACGGACTTGTTAACATTGAAACCGGCCTTGTCAGCTTCTACAAGGAAGAGTGCGGCATAAGCTGTAGCATAATAGTTTTCCTTGTAATATGAGAAACTGTCATAATTGATATAGCCTGATGAATCTATGTGTGACTGAACCCATGATACATTATCGTTAATGAACTTCTTCATCTCGTTAATACGTTTCGGATCTGCAGTCTTACTTGTCTCTGAAGCCAGAAGAACATCAAGAATAGAAAGACCTTGAGATGACTTTTTATAGATACTGGTGAAGATGCTTTCATCGTCAAGAATAGCATTTGTCAGTCTGGAAATATCAGATAACGGGAATTTACCGAACTGGGCAGAAACCTGCGCACCGTCCTCATATATGTTGTTGAAATTAACATTAACGGACTTGTTTGCATCGATAAATTTAATCTTGCTCTCCAGGACCTTGGATAACGGACTGATAACAGATATTTCCCTTCTGGTGTTAAAGCTGTATTCGCCGGACTTAACAGCAATATCCACATATCCGCCGCCGACCTGAAGCGCATCGACCTTCACCGGAACCTTTGAAAGAGCGCCGTCATTCACCTGGACATTACCGGAAGCCTGACACTTCAAGGTACCGCCGCAGCTTACGGTATAATTATAGGTACCGGCCCTGCCGCTTAGATTATTAACGGAAAGATCAGCATCTATCACATCACCGCGATGCATATAATAAGGCATGTTAAGTCTGGTTACAGCACTGTCCTTAACAGGAACATCCTTACTGAATGAACCTAACTTGTTAGGAGACCAGGCACTTACCATAAATGAAGCAGTACTGCTTACATCACCTAAGTCATAGTGGATTGTAGCATAACCGTTTTCCACCTTGACCTTGTGAGTGTAGTATGACATCAGATTCTTGGTAATGTTAGCCAGAGAAGGAGCACCAAGAGCCAGATCCTCGCCTTCATCACCATAACCCTGACCAGTACGGTCAACACTCTTCATGATAAATGAATACGGATCATAAATTCTGGCACTGAAATCCTTCTTGTTGAATATATACTTATCAGGAGAAGGAGCCTTCTGATTATTGATGCTCAGTATTCCCTTGTCAATCAGCGCAGCAGTAATGTACGTGTCATTTTCCGCATTATCAACCTTAACCTTTATATCCACTCCGGAGTTCGGCTTAACACTGTCTGGAATTTCAGCACTTACCTTTAATATGCTGTCACTCTTGTCCATTTCAATAAATGCCACGCCTATTGCTCTGCGTGAACCTAGATACTTATGCTCATTTGCAGAATATGTTGAAAGAATTGCATAACATCCGTTACTGATGCCGCTTATCTTTAAAGGCAGCTTATTATGTCCTTTCTTGACTGCAAAATGATAGAGGTTATTGGTGGAATCTGTATCCAGCATCAAATCTGCAAAACCGTCATAACCACTGTCAAACTCGAAATATGCAGTATCATTTTCCTTATACGTCTTCTTGTCGGTATACAGGTCAAATCTGTCCGGGTACTTTGTATCGATGTATGAAATTGAACCGACATCAAAATCCATTGATGTGGTCTGATCACCTACAGTCGCCTTTACTACATATCTGCCGTCATCAAACTTGTGTGATATTCTAGCCCCAGTATCTGCATTAACCTTGAGACTTCCTGAGGTAATCGGTGTCAGATATTCGTTTCTCATGTAATTCCATGAACCGTTTTCGTACACAAAATGATAAGTGATGTTTCTCTTGAAAATAGCATAATTTACATCACCTTTGTACAGTTTGCCGCTCTGATCGGCAATAATTACCCCCATATCGGATGAATAAGGATCATCTTTCTTAAAGCCGCTCTTCAAACCGACCATCTGCTGAGCATACTGCAGCTTGAATTCCTTTCTTTTTGAAAGAATCTTGGAATTAGGATCAGTAACATTAATATTCAGGGTGACTTTTCTAGGGAAATCCTCTGGTTTGATATCACTTAAACTGATAAAGGCATTACCACTGTTGTCTGTACGTACTCCGTCAAGAGAATTATAGAAGTTAAGATTCTGGGCATCCTTCTGATTCGGACCGAAGTAGTAGTCGCTGTACTTTTCCACAGGATAATTGTCAGGAACAACTTCGTAGTAGCCGGAAACGTCAATATCCGGTGCCGGAGCATCATAGATAAACTTTGTATGAACCTTGACATCATCATTTATACTCATGAACTTTTTACCGAGTACGATTTCCGGTTCGATACTTGACGGAATAAAATTGTCCACCAAGACCTTGGTGGAACTCAAAGTCTTTTTCTTATCGTAACCCAGTACAAATCTCCATGAACCTAAAGGAGCATTTTCATCAAAAGAGAATTCATAGTCAAAACCTCCGCTGACAGGCTTGCTTAATGAAACCTCTTTAAACAGAAGACCGTCAGGTCTGTAGATCATCAGCTTTAAGGTCTTCAGATCCGCCGCCTTTAACGTTTTAGCATTACGAACAATTGCCTCGTAATAAACTTTTTCACCGGGACGAACCATAGTTCTATTGGTATACGCATATACCTTAAAATCTGAAGCAGGCTGTGAATAATCGGTTTCTATATTCTCGATGGTCAGAGAATTCAAACGTAAATCCTGACTGTAGAAATCAGCTCCGTTGCTAACATTGATTAAAACCGGCTGTTGTGAATTTACACCGCCTGTAACTTCTTTACTGAAATGGGCATAACCGTTGGCATCAGTGGTAACTGTTGCCAGCACCTCATTGCTGGCGCTCACCAGAACAGCTTTGGCATTGGCAATAGGCTGAGCGGAACTCAAGGATCTTACCGCTATATCAATACCTTTCTTTTTCTCATAAGTAGTCAGACCGATATCAGAAATCACTACAGATTTCACTAATGCAATACTTTTGTAGTCATCTAATAACTTGGTAATACATTCATCTGACGCATCACACTTCTCAGTATCAACTGAAGTTATCATCAGCGCATATATACCTGAACCGATGCTGTTTGCAAAATCCTTTAGATCTATCATCGTAAGCTGCTTACTATTAGGTTTTCCCTTAACAGTATATTCTTTGGTACCGACAAACTTACCATGAGATTTGATATATTCCAAGCTGTCCCACTTATATTCAAATTCTTCTGTTGCTCTGCTGGTATAGTTGTTTAAATCAGCAGTTGAAATTTTATAAAGGGTAACCTGAAACTTGTCCATATTAATGCTTTCAACTGCCACCTTCTTGTCAGGTGTATTGGCAGACATGATATTACCGGACAGGAAGCTCACTGTTTCCTTATGATCTATGGTAGTGATATTTACAGTTCTGTCAGACAACAGTCTGTTGTTACTGTCGGATCTAATACCTTTCTTTAAAGTAATTTCATATTTAGTACCGAAATCCAGACCTGCAATACAAAGAGATCTTCCATCAGCAGTAACATCTATATCCTGTTTTTTACCCGTATCTAAATTCAAAGCAGTAACATAAGGCAGAAGGGTCTTTGACGTATTGCTCTGATCCATGCTGTCTGTCATTATGAGACAGGTGGTTGCTGAACCGGTCTGATTCTGATCTATAGTTCTCAGTACATCCAACTGACCGCCGGTGGCTGCATAAACAGCCTCACCGGAGGTAACAGTCAGTAACGCCAATGCTAGCTTTGATAATTTCATTCCTGTAGTCCTCAAGTATATTAACTTAACTTTTTTAAATAAAATAACAGCTTTAATGAATCTCAGTTAACGATGCCTGAATTTATAATTACGGCGACATCTCTACGTATACACATGCCATACACTCTATTTTTCAGAAATGTCACCCCAAAAAACACCATAAACAAGGAAATGACTAAACTGTCTTTTTCTTCCGATTTCGTCTATATTTAGCACAATTAACCAATTTTCTACATAGTATATAATTATTACGTTTATACTGACTGATATAGTTGCTTTTTGCTGTTAAAACTCAGACTGACTATACAATTATTGCGTAAAAGATATTCAAAAGGTTCTCTGCAGACGTATTTACCGGAGCGTTGTCCGCTCCTTCCATTACGGAATATTATCCCAATAAGAGATTTCCGTTTTAAACATATAAGCATAAAGAAATATCCTGTTTTACTGTATTCAGCAAAACAGGAATAAAAAAATTGATCACCTCTCAGTTCTTTGTGCGCTCAGCACATAAAAAAACCGCCACCAATCCCAAGATCAGCAGCGGTAGCATTATCCTGACAAAAAATACTATTAGATTAAATCCTATGAATCGTAGAAATTCTGACCTTTTTCAGTTACTAGTCTGGTAGTTTTCGGATATTCATACATTTCCGGATTGTCAGCATTCGAAACAAGATATTCCACAAATCTTTCCGCATACCATTTTGCCATGGCGAGATTATGCATAAGATAATTGCCGCAGTTCACAGCTGATGCTCCCGGAACATTTTCAGCATCGGCTACCGATTTAAATGCCCTTAATATCAGATCATAAATATCCTTAGGAGGGAGATTACCTTTCAGAATAAGATAAAATCCTGTAAGACATCCCATCGGTCCCCAGTATATAATTTCATCCTTCCAGTCAGGATCATTTCTGAGGAAGGTTGCAATAACGTGCTCAAGGGAATGCATTGCTGCCACATCTACAGCAGGTTCTTTATTTGGTCTGAGCATTCTGATGTCATATGTGGTTACTTTATTACCTCCGACGTCATCCACCCTGCTGGTAAATATTCCCGGCACTATACGATTATGGTCAACTGAAAAACTCGGTATCAGTCCGTCCATTGAAGCATCTCCTTCTCATTATGAACAATCTGTCCCTGAAGATTATGAATTTCTCTTCAGGACACAGCAATGATCTCTACACCTTAAATAAACAGAGTTGTGAATTCAAACCACAGCTCCGTATTTTCATTCCTTAAAAATCACAGTAATTCCATAACATCACATCAGGTAAAATCACCATGAAAAAGTCCAGTTATTATAACATGATAACAGCTCGGTTAATAAACACCTTTTACGTGCTGTCACATTCCTGTCTGAAAAAACTGGAACTGTTTCTAACTCAACTCTCTCACCAACTTCTGCAAAGTCTGTATTAAACAGATCACGCCGCATGAACGCTGTTGTATCTGTCACTAGTTAAGACTACAGAACTTCGTTCAGCCGTAAAAGAGTAAGATTATAAAGTGCTCAGTATATGATAATTTTAAGACGTATCATCTGAATAAATATATTTAT
>OMYE01000111.1 GCA_900315145.1 uncultured Pseudomonadota bacterium | reverse complement strand
AAGGTTTCAGCATGGTCGGCATCAACATCAGCATCAGTTGAAGCAATCATAGTAACCTGAGCACTGGCTGGCTTGAGACCGGCAGCTTCGATAGCATCGAGAACAGCACCGAATGCTTCAGGAGTAGTGTTAACTTCAATTGAACCGTCATCATTTGTAATAACGTCATCAGCACCGGCTTCAAGAGCAATTTCCATAATCTGGTCTTCATCGCCGTTTTCAATGGTAATAATACCCTTCTTGGTGAAGAGGTAGGAAACAGAACCGCTGGTACCGAGGTTGCCGCCGAACTTGGTAAAGCCATGGCGGACATCTGATACAGTACGGTTACGGTTATCAGTCATACATTCAACCATGAATGCACTGCCGCATGGACCGTATCCTTCATAAATTATGGTTTCGAGTTCAACACCGTCCCCACCGCCGGTACCACGTTCAATGGCACGGTTTACGGTATCACGGGTCATGTTCTGTGATAATGCAGCAGCAACTGCAGCACGCAGACGAGGGTTGGCACTCTGATCACCGCCGCCGATACGGGCTGCTGTAGTGATTTCACGGATAAGTTTAGTAAATACCTTACCGCGCTTGGCATCCTGGGCAGCCTTACGGAAACGTATATTGGCCCACTTACTATGACCTGACATAAATATTCTCCTGAAAAAACTTTAAACAAAGCCGTTATTTTTTCATAAATACAGCAGATAACGGCCTTTCTGATTAACAATAAACTTATTCTTTTACGTTGATGGATAACTCATCCAGAGCTTCCGGAGCTGCATAGCTTGGAGCATCTGTCATCAGACAGGCGGCAGCAGTAGTCTTAGGGAAGGCTATTACATCACGGATATTATCAGTACCGGTTAACAGCATGGTCAGACGGTCAAGACCGAAAGCAAGACCGGCATGCGGAGGAGTACCGTACTTCAGAGCTTCAAGCAGGAAGCCGAACTTCTCCTTCTGAGCCTCTTCACTGATGCCCAGTACGGAGAACACAGCCTGCTGCATTTCATTCTTATGAATACGAACAGAACCGCCGCCTACTTCGTAGCCGTTGATTACCATATCGTACGCATCAGCGTATACTGAATACGGATCGTTCTTCAGCACTTCCGGATCAGTGGTCTTAGGAGCAGTGAACGGATGATGCATTGCGGCAATTGAACCGTCCTGATTCTGTTCAAACATAGGGAAATCGATAACCCAGAGTGCTCTGAATCCGTCTTCTACCAGACCTAAATCCTTTGCAGCCTTTAATCTCAGTGCACCGAGAGCTGTTGATACAACCAGACCGTTGGTATCTGCACCGAAGAAAATAATATCTCCGCCCTTGGCACCGGTTCTTTCAAGGATACCGTTAACGATATCATCATTGAGGAACTTAGCTACAGGAGACTGAACACCGGCAACCCCTTTGCCAGCCTCATTAACCTTCATCCAGGCAAGGCCCTTGGCTCCGTAGAGACCTACATGCTTGGTATATTCATCAATAACCTTTCTGGTGGTCTTTTCTGCACCGCCAGGCATGCACAGAGCAGCTACCCTGCCCTTTGGTGAATTGGCCGGACCGCTGAATACAGCGAATTCGCAATCCTTAACCAGATCGGCTACATCAACCATTTCCGCCTTGATTCTGAGATCAGGCTTGTCTGAACCGTATTTGCTCATGGCCTCGTCCCATGTCATAACAGGGAATGAACCAAGATCAACGTTAAGGATCTTCTGCCACAGGCCGCGAATCATCTCCTCCATGATTTCCTGAACGTCTTTAGCGGTCATGAAGGATGTTTCAATATCGATCTGGGTGAATTCAGGCTGACGGTCTGCTCGCAGATCTTCATCGCGGAAGCATTTTACAATCTGATAGTATCTGTCAAAGCCGCTCATCATCAGAAGCTGCTTGAAAAGCTGCGGAGACTGAGGAAGTGCATAGAACTTGCCATGATGGATACGGCTTGGAACCAGATAGTCACGGGCGCCTTCAGGAGTTGCCTTGGTGAGCATCGGAGTTTCAACATCAAGGAATCCGTGGCTGTCAAGGAAGTTTCTGACATAACTGGTGATTGATGCACGGGTCTTGAAACGGGCAAGCATCTCCGGACGTCTTAAGTCAATATATCTGAACTTGAGACGCTGTTCCTCTGTGTTATCCTGATTAGAATCCAGCGGTAACGGTTCGGAACGGTTGATAATCTCCAGACCGGTGGCCATTACTTCAACCTTACCGGTTTTCATATTCTTATTAATCTGATTGTCTGGTCTTGCCTTGACAATGCCGGTCACCTTGATACAGCATTCGTTACGGAGAGTTGCGGCAAGTTCGTGAGTTTCCTTCTGATCAGGATCGAAATAAACCTGCACTATACCGGCCTTATCACGCATATCAATAAAAATAAGACCACCTAAATCTCTGCGGCGATTAACCCAGCCGCAAAGCACAACTTCCTTTTCCAGCTGAGCTTCGCCGACATCACCACAGTATACAGAGCGCATAGACATAAAAATACCTCTTTATTCCCCATTTCCTCCGGTTTTTCCGCAGAAGGAAGTATCTTGAAACCGGTACGGCAGTCACCTGAACCACACAGTTCTGAGGACACCGGTTCTATTTTGTCCCGAATCTCCACCTCGAAAAATTCAATCACCGGAATATGGGGAAAATAACATTAAGTAATTCAGACAAAATTTAAAAAATTAAAAGATCGGTGCATTATACAACAATCTGCAATAAATCTCACTAATCTCTAATAAATCTCTGTCACACGAGATTAGAACACCACCGCCGGCATCAGTCAGCATCATAGGGATGTAAAAACAGTATTTCAGGCTTTTATGAAAGTTCAGAGTTGACGATAGTCTAAAGAACCTCCGTAAAAAATACTTTTTCTAAAAAAACGGTTTCCGGAGCATAAAAAACTATTACATTTCATAAAATCATGGATAATATCTCAAATCATCCACGTCACATCACTCATTTGTCCTAACATAAGATAAAATGTATAAGATTTGATAGATATATAAAGTTTTCCTATTCTGTTTAGTTATCTGATATACCAATTTAGTTATCTGATATACCAATCCCTGCCTGAACAGCATTTATCTGTCAGGGGGAAACACGTCAGATTTCGTGAGCCGGATGTCAGAAACCGGCAAAAAAAACTGAACAAGGAGAACCGGTCTGAAAATACACTGTCTGACCTTTTAGGTTTTGATGTAGATGAGACATTTCCGGAAAGTATGTTTTATAAAATCAAATAATGCCTCCGTAATATTCTGCCTACTGAATAAATAAAAGCTGTAACTGCAAGGGATTTAACCGGATTTAAGCATACGGATTTCTACAAGAATAAAACATCTCAGGTTTCAGACAGATAGAAATGTTAAAAACACATGTTTACAGATTTATAGATACAGGGTTCTGATGTGTTTTCTCTTTAAAGCAGAACATTTCAGCCCTATATGTATTGAAACACCGGATGGAAAACATTTTCATCTGCCGCACGCAGAGAAAACGGAAGTCACAGTCTTCCACCACACGGTGATTTTTATAACGATTATAAAACGATATGGCAGAAGGATGCGTCAACATTGACAGAGTGTTTCACATAACAGTGAAATGCCGACGAAATGGGATAAATAAAGCGAACTTGGTTTATTGTACTTTTCAATAATATTTTTCAGTTCTGATATCTGTTACAATTCTGATATACAGACGACATTGTATTTATATAAGAAAACAAGCAAGTGTCATTACATATTCGAAGAACATTAGAACAGGCTTACCTGCAGAATCTCAAAAACAGGGACATTCAGGTTATTACAGTCTCACTGGAAGACCAGGCGGAGGTGCGTAATGACTTTAATATTCTGTGCGAAAAAAAAGGAATCAGCAATCCAATCAGAATACAGCTGACTCCCGAGGATTATTTTGCCCCCTTATCACCAATTCTATACATCATAAATGAATTACTGACCCGTAACGGTATTGAACTGACTCAGGTATCGAAACTGCTGAAGCTGGGAAAATATGAATCAACCATGCTCAATTCCATGCTTCAAAACCGTTTTGATCTTCATGAATACTACATGCCTTCTGATATTGAATACATCAAACTCAGAATCAGAAAGCATATTCAGGAACTCCTGAATCATCTTCTGAGTACCAGTGAACCGGTACCTATCTGCATCTGCAATCTGCAGTATGCAGGACCGAGCTCCATTAACTTTCTGGTGGATATTTTAAAGCCGAAAATACGTGATACCTCATATGTATACTCCATCAGGGAGCCTTCACTCAATGAGATGCAGAAGAAGGCTATGAAGCTGCGGGAGGAACAGAGACGCAAACGTTCGCTGAGTATATTCTCCCCGTATAATAATGATGACGATATTGAAGTAGAACTGCGTAATGATCCGAACTGCGTGCTTCTTCTTGGTTTCAATTCGGAAAACCTGCTAAATGCCACCACTCCGTCAAAATGGCTGGAGATGGAGGGAAACATTGAAAGATACTTTACCCTGATCCGTCCTAATGACTCCGACTACCGCAAAAAAGAAGACAACTCGTGGGAAAAACTGAAGTATCAGGCCAAGCCTATCTGCACCTTTGACGAGGCTGTGGAGAGATGCGGTATTCTCTTTAACTACATGTGTTATGATGAAGTAATTGAAATCGCCAACTCCCTGATTCAGGAAATCCGCTTCAGTAAGG
Organism: uncultured Pseudomonadota bacterium; assembly: GCA_900315145.1. Classification (GTDB taxonomy): domain Bacteria; phylum Pseudomonadota; class Gammaproteobacteria; order Enterobacterales; family Succinivibrionaceae; genus Ruminobacter. The sequence goes on along the minus strand of OMYE01000111.1, from coordinate 4,841 downwards.
ATACCCGTTTTAAGAACGAGGAACTCATCTACCATCTTCTCGGCCGTGCCCGTCTCTATAAACACGAATACGAGGATGCACTGATAGCCTTCGACCTGATGTACGAAAAGGCCCAGTACAACAATAACACTGATGACGCCTGCAATTCATACATTGAACTGGCCTATACCCATATATTCCGTTCTGACTTTGAATCAGTACTGCATTTTGCGGAAATGGCCGCCCACCTCGGTGAAATCAGTATGAATATGCGTCTGGTGGTCATCTCCAATTTCTGTCTGTTCGTGGCATATGACCGCGCCGGAATCAAATACGGCTACCATAATATCTGCACTCTGGTAAACAACCTGGAAAAATACGATTTAATCAAGGAGGAGGTGTATGTTCTGCGCAACGCCTTTGCCCAGGTGAGCCTTGATCCGCAGAATATGACCATGAACACAGCCCTCGACATGTGCAACAAGGCCATCACTCTGGCCTCCCGTGCCGGCATCAAGCATGAAATAGCCGCCACCAATCACTGTCGCGGTGTAGTTCTGTTTAATCTGGGACGATATCCTGATGCCCTGCATGCCTACCGCATGTCAGAAGAACAGTATTATCAGATAGAAGTCCCGGTGGAACTGACTCATGTATATAACTCCATCGGCTTTGTGCTGAACGAGACAGAGGAATATCCAAAGGCTCACGAATACTACATGAAGGCCCTGCGCAACTCCATTAATCTCAACGATTATTCAGAAATTACCATAACCATATACAATATAGCCCAGCTGTATATACTGAGCGGACTGTTCAAGGAAGCGCTGTCAACTCTGGATATTCTGCAGGAAATACTTTCCGTACTCGGAACCAACCGTCTGCCGTTCCACAACATTCACCACATATATTTATCAAAAGCGCTGGTCTACACCAACCTTAATCAGATAAATTTTGCGGAACAGATGCTTAGAAGAAGCGCTAATATCAGCACGGAAATTCCGCTCTATGGCAGTGAACTCTTCCTCTACAACCTGATTCAGACCATTGTTCATGTTAAAAACAAACAGATTGATCAGGCTCTGAATCTTTTTGAAAAGATTCGCAAATTCCAGAAGCTCGGCACTCTCACACCGAAGGAAAACATTCTGTTCTACATGACAGCCATCAGAATTTTCAATGTCTGCCACAACTATGAAGAACAGTTCCACTACCTTAAAGAAGGATATGCCTATGCCATCAAGAATCAGCTCTTCAACAGTCAGAAGCTGATTACCAACTGCTGGAGACTTAATTTCAAGCCGTATGAAGGTTATTCGGTTATTGAAGTACCGATAAACGAACTTAATCAGATTATTCAGCTGGTTAGACAGGAGCATAAGGTTAATACCTTATGGAAGCAGGTGCATGAAATGCGCCTTATCTCCATGCTGCACAACTTCAGCTTAAGTGTTGATTCATATAATCAGCTGGCAGCAGAAACCATCAGACTGCTGTCCTCCCACTTTAACATCAACGGAGGTATTATCTACTTTGTGGACAAAGAGGAGCACACCTCATCCTTAATTCATGAGTTCAATTCCTCTAAGATCCAGCCGAACTTCAGTTTTAAGAAGATTGAGAAGTTCATAAATTCTCATATCTCCACCGAATTCCAGGAGCTTACCGATGTAACCATCGGACCGGATGTGGTACACCGCATTATGATTTATCCGCTGATTGACCGTACCGAGGTATTCGGCCAGATGCTGCTGTTCTCCTTTGATAAATCCCTAAAGAGAGATCACAAGGAGGAGCATGATTCAATTACCATGATTTCGCAACAGCTATCCAGCCAGCTTATCATGATACTGCAGCGTAATGAACTTATCAGGGTAAGTACCACTGATATGCTCACCGGTCTCTATAACCGTATGGAATTCAACCGTCTTATCACCAAGGTTATCAGAGAGCTTCCGTCCAATCAGAATATTGCCCTCGGTTTCATGGATCTGGATAATTTCAAATACTACAACGATAATCTGGGGCACGACATCGGTGATAAACTTCTGGTATGGTTTGCCGAACTCATCAACTCCCTCAAGGACAAGACTGATATAGCCTGCCGCTGGGGCGGTGATGAATTCCTTCTGCTGATGAAAAACTGCAATGCAGCTGCTGCCGAGAAGAAAATGCAGACCATTCTCAACACCCTTAAATCCAAAATGGGTTATAAGCACGAAATTGAAGAATTTCTGGGTACCAAAGTCGACAATCTGCCGGAACGCTACTATCTTTCCTGCTCTATAGGTGTTATGGACAGCAGCTCACTGCCGCGTCCGTTCACTGAATCAGAACTGCTGACTCACGCTGACGCCGCACTTTACGAGGTTAAGAGAACCGGCAAAGGCAAGGTACTTAATTTCGAAAATATGACGCATGAAGCTGACGGCATGATTATGGAATCTAACAGATAACTCTGAAAAATAAATAAGAAAGTGCGTAAGTCTCTGTCATTAGAAAAACTTACGCTCTTTTTTTAGACTGTCATTTTTAATCAAAAGCCTGATTCAACAAATAATTTAATATTTAAACTCATTATCTTGAAAAACAGCGTCAAATACGTCAAATCAATCAAGAAAAAAATAGTGTAACTATCCTAAAAAAACAGGCTTATCAAAATTGCTAAGCGCTAAAAAATTCTTTTGATATTTACTGATCTTTCCTTGAGATATCGTCTTCTTTTTGACGATTATTTAGCATCATTTTAATGAGTCTACCGACATTTGTACCTATGGAATTTTTAAGGTGTTCCAGTTCCACAGCATGCAATTCTGCATTATTTACCGCTGTTTTTACTCTATCTTTAAAATAATTATTAAACTTATACTTCAATCTGACTTTATTGTAAGAGCCTCCCAGACATTTTCCTAATAATTGTTCTGTATAAGTTTTCTTTCCACTCTTTTTATTATCTAGTAATTTCTGTTGATCATAATCTTTGCAATCACCGAAGTGCAAAAGTAGCCAAAATTCAAAGCAGGGATTCGATACGAACAAACTGACTTTTCCAGCCTGTACATAACTCAACAGTTCATCGTACTGCCTTTCAATAAAACTGTTTTTATCACGATCAACAATCAGACAAAACCTATCTCCACTGTTTGGGAAATAGTTATCGCATTTGTCTATTGCCTTTCTAGCAGCTTCATATAATTTTAAAGGATGGTTTTCGCTATTAGCTGATTCATGTTCAACAGGCACAATTTCTACAAGAGAATTAATACCGATATAATTCCTATTTTGGACAATGCCGTCAAAATACTGATATTCAGTTTTACTCCCCTCGCACGCTATAAAATACCTGACTTTTGGGTCTCTTTTCTCCGCTGCTGAACGCTGACCGTACGTATGTTCAATTCTCATTATTGTTAATCTTCCATGCTGTCATAATCAGGATATACAGACTCAAATAAAGGCACAGCCCCGTACCTTCCATCTAAATAGGCAGTATCTATTTTTTTATCAAATCTTTCCTTAAAATCATCGAACAGAATAATATTGCTTGTTCCCTCTTTGCTTCTCTCAATGAAGTATATTTCGTCCTGTCTAAGCAAATTTAAGTTTAAAAGTCTGCTTTCATGAGTGGTTATGAGCAATTGAATATTTTTCTTTATTGCCATTTTCAGGAATGTTTTCACAAAATGAGCGGTCAGTTGCGGATGCAGACTACGATCCAATTCATCTATAATGAATACTCCTCCATTTCTCGCAAATAAAACTGAAAGCAAATCCAGCAGTCTTCTTGTTCCATCAGATTCCTCTCCTAGTGAAAACGTCACATCGGAAACCCCCAAATGCTCAAAACGAACTTCCATGAACTTAGGTTCACCATCTTCAATGGAAATAAGTATGAATCGTCCGTTAAGATTTATTCTCATAACGACACTATCTTTTGGTGAAAATCCTGAATTCAGTTTACGTAATTTTTCTATTTCATCATTAACTTGACTCTGGTGTTGAAAATCAACCTTTTCAAAAACCTGTTCTTTGGAAATTTCAGTGGAAATAATATTAGAAATACCGGTATCAAAACTTTTCAATGCCTTTAGTAGTTCTGAAAAATCATTTCCAGACAAAGTGGCGTAACCGGAAACAGGTGTATTTGGAAAAGAGATATCAAGATGAACAATCCATTCGTATACATTTCTCAAAACAGACAGCTTGTTATCATTTTTATACAGTTTATTCTTATTAGATACAACCTCAGCAAGAAATAATTTGTTTGTTACATGACTGTAGTCATCGAGGTATATACTCATTCTGTCTTCTATTTCCGGATTAAGATAATCCTTATTAAAATATGATGTTCCATTCTCGGTATTTCTGAAGTAAATTTGAGTATTTTCTCCTGTCTTCTCAAGTCTGATTAACCATTCTTCCTTAATTTTCTTATGAAAAACTGATATTTCAAAACCATACGCATAGAGAACATTATCTATAAGAATCTCAAATTCGAAATATGAGTTTTTGTCTTTATTGTTCGGATTAAGACGATAATAACCATTTCTGCTACTCTCAATAAAATCATGCTCCATCCCCCCAAAAAGAACAAATACAGCGTACTGAACAGCCTTAATAAGATTGGATTTTCCGGATGCATTGGCCCCAAACACCGCGGCAAACTTCAACAAATTAAAATCTCTAGCTGAATACAAGCGTGCTCTATGATTTCTTACATTCCCGGCTATAAGCGAAAATGTTTGAACGTCATCAAAAGAACGAAAGTTTCCAACACTAAAACGCACTAACAATCCGGATATTCCCATAATCTTTTCCTAAAATAAAGCAACTGTGTATAGTTTGTATTGTACTATTCTGCA
>OMYE01000032.1 GCA_900315145.1 uncultured Pseudomonadota bacterium | reverse complement strand
CCCTGTTCACCTTACTGAGTCTCTCAGCTTACGCCGGTACCGAAACTCTTCGTGACAGCAGCGGTAAAACCATCGGTTACATCATTACCGAAAGCAACGGCCGTATCGTCTACCGTGATTCCTCCAACCGTCAGGTAGGACGTGCCGACCCGGACGGCAAAGGAAAATACCGTTACTATGACGGCAGCGGCAGAAGCATCGGTACCTCCCAGGTAAACGGTTCAAAAACCGAATACCGTGACGGCAGCAACAGACACATAAAGGATATCACCTCCTCATCATCTGAAAAGAAGGTATTTGTAAAGGACGGGAAAATTCAGTTCTTCAAATAATAATGTTTATTCAGGCATCTCCATATTATGTTTTCCGGAAATGCCGTTTTTCCCTCTATCAACTATCGGATTTTTAACTGAATAGCTTACATATAACAACAAGGACGAAATATGAATTTAAATAAAATATCAAAGATTTTTGTTGCATTAGGTATTATGGCTCTCCCTGTCGCAGGTCTGGCCGCCCCTACCTCTCCAAACATCACTTTTAAGAAAAACGATATTACCATTGATGTTGCATTCAATGATACCATTACTCAGAAATTTGATGCTGAAATAACCAAGGTAGATACCAAGAGCGCCTACCTCCGTCTCAATGAGATCGGTAATGAAGATCTGGAAAAAATCATTGCCAAGATTCCTAATGCCCGCAGAATTTCCATTGACAGTAGTAAGCTCACCTCCATTGAACCACTGAAGAAGCTTCAGGGAACAACTTCTGTCTATATCAAAGCACACAATGTTGCCGATTTCACTCCTTTAGCCAACATCACCTCCCTCACTGAAGTAGGTGTCGAATCCAAAATCATGCCGGACATCAAGTGGGCCAAGAATCTTACCAACCTCCGCTCCATGAGTCTCAAGGATTCAACCGTATTAACATCACTTGAAGGTCTGCCTTCATCACAGACTCTTAAGACTCTGCACATCTCTAAATCCAAGCTTACAGATGTATCACAGATTACCAATGCTCCAAACCTTGATATGTTCCAGCTTATCATGGGCGGTGTTACCGACCTGACTCCGTTCGGTTCCTTAACCAAACTGACAAATATGGATCTCTACGGCTGTGACGTCAAGGATCTCACCCCTCTCAGTAAAATTCCGACTCTTAAGAAGCTCAACCTGTACGGTACAGACAACACTGACTATACCACTCTCGCCAACTTAAAGCAGGTACAGGAAGTTGAACTCGGTGCCACCAAGCTTCCTAGCCTGGCCTTTATCAAGGATATGCCGGCATTAAAGAGTCTCTCCACCTTTAATAACGAGGAACTCGCCGACCTGAGTCCTATAAGCGGTACCGGTATTGAATATTTAAAGATCTGGATGCTCAAATATCCTGTTGATCTCAACCAGATTAAAGACGCAACCAAGATGAAGAAGATCGAAATCACCGGATGTAACACCGGGGTACCTGTATCCAACTTTGCCGCTCTGTCCAACATGAAGGAATTAGCCGAAATCAAGATTTCCGGTCTGAAGGACAGATGTAACACTGAAGTTGACGGTAATTTTGCCAAGGGACTTACCAAGGTTAAAACCCTTTACCTCGACAGTATTCATAATCTGACCAATACTGAAGCCTTCGGCGATATGGTTAATCTGGAAAAAGCATGGCTTCTTGAATTAAACGGTACCTTTGACGTTTCATTCTTCGGCAGAATGCCTTCTCTCAAGGAGGTTCACATCAAGAAGACAGCCGTAACCGGTCTGGAATCTCTTGCTAAGTGCAGCAACCTGCAGACTCTGGATATTGCAGAAGTTACCGACAAGAAGGTTATTGATGCAGTTAAGGCTCTGCCTAAACTCCAGTCTCTTACCGTAAGCAAGAGCTTCAGCGATGCTGACCTTCAGGGCTTTGCCAATCCGAAGATCAGAATTACCAAGAGATAATGAGTCAGCAAGACTTTTAAACTTTTGAAACTTTTTTCCTCCTGCCGGCTCCGGAAATATACAGAATTATTCCGGACCGGCATTTTTTTATTCCGGTCCGGTATTTTTTCGGAAAAACAGCTCCTCCTGTCTTATTTTTTCCCAAGTCTTATTCTTAAGTATTATCATGATTACCATTCTCTTGCAGTTTACCGGCATTACCGGTCTCAACTGCAGTATTCTTATGGTAATCCCAGCCTCCGCCCAGAGCCCTGTAGAGTGAAATAAGATTCAGAAGTCTGTTTAACCTTACATCTGTCAGCGAATCATCAAAGGAAATCATACGATCTACCGATAAAGTGACAGCATCATAATTCTTCTGTCCGTGTTCGAAGAGCTTGCGTGAGGCCCCCACCATGGCTTCCGCCTCTTTTCTGCCCTTACTGAGCTCCTGCTGTGTCCGGTTGAGAACTGCAGTCATCTCATAACTGTCCTCAACTTCCTTCAGAGCCTCAATAATCAGTTTTTCATATTCGGCAAGCGCCACACCCAGTTCGGCATTTTTAGCAGCGATATTCTCTCTGATTCTGCCGTTGGTAAACACCGGCACACTTACCGAACCGGAGAGAAAGCTCATCCATCCTGATGCATGATCTACAGTACTGTCCAGCTTAATATAGCCGTCACTCAGCAGAAAACTGATACTGAACCTTGGATACAGATCCGCCTTGGCACTTGCGACCGCTGCAGCTCTGGCGTTTATTTCATTACGCTTTGAAAGAATGTCGGGACGCATGAGCAGCAGTTCTCCCGGGTGCGTTCCCTGAGGAGGATTAGGAATATTCTCCGGCAGTCCGTCAGGTATACCGGCAATGACAAAATCCTCAGGAACCCTTCCGCAGAGCACGGCAATTACTCTGATTCTCGCATTAATTTGTGCCTCGAACTCCGGAAGTCTGGCCTTAAGCGAAGTAATTCTGTTTTCTACGTCCATAACATCAAACGCCTGAGCCTGGCCAGCCTCATAGCGCCCTTTCACATAACGGAGGGTATCCTGCATATTGGCGATGTTTTTTCTTAAATTCTTTTCTTTATCCTTTAATGAAAGAATCTCAAAATAGTACCGGCCAAGAGAGGCGGTAATGGAGGTACGCACGGCATTAATGCGATCCTGAACGGCAAGCGCTCTAAACTTTGCCGCATCTGCATCACTCTGCTTTTTCCCGAAAAAATCCGGTTCCCAGGATGCCTCCAGCCCGAGACCTGCGGCACGTTTACTTCTGCTGTCCGGTTTGATACGCGGATCCGATACGTACATTTTGGAACCAGTCACAAAGCCTCCGGCACCGGCTCCGGCTGCAGGTCCCTTATCCGCCTCTGCAAGGCCGGCCTCATGCATTGCCGAGTTGTATCTTTCTGTGGCGGCAATAAGATCCCTGTTTGAAACCAGAGCCTCGGCAATAAGCTTATCCAGAACCGGATCATTAAAATTACGCCACCATTCGGCAATCTGCAGCTCGCTGGTTCCGCCATCGGTGTAAAAGGTATAATTCTCCGGAAGGTATACCCTGGAATCATAATCAACACTTAATGGCGCACATCCCCCGGCGGTTACCATAATCCCGATAAGCCCGGCTAAAGCCACAGGACGCAGTATCGACGCGACCTCTTTCTGTATTTTTTTATCACCGTTTTTTTCTGCAATCAGGGTATCAGTCATACTGCCTCTCTTAATACAAGGAATACTGCATTGTTTCACATAGTGCTTTATCACGACAAACATTAAAAAATCACCCCTGTTTGGAAAGCATGGATTTAAACTTCAGCAGGGCAATACTCAGAAAGAAGAGCCCCTGACCAAGCATTATCAGCAGTCTCTGCCACACCTCGTCCCAGCCGGCTCCGCGATGTACCACATCCTGAAAAAATGAGACGAACTGAGTAGTCGGAGATATCTGAATGATCTGCTGCATATTTTCCGTCATACTTTCTATAGGACTTGTCGCCCCGGAAAGAAGGTACACCAGCATGTATACCGGAATACAAAGAAGACCGAACTGCGGCATGGTCGGAGCAAGCACCGCAAGAAGAATCCCCAGTGAGGCGAAGCTCAGCACGTAAATCAGCATTCCCGTGATGATAATTCCGGCCGAGCCTGCCACCGGAACCCCCATAGCTCCGTGCACAATAAACCACAGTGAAGCCATGGCGAGGGCTACAATCACCGAGCCGTTAGCCAGAATCTTGGAAAAAGCTATTTCCGAAGCCCCTACCGGCATAACCAGAAGATGCTCTATGGTACCTCTTTCCTTCTCGCGGATGATGGCAGCCCCTGAAAGCATCAGGGTAAGCAGAGTAAGATTACCGATAATCTGCATCACACCCATCTGCCACAGAGCAAGAGAGTTAGGATTGAAAAGAACATTGGTAACAGTTTTGGCCTCCACTACGGCTCCGGGAGAATCAGGCAGACTACCCCTACCCGAATTCTGCGCAAAGCGTCCCAGCTCGGATCTCAGCATGGCGGAGATGTAACCTGTTCCGGTTCCGGCAAGGGTCATGGCGGTAGCATCAACCATCAGCTGCATCTTAGGATTCCTGCCGTTCAACATGTTTTCATTAAACTTTGGAGGTATATCCAGGACAAAATAATATCTGCCGAGATCCATATCAGTATGCACCTCTTCCGCTGATATTTTCTGCGGAACTTTAAAATACGGCGGTCCGATGACAGAAACCACATCACGTGATAGCTGTGATTCATCATAATCCACGACGGCAACCGGAGCATTACGCACGTCCTGACTGGCGCCCTTGGCGGCCACAACCACTGCCACGGTAAAAAAATATACCATCAGCAGAACCAGAATAAGATCACTGAAGAGGCTCTTAATCTCCTTGATACTAAGAACAAATACGTTGGATAACCATATATACATAACTGTTCTCCAGGATAAAATCACAGAACTCCGGACGTTCATTGCCGTTTAAAGAAATCGTCATATCCATATCAGCATTTAGATTTAGATTTATATTTAGATTTATATTTATATTCATACTCCTGCTCATGATCCTACTTTTCCTGTTTCTTAAGAAGCATGGTAGCAAGAATCAGATAGATAAAGGCTATACCGGCAATTATCAGATACATCCGCAAGAAGCTGTCTGCACTTAATCCTTTGGTAAAACATCCCAGAATGATTATCTGAAACCATGAACACGGAAACAGTTTACCGATATAAAACGCCACACCTTCCAGAGTTGACAGCGGATAGAGAAATCCCGAAAAGTTCAGTGCCGGTAGAATGGATAAAATAGCCGACCCGAATATCGCCGCCACCTGCGAACGGACGAAGCAGGAAATCAGCAGTCCGAAGGATGATGAAGCGGTAACCATCAGGAGTGCCCCGAAAAACATCGCCCAGAAGGAGCCTTTTATCGGAACGTCCAGAACAAAGACCGCACATGCCACCATTCCTAAAAAGCTTATCATCGACAGAACAATGTACGGCAGCTGCTTACCTATAAGGAACTGGTACCCCTTCGCCGGAGAGGTGTAAAGATTGGTGATTGTTCCGAGGTCCTTCTCCCGCACCACTCCGAGAGCCGTCATCATAGCCGGGAACATTACCATAATCAGCATGATAAGACCGGGAACCATCACATAGACACTCTTAAATATTTCATTGTAGAGAAAACGGATTTCCAGATTGTCGGCGGCATTAACCTTCTCCATACCGTGGATGTTCTGCACCCCGGCATTATATTTGGTCATGATTCCGTTGACATAACCGGTGACATTATTGGATATGGTCGGGAAAGCCCCGTCGATATAGAATGCCACCTCCGGTTTCTCTCCTTTAAGAAGACTCTTACCGTACCCCTGAGGAATGTCAATAAGGAGCTTAATATGCTTTTTCCGGAAATTCTCAATCACCGTTCTGTCTTCATCAACAGCTGTCTCCTGAAGATAGGCGGAGCCCTGAAACTCCCTGACAAGCTCCCGGCTTTCCGGGGACATATCATGATCCATCACACCGAAACGCATCTCGGTCATATCAAATGAAATACCGTATGAAGCGGATATTTCAAAAATAAGCGCCCCGAATATGACAAAGAAAAGTCTCACCGGATCCCTGAGAAGCTCACGTCCCTCTCTTACGGCAAAAGCCATGATCATAGAAAGCGGATAGAAGAAACTGTTTCTCTTCCCTGACTCCTTTTCTCTGCCGCTGTTTTCCAGCGTCTCTTTAACCGGTTCCTGCTCCTCATTAAGCTCTTCAAGATACTCAATAAAGGTTCTCTCTAGACTGGTCTCATTTCTGCTTGCCTTAAGCTCCTGAGGACTGCCTACAGCCAGCACCCTGCCGCGGTGCATTAAGGAAATACGATCACAGCGCTCCGCCTCATTCATAAAATGAGTGGAAACGAAAATAGTCACCCTGTCCCTTCTTGACAGAGTAATAAGATAGTCCCAGAATCCGTCTCTGGCCGCCGGGTCCACCCCGGATGTCGGCTCATCAAGGATAAGAATCTCCGGATTATGCAGACAGGCGGCGGCAAGCTGCAGACGCTGCTTTACCCCGAGAGACAGTGAACGCGGGGTAACATGCTTTAAATCAGCCAGATCAAATCTTGTTAATACGTTGTTTATGGCCTCATATCTCTTAGTCAGAGGTATATGATACAGTTTGGCATGGAGGTAGAGATTCTCGAGAACCGTAAGTTCTTCATAAAGTGAAAAGGCCTGCGACATGTATCCGACCTTCTTCTTTATCTCCATATCCCCGGCCGTAAATGATCGCCCCATGATCTCGGCAGTACCGGAGGTAGGTTCTAAAAGTCCGGTAAGCATTTTCATGGTGGTTGACTTGCCGCAGCCGTTTGATCCAAGGAAACCGAAAATCTCCCCCCTGCTAATATCAAAGCTGACATTATCTACGGCCGTAAAGCTGCCGAATCTCTTGGTAAGATTGTGTGCGGTTATGGCATTCCGTTCATTTTCATGTCTCTCGTACGGCTGTATCTGGAAGCCGCCTTCATGCCCCCTTTTCTCCGGAGGGAGAATTTTCATGTAGGCCTCTTCAAGCGTGGATGCCCCGTAGCGTTCCATCAGAGTCCGGGTATTCTCATCAGCAATAATCTTTCCGTCATCCATCATAATGGTATGGGTAAAGCCCTCGGCCTCATCAATGTAGGCCGTGGAAATAATAACAGACATCCCCGGGGTTTCATCCATAAGTTCCCGCACCAGCGTCCAGAACTGCCGGCGGGAAAGAGGATCCACGCCGGTGGTCGGTTCATCAAGAATGAGTAAATCCGGACTGTGTACCAGAGCGCAGCAGAGAGAGAGCTTCTGCTTCATTCCTCCGGAAAGTTTACCGGCAGCTCTGTCGGCAAACGGAGTCAGCGAGGTGGCGGCGAGAAGTCTTCTGATTCTTGCTTTCTTTTCCCGGTGTCCTAAACCGAACAGATCGGCATGGAAGGCAATATTCTCGTAGACGGATAGTGTAGTGTAGAGATTACGCCCGAGTCCCTGGGGCATGAAGGCCATTTTATGAGAAAGAGCCGTGCGGTTATGCCGGTCGGCCATATCCAGATCAAAAACCGAAACCCGGCCTTTCTGGATTATTCTGGTACCGGCGATTAAGGAAAGCAGCGTTGATTTACCTACGCCGTCAGCCCCGACAAGCCCTATGGTAATTCCTTTCCTTATATCAAGAGATACCCCGTCAACAGCACAGACTCTGCCGTATTTATGGGTAAGATCCTTAATACTTATAACGATATCGCTGTTTGAAGACATAAAGAGGCCCGCATGTTGCTTTCCGCCGGAAAAAAGCCGTTTCCGGCGGAAAAAGGTTATCTGTCTGCTTTTTCTGCTGAATTACCGGCAGCCGCATCAGTATGCTGCTGTCTTGCGTCATACAGTCTGTCCGCCTGAACCATGTTAACCGCCAGATCCTCAGGCCATGAGACACCGCCGTAGTTAACATATCCCTCTGCTGGCATACCGCCGCGGAAAAGAAGCGGATATTTCTCGGTAAGTTCCTTATCAATTCTCAGTGATACCCGGAAAAGCAGCTTTGATCTTTCCTCACTGGTCTCTACAAACTTAGGGGTATACTGGGCCTCCCTCGCCACATAATCAACGCGGGCGGGGAACACGGCATCAAGACCGTCAAGAGTGATTCTGGCTTCGTCACCGACCCTGACACCGGCAATTCTGGCCGTAGGCAGAAACACATCGAGAGTCACATCGGAGGGATCCAGAAGGGAAACCACCTTGCCGCCGGCACCTATGACATTTCCCGGCTCTGTCAGGCGGTACTCTACAAATCCGGCAATCGGTGCCCGGACAGTCATATCATTGTTACGGGAAACAGCTTCATTTAATGAGGCGTCAGCACGTTTAACCTCGGCTTCAATTTCAGCAAGCTCCTTTTTTAATACATTGATATTTTCCTTTTTTACATCCAGAGCAATCTGCCGGCGCTGCAGTTCCGTGTCGGATATCAGTCTGTCACTTCTGAGTTTCTCTGCCTCTCTGAGCTCAAGAGCGGCAAGCTTCATATCAGTCTCCTGCTGTCTGATACGGGCCAGCTGTTTACTAACGGCCTCCTGCGACCGTTTTTTCTGAGCCCTGGCGGTACTCACCTGAGCCTCAGTCTGGGCAGACGAAAGTTCAACAAGAATATCCCCGGCGGCAACCTTATCCCCCTCCTCAACCGGTATCCGCTCAATTCTGCCGGCATAAAGACTTCCGACATCAACTCTTTTCATTTCCATACGGCCGTTGACTGAAGCAATGCCGTCGTAATGAACGACTTCACTTTTAGATGAACTGATATATCTGTATCCGGCAAATCCAAGACCGGCAATAACCAGTACCATGAAGAGGATTTTGAGAAATTTCATATTACGCTCTTTTTATGTTGATTCTATGGTGTCAACCGGTAACCGGTTCCATGGCGGGATACGGAAAACGGCCGGTCTGCACCAGCTGTATTTTTATAATTATTATTCTCCGGGCTTCAAGCCTGTCTTTATCCGTCCTTTACGGACATATTATCTGCTTACCTTCTGCACTCCGTACAGCAGTCTTACTGCAGGCAAGCATTCTGCGTACGAGAATTGTAATATATTTTACCTTTTTTGTTACCGGATATTACATGTAATGTTCAAAGTACAAACAAATGCCATGTTTTTTCGGCATCCGGTACAGGTTTTTCTGAAGTAATCACGGCATCAGACGCTAATCTTCCGGAAATTACCGTCAGTCACTATAGTAAGACCGTCTTTTCCGGTAAAAATTCCTTTGCTGTCAGTAGAAAATTCACTTACGGATAGAAGATAAATCTTCGTTATGCCGGACTTCGGATAAGATAAACGGCTTTTTTCGGGAAACGGGGTACCTGAGGCATCACAGTATAGTGCTTACACATGATTCCGGCCATGTTTTATCACAAAAATGAAAAAAAATCCTCTTTTTCGTCAGTGTTACCCTCTGTACACCTTTTTTCTCGCGGTCTGCCGTTAAATATCAAACTTACCGTATATCACAATACGGACGATACGGTATTTACTCTTCCGGTAAAACGCGTAAAGATTATTGTAATGAATGTTTTTTTTATGATGTTCCGGCAACTTTTCACTGAACAAAAGGAAAATTCTATGACAGCCTCAGAAGATGATAATTATATCGACGGTGACGTTTTTCATTCCGGTGAATCCAGAATCTACCGGAGAGAGGAATCTCCGGAGGATCTTTATTTTAAAGAATCATCCCACATGGCGAGAGTGGTATATCAGCGAGCCCATGAAAACTGGGATTTTCCGGAGGATGATCCGAAGCACGGGAGCGGCTACAACTACTGCAAGTGGATTACCTCAGAGCAGCCGGGAACAGCGGAGAACTTTTCCTTTAACAGTAATCTCAATGCCATGATTGAAAGCAGCCTTGAGCCGTATGCCTCTCTCGGCTGGCATACCCATTATGATACTGAAGAGTACTATTACGTACTGGCAGGAAGTATTTATGTGGAATGCCGTGATGAAAACGGCAGCACCTACGGAAGAGATCTACACAGCGGAGATCTGCACCGGATAAAGAAAGGCATGAGCCATTATGCCATAGCAGGATCTGAAGGAGCAAAGTTTATAGCGGTAATTATCAAGGCAGTGTAATAATGAAAGTAGCAGTGATAGGTTTAAACTGGGGACACGTCCATATCAACGCCTACCGGCAGTCAGGCCATGAAGTGGTGGCAGTTGTAGATACCGACATGGAGCACTGTGCTGCAGTCGGCAGACAGTATGCAATCCCGCACTGTTTCGGAACAGTAGAGGAACTCGCCGGTGTAAGTCCCGAGCTGGTATCCGTCGCCGTTCCTGCAGATCACCATTTAGAAGTTCTTGAAAAGCTCAGTAACATGGAATGTGCCGTTATCTGCGAAAAACCGGTTTTGGGCTTCAAAGCTACCCCGGACATGTATACCGGACTGTCTCCCGACGTTTTTTTTAACTATGCCTATCCGTTTCTTCAGGATATGGACATTTTCTATCAGAAGCTCGCCGCAATCCGGGATCTGCGTAAAATCGACATCACCTGTCTTTACAACCTGCAGCTTAGCCGTGAGTTTTCTCCGGAGGAACTCTTTTACGAAACGGTATCACATCCCGTTGCTCTTCTAGTCCACGCTTTTCCGGATATAGCCGGAGCGGTACGGACAGGTGAAAGCACAATTAAGGCGACAACGGGTACAGGTATTGAAATAAACATAAAATGCCGGAAGGAAATCGGCATAGACGGCATCAGGCATCTGGTTAAGGCCGCCGGAACCGACAGACTCTCCCTCTACGGTGAATACATCACCGGTTCAAACTGGCACTACAGTCCTGTTGAATTCAACGGAGCTAAGGTTTCAGGCGACTATTATCCGGCTGAGGATCCCTGGTTTACGGCCAATAAAAAATCACTGGTGAACATCCTTTCGTATCTCATGAAAAAACAGAGTCTTGAGGACACTTTAAAGAAAGGAGCCTTTAACCTGAAAAAAGCCATGATTGTCGAGAACATCCTTAACTGTCTCAAAAAGCAGTAATAGTAATAAGTGATAAAAAGACCAATCTCTACCTTCAGCCTGTCAAGTCAAAAGCCGGACATACAGAGTGACAGCTTTATATCCCGCTTTGTATCCCGCTTTATATCAGATTTATGATTATCGCAAATTATCAGTTACAGCCTCTGTTTCGAGGATCCAGAATATACTTGCCGGTAATTTTATTTTCCGTCGCATCAAAAATATAAACAGTCTTACAGTCAGGTGAAATGTAATGTTTAATCCATACTCCGGAAATATAATCTCTTAACGGATAATCTCTGTCTATACCGAGATATTCATCCATCTCAATGTCCCATAAGACAAATAACTCTTCAAAACCTTCAAGATTACACGCATCCTCCGCTGAGAAGGAAACAGGCTTAAAGCCACGGATAATCCTGCCGCAGGAAACGGCCTGCACCTCAAAAATACGTCCGCATTCAGTGCAATGCCAGTACTCCACCGGTTCAAATCTTTTTTGAAAGGAATTCCGGCATTCAGCAGATTCATCCCAGCCGGTGTAAAAATCCCATAAACTGATATCCGGATTATAGGATATAGCAGCATCAACCTCTGATTTTAAAAATATATTCAGCCGGTGAGGTGAGGGACACTCCGTATTTGACATGCCTGCACCGCAGTAACATCCTAATCTGGCCATAGCCGTCTCCAGAATATATCAGAGTATATTTTGATATAGATATCTTTGTTTTTTATCATAATCATCAATTATATTTGTATATTTTTATATAAAAACCGTTTTTTTTAAAACAAAAAAAACCGGAACTGTAAATAACAGAAAGTTATCACATACATTAATCATTAATCATTAATCATTAATACTCAAGGAAGAGTTGTCTGAATCATGATTTATACAGGGTTCAGGCCGACTTTTGCACTGGTTTCCGGTTTTCGGAACAGTTATGATTAAAATTAATATATAAAATTGATTTTTATTAATCAAAAACACACCTTAAAATTATGACATCATTTTTTTTAAAGGGAAATCTTAAGTACCTTTCACTTTTTCTGATTCATATTTAACATTCCGGATCAATTTTTCCGTCTCCGGAAATAAGGTTCCCTTTTCCGTAATTATAAGTCCGGAAACCCCCGCTCTGACCGCAAATAAAATAAACAGCAGTTATCAGATAACAAAAATCGTCATTCTGTAAAAACCATGTAAATACAAAAATCAATTTTATATATAACCATTATTAAACTATAAAGCAATTATTAATCTGTTAATTGTTATATTTTTTTAATAATACTTTTTGCCTGTGTTCCTACATGAAAAAATTTTTCAGATGTTTATTAATTTACCCTCTCAGTCTTTTTAAATTAAGGGTTCCGTTTTATTCAGCAAATGTTTTAAAAACAGGTATTATTTTTATATCTATTATTACTATCGGGGCTTTTTTAAAACATTTATTTATAAAAAATTAAATATTTTTTAATAGCTTTTATTAAAATTATGAGAACAAAATCAAAATTTAAAAATTAAATAACATCGACAAATAATGATTTGATAAGATAAAAATGTGTTCAAGAATACAATTTTGATCATAAATTATCCGGCTTGTCGTTGATGAAATTCCCCCGGTAACAGATATTGATAAAATTTATTGTTTACTATTGACTATAATCATAGTATATTTACGTCAGTTTTTGTTATTTATGATGTATATAAGAATTGTAAATATTGAGAGTTTAAAAAACCAATAACAATAAAACATAAATAGAACGAAAGAAACATAAGATTTATTTGACACATCTGATCTGACTAGCAAATATAGTACACATTTAAGGACAAAAGAACTAACATGAGAAAGCTGAACATTCTTTCCTCTCTAATGATTTTCGCAGGTTTAGGAATAGCACACGCCTCCCTGCTTGACACAGCATCATCAACCCTGTCTTCCACCAATCAGGTTATTTCAGATTCAAAAAGTATCGCTAACACCGTAGGTGCAACAGATACTGCTAAAAATCTTCAGGATGCCTCATCAACAGTAAGTACAGCAAAACAGAATGTTGACAAACTGAATGCTGCACAAAACGTATCAAGTCAGGTTACTACTCCTAGTGTTACCAAGGAACAGATTAAGAACCAGGCTAAGCAGAAGGCTGCTGATGCTGCTTCATCTGCTGTAGGCAGTCTGTTTGAATAAAAACGCAGTTATCTGCCGTTTTTTTAAGAACAGCAGGAAAGCTGACCGGAGCTCATGTTTCCGGTCAGCTTTCTTTTTTCTGTCTGTTTTTTACTGTTTCGGAAATTTAGTAAACAAAAGAATGCAGATCCGTCATCAGGTGGCTGATGACACATCTCAGCAGTACTGCGCTATTATTCAGGAAGAGAAGGTCATCCGGCAATAAGAGACAGGATTCTACCGCATTCCATACTACAGCCATCGCTCTTTCACGAAAAACAGGAAATAATATCCTTTCATTAGTCTTCTGATAATGTCATAATAGCGGTACAATATTTATGATTTATGAAACGTATTATTTTAAAAACAATATTTTTGTCGTTTTTACCTTAAGTACAGATAAATGATTTTTGCAGACATATGCGGGGTTCTCGCCGGATACAGTAAAAATGAGATTAAGAAGGCCGGAGGAAATCCCCTTTCACCTGATTTCTCAACCCCTGCCGGCAGAACCTTTTTATACAGTGATGTATCACATCTGGCTATGGCTGTCGCCACCATGTATGAAAAGGCCGTATCCCCGGTCACTGTTCTGTCAGATGATACCAATACCATGTACATAGGCTTCGACAGATGCAGTCACTCGTGCCAAAGCACCTCCTTTTTCAGCTGCAGTTTTGATGATCCCCGCTGTTTTGTATCCTATACCCCGAAGATAATGCTTATAGCCGATCCGGAAAAGCTTACAGTGGAAATCATCTGCTTCTCCCCGGATATTAACGGTGTTTTCAGGTCATTCCGGGAGCAGAAACAGCATCAGACAGGATCCACGCAGGCTGGTACCGGGATTCTTCCGGACATCACCGGTCTTGAAGAAAGCATCCGTCTGAAGATATCAGATCTTCTCAAATCCACGAAGGCTCATCTTGTTCCCTGCTATCAGGAGTTTCAAAGACAGGTGGAAACCATAACCGGGGAAATCGACGATTCCCGGACCAATGTCAAGAAAGCTGTCCTTACAAGAGAGGCTGTATTTAATTTTTCCGGGGAATCTTTGGATCTAAAACAGCTCCTCATGACAAGGATCCTTGAAAGACTTACATGCTCTCAGGTGGAAAGTCACTTCTATGGTGAACTATCAGTCACTCACGAACCAACCGGAAAAGAGCAGTCTGCCGCTGAACGTCAGGAAGCCGGAGAACTCTTTCTTTCATATACTCCGGAAAAGCTCTTCAGAATATCCGGAATGCATATTAAATGTGATTCTCTTGCCGGCTCTATCTCCACAGAGGAAAGGCAGAATCTACTTAAAGACAATAAAAACCTGAAGGAGAATGCCATAGTAGAGAACTATCTCTATGACCGGCTGCAGCGAATCTGCAGTAAAGTACAGGTATCAGATCCTAAACTCAAGGATCTTTCCTATATATCCCATATTCTGGTGGAATTAACCGGCGAACTCAAAGAGGAATGCACTCTGGACGGTATCACCGATCTTCTGCACCCGACACCGGCAACTCTGGGTTTTCCCCGCAGTGATGCCCGGGATCTGCTTAAAAGGATCGGCTGTCACTCTCACGGCCGTTTTGCCTCCATCGGAGGTATCAGACACGGAAAAGACGCCCTGGCTCTGGTTCTTTTAAGAAGTGCCGATATAACCGCACATACATTAAAACTATACGGCGGTGCAGGTATCATGGCGGAATCAACCCCGGAAAGCGAATGGAACGAGACAGCCTTAAAAATGACAGCAGTCTTAAGACAGCTTACCCGTGACGACTCAGTCACCGGGGAGATTTTTAAAGGACTCGTGCGACGCTGACTCCCGGGTTATCATCCAAAAGCTGAGAACCTTCAAGCATAGAACCCTCATCAGCCAGTGCAGCCAAACCGTAATAAACTGGATTTTCAAGGATAGAGATAATATTGCGAGCAACGGCATTTACCTGTAGCATTGAAGTAGCTTCAGCCTGAAAAAGCCGGATAATACTTAATGAGCAGTACCTCTCAAAAAGTCAGTTAAGGATACCTTACTCCAATCGCCACGAAAATGTCGTTTTTTTTGCCCGGAGAAATATTATGAACCTCCATATATCAGCAACGGAATTATTATTAATTTTAAAAAATATCGGCACCCGGGATATCGTCATATCCCGGGATATACCGGAAGATATGCAGGCAGCCGCCTGCAGAAATCTTGAAGATATGAAATTTCATATTTTTTCTGACAGCAGAATTTGCGGTTTCATGGCTTTAGGTCTTACCAAAGGCTCCAACAATCCTGTTGCTGTCATTATCAGGGAGCAGGAACTGCCGCAGCTTTTTCCGGCAGTGATGGAGGCTTCAGTCACAGGTTTCTCCTTTATTATCATCAGCATTCATGATTCAGAGGAGGCATACCTAAGTATTGCCTCAGGTACCCTTGATCCGGTTTTTAAGAATTATACGGATTATCTGGAGCTGGATTTTGCCAATAATATTGCAGGTCCGGCCGGCAGAACCCACAGAATAGTAAATGCGGTCACTCTGGCTGGACTTAACCGCCGGCCTCTGCATATAGCATTTTTTGAAAGCGGGGACCGTCTTTCTGCACCTGCTGAAAATACGACAGACCATAAAGAAGATGAAGATACAGCAGAGGAACTGTACAGTCGGGAGCTGATTAAATTAACAGAGACTGTCAGCAGCTGTTTTCATCTCCCTCACCCAAACACCGGCGGCATTCCTTTACCGGACATAAAAGGTTCTGAAACCTTTGCGGATGATTTTATTCCTGATGAGTTTATCCCTCATGAGACCCGGAAATCAATTAATCTCCTTAACCGAATCTCTTCCACGGGCTCTGTTCTTGTCATTGCCGGATGCCTTACCCCTTCCGAAGCGGAAGAAATCCTGCCGTTTCTTGAGAAGACCAGGTTTCCGGTAATTGCCGATGTACAGTCCAACCTCCGGGGAAAAAAAGGCATTAATTTAATCCGTAATCCCGATGACTATCTAAAGGCTACTGAAAATGCCGCAGTTTCTCAGGAACCCCGCCTTCCGGGGTACGTGCTGATTGTCGGTGGCCGTTTCATCTCTACGGCAGTTCTCCGTTTTTTAAAGAATCTGAACGGACGTACCGCCATATTCATAAATAACAGTGCCCGGAATCTTAATGCAGTAAACGTCACCGGTACAGTTATCACTATGCCGTACAGATTTCTGATAAAAGCCGTACCGGATTGTCTTCCGGAAAACCTGCCGGAGCGGATTTATGCTTCAAGGTACGCATCAGTGCCGGAGGATTCAGCAAATAATGATCTACCGGAGATAATAACCGGTGATATCGAGCTCTTCCGCGTATTAAACATTATTCTGCCTCCTGAAAACCGGCTTTTTATCGGTAACAGCACTGCCGCAAGACATGCGGAAAAACTCCTTTATACCGCCGGTAGCATATACACCAGCAGGGGCGTATCCGGAATTGACGGACTTATCGCCACCGCATGCGGCATCTCCGCAGGAGGAACAGACTCCGGTACGGTGGCCGTCATCGGTGACACCTCGGCTCTTTACGATCTCAGTTCAATAGCTCTGTTGAAACGGTATCCGGTGAAGCTTATCATCATCAACAATAACGGAGGGATGATTTTCCGGAAATTCCCGATAGAAAGTCAGGATGTACTGAAGTCATCATTTATAAATCCTCACGGACTCGATTTTAAGAATATCAGCCAGAGCTTCAATGTACCATACAGACTTATCAGTAATGTAAGGGATCTGCAGCAGTCACTTGCGGAAAAAAATACATCCATGGTTCTCGAACTTAAAACTGCGTAGGCTGGCAGAGCCTGCATACCGGCCATATCAGATTAAGACCTGATTCCGCCGGCTTTCCGGTCTTTATAACAAAATGAATAATAAGGTATAATAACCTCCTGTTGAATAATATTCAGTGTTCTGCACGGATGGCTTTTAATAAAAAATGAATTCCCAGATTATTACGGCATATAAGCTATTAAAAATACTCAGTCTCTCCGGCATTACCGATGTATGCTATGCGCCGGGATCACGAAGCGCCCCGCTGGTTCTGGCCCTGAATATGCTTAAGGACAGAGTGGAAATCTCCGGTCATGTCCTTTTTGATGAGCGGTCTCTGGGCTTTTTTACTCTGGGAAAACACTCCGCAGAAGGGAAAAAAGCGGCTCTCTTTACCACCTCAGGCAGTGCCGTGGTTAATCTGTACCCGGCTGTTCAGCAGGCTGCGAATAATCATCAGAGCATGATAGTCATAACGGCGGACCGTCCTGACGAGCTTCTCGGCTGCGGAGCCAATCAGACTGCATCACAGGGGGAAATATTCGGGAAAAACGCCGTATTTCTGGGAATCGGCGCGGCAAACCGGGAAATTGAAAGCTCCTGGCTCACCGGTAGATTTCTGGAAAAATATCATGAGGCATTAAAAGCCGGTCTGCCGCTGCACATTAACATAGCCTTCAGGGAACCGCTTTATACCGATGCCGGCAGAGATATCCCGCTGCTTGATAAGACAGATGCCGGACTGGAGACATTTCTCTCTGAAGCCAGAAAAAGAACCGGAGAGACTCTTCCGTCCGCAATCCCTGCAACGGATATATCATACCTTTATTCCGCCAGAAATATTAAGGCAGGGACTGCTTTCAAAGGTACGTTTTTTTTAAATTGCCATCTGCTGAAACTCCCTTTTCTGCAGAAAATCCTCAACCGGAGGGAAAAAGAGAGCCGGAATCCTTCCGTCGTAATCACTGATGCCGCTCTTTCAGAATTATCTGCAGAGTGCCTTGAACCGGAACATAGAGATGCCGGTACCGGCAGAGGAATTAAAATCAGACCGTTTTCCGGAAAATACGGTGCCGTTGCCTTTGCCTGCGGCTTAAGCTCCCGTAAGCATCCGGTGATAGTCATCCTGACGGCAGATAACCTCATTAAGGATCTGAGTTCTCTGATTCTGCTGAGAGAATACGGTATAACAGTAGTTATCCTCAGCAGTAACGATGACCTGAAGGATGATTTTCCGGACATAAAGATATTCGCTGCCGGACTAGGTGTCCCCTTCCTCCGTTTCAGCATAAGTTATGACGAGGCTGCTTCAGGAGCCGGCAGCATAGAGTCAGCCCCCCTGACCCTGTCTCCGGAAAACAGCATACCTGACATAAACAGCAGTACATCAGAAGCGCAAATTATAGAATACCGCAAAGTGAATCAGAAATAAGAGAGGCGGCTTTCTGACACGGCAACTTTAACAGCTAATACCAGTCACAGGACTTTTTAAATGATGCAAATAGTTTTTATCCCGGGTTTTATGGGAAATCCTCATGAATTTCTAACCTTCGCTGACAAACTGCCGGCAGGAGCTCAAATCATTACCCCGCCGGGATTCGGCTGCAGTGATGCCGAGGTAACCTTTGAAAACGTCAATGACTGGCTGGAGGAGCAGTTAATCGGCCTCAAAATCAAGGAATGCGTCCTTTACGGCTATTCCATGGGCGGACGTATTGCCACCCATTATGTCTGCACGGCTCAGAGACCGAAGATCAAGGTAAAGGGACTTATTCTGGAAAGCTCCGGCATAGGCATCGGAGACAAGGATAAACGCAAGGAACGGTATAAGGCGGATAAAGTATGGGCGGAACGGTTCAGCAGCGAACCGATGAAGGAGGTAGTGACCGACTGGTACAGCCAGACTGTTTTTGCCGACCTTACTGATGAAGAAAAAGAAAAGCTCATCAGTATCCGCTCACTTAATAACGGTCCGAGAATGGCGAGAACTCTCCTTGGTCTCAGTTCCGGAAAAATGCCGTATCTGCTGACTCAGCTTGCCACCCTTACCATACCGGTACTCTACATGCACGGCAGCGCTGATGAAAAATATACCGCACTGGCCGGCAAACTCTCCGATGCGTGTCCGGCACTTACAGTAAAAGCCATTGAGGGCTGCGGTCATAATCTGCATCTCAGAAAGCCGGAAATCATCACGGAGGAGATTACCTCTTTTCTGGAAAAACTTCTGTAGTCAGCCACCTTTAATCAGAGAGCAGAGAGAGCATAAAAAAATCAGCCCCGAAAAACATACATAAGCACGAAATACCATGGAAAACCAGACCATCCTGAATACCGGAGCGACCACCGAAGACTCTCTCCGGACAGTTATAAATGATAACGGCAGCCAAAATCCGGTGTCGCTTTTTACCACCGGGAGTATTATCGACAACCGCTATCAGGTCATCTCCAGAATCAACCGGAACTCCGGCGAGGCGGATATCTATAAGGTGGCGGATCTTCAGGATAATGATGCCGTAAAGGCTTTGAAGCTCTTTCACCGCCGGGATGCCATCAAGGATGAGGTGGTTAAGCGACTCCTAAACCAGGACTCCCCCTACATTGCGGATTTCTCCGCCTGCGGCAGAGTTGACGGCAGAACCTACCTTATCATGCCTTTTTACGGCAAGGGGAGTCTCGCCTCCTTTATTGAACAGGGGGTAACATTTACCGCCGAGGAAATCAGAACCTTTATTCTTCCTTCTGTTCTCGAGGGCTTGAAGGCCATTCATGATCTGGGAATCATTCATAAGGATTTAAAGCCCGGCAATATGATGATTTCCGATGATGAATCCCATATCGTGCTTATTGACTTCGGTATCAGCTCGGTCGCCGACAGCTCCACCATGGTGGTCACCCAGACCGGCAAGTCCCCTTTCTATTCCGCTCCGGAAACCGCCACCGGTCTCTTCTGGACCGGATCCGACTATTACTCTCTCGGTATCTCGCTTTATGAGCTTTATACAGGTACCACCCCGTATCAGAATGCCGGTATCGATAATATCGCCCTTTATGCCCAGGC